>JALHPN010000095.1 GCA_022842465.1 Polyangiaceae bacterium | reverse complement strand
CGCCTCCTCCTTCGAACGGCCTCCGAACGGGCCGCTCGGCCCGGGCTCCGCGCGTCCCGCCGCGCCGCGCCTCGCCGCTCACGAGCCACGCGTAGACCGTTCGCCTCAGGATCGCGCAGTCGCTGATCTCCACCATCACCCGATCCCCGAGGCGGATCGAGTCTCCGCTCCGCGAGCTCGTCGCGGTGAGGCCCTCGTCGTCGATGACGAAGTCGCCGCCCATGTCCTCCGTGCGGACGAGCACGTCGACGAACGGATCGTCGATCGTGACGAAGCAGCCCGAGCCGACGAAGGCCGAGATCCCCCCCTCGAAGCGCTCGCCGATGTGGTTCATCATGTAGAAGCAGCGGTAGACGTCCACCGTCGCGCGCTCGATCTCCATCGCGCGGCGCTCCGCGATCGACGACGCGAGCGCCGCCTCTTCGAGGGACTCCTGCTTCGCCGAGCGTGCGAGCGCCTTTCGCCGCGCCGCTCCGTCCTTCTCGAGCGCCGCGTGCACGATCCTGTGCACGACGAGGTCCGGGTACCGGCGGATCGGCGACGTGAAGTGGAGGTACGCCTGCGACGCGAGGCCGAAGTGGCCGAGGTTCGCGACGTCGTACGTCGCCTGCTTCATCGATCGGAGCAGCAAGCTGTTCAAGACGTTGGCGCTCGGATGATCCGCGAAGGTCTTGAGGAGCGTCGCGAGGCCCTTCGGCGTCTGCGTCTCGTCGACGTCGAACTCGACGCCGAGCGCCTCGCACATCGAAGCGAGCCGCTCGAGCTTCTTCGGATCCGGCGCGAGGTGCACGCGGAAGACGCCGGGCAGCTCGTTCTTCAAGAGCCACTCTGCGACCGTCTCGTTCGCGAAGAGCATCAGCTCCTCGATGAGCTGGTACGCCTTCTTCATCCCCGGGTCCTGCGACCGCTTGCCGACGCTGATCGGCTTGCCGTCCGGCCCGAGCTTCACGACCGCCTCCGGGAGGTCGAAGTCGAGCGCGCCCCGCTTCATCCGCTTGCCGCGGAGGAGCCGCGAGAGCTCGGCCGCCACGCGGAGCCCGTCGATCATCTCGATCGCCTTCGGCTGATCGGTCCCCTCCTCGGTCAAGCCGAGCGCCTTCGCGACGCCGCCGTAGGTGAGCTTCGCCGCGCTCCGCATGAAGCCGCGGATGAGTCGCGTGCTCTTGACGTTCCCCTTCGCGTCGAGCTCGGCGTGGACGCAGAGGCAGAGCCGGATGACGTCGGGGAGGAGCGAGCAGAGGTTCGAGGAGAGCGCACGCGGGAGCATCGGGATCGCGCGATCGGGGAGATAGATGCTGCAGCCGCGAGCCTGCGCCTCCTCGTCGATCTTCGTTCCCGGGCGCACGTAGGAGCTCACGTCGGCGATCGCGACCCAGAGCTGGTATCCGCCGCCGCTCGTCCTCTCGACCCAGACCGCGTCGTCGTGATCGCGCGCGTCGTCGGGATCGATCGTCGGGAGCGGGATGTGCGTGAGATCCTCGCGGCCGGCGAGCATCTCCTCCGGCACCTCGAGGCCGTAGGCCTCCGCCTCGGCGATCGCCGCGTCTCCGTGGACCTCCTCGACCTTCTCGAGGAGGAGGATCTTCCTGATCTCGACCGAGAGCTCGCCCGGCGCGCCGAGCACGGCGACGAGCTTGCCCTCGGGGTTCTCGTTCGGCTCGGTCGGGAAACGCGTGATCTGCACGACGACGACCTGGCCGTCCACGCCGCTGTTCCCCTCGCCGTCGCGCATGTCGATCTCGTTCGTCAGCACGACCGGTCCACGCACGCGCGGGTCGTCGGGCTCGACCCAGGCGCTCTTCGCGCGCCGGCGGAGGATGCCGGAGACGCGCGTGTGGCTGCGCTCCTTGATCTCCACGATCTGTCCCTCGGCGCCGCGATGGCCGCGCGCCACGATCTCGACGACGACCTTGTCCCCGTGCATCGCGCCGGAGAGCGACTCGGCGGGGATGAACACGTCGTCTCCCGTCGCGACCGGGCTCGCGACGAACCCGAAGCCGCGCGGGTTGATCGTGAGGACGCCGTCGCGCCGATCTCGTGCCGGCCGCTCGCCCCGGAGGGGCCGCTCGCCCCGCGCGGGCCGCTCGCCCCGCTCCGTCCGGGCCGGCCGCTCGTCACGCGGCGCCTTCGCCTTCGCCTTGCCGCCTTCGAGCTCGAACTGCTGCCCTCGCGCGCGGAGGACGCCGTCGAAGACGAGCGAGTCGAGCATCCGGAGGAGGCCGTCGAAGCTCGCAGGGCCGACGTCCAAGCGCTTCGCGATCTCCTGCGCGTGGACGGGCCGACCCTCGCCCCCGAGGAGGTCCAGCACGGCGTTTCGCGAGGGTAGTGGCTTTCGCATCGGCCCCCTTCCTACGCGGTTTCCCGCGGGGCGTCGATGGGACCGAGCGGGCGCTCTCCCTGGACCCGGACTATGCTCTCGGCGAGCTCCTCATGCCGTCCTCCCCCAAGCGCCTCCCGTTCTGGCTCGGCATCGTCCTCGGCCTCTTCGCCCTCGCCGGGAGCAGCGTGCTCCTCGTCGACTACGTCAGGCACGCGCCGGTTCTGTGTGACGGTGCGGGCAGCGGCTGCGGCTCGATCCGGGAGCACAGCGGGCTCGGCTATCCGTTCGGCGTTCCGCTCCCGGTCTTCGGCATCGCGGGCCTCCTCGCCGTCGTCCTCGCGTCTCTCGTCCCGGGGCGGCGCGCCCGCATCGCTCAGGCTGCGATCGCGACGGGCGGCGCGATCGTCGCGATCGGCCTCATCGGCTGGCAGATCGCCCATCGCACGTTCTGCCCGTACTGCCTCGTCGTCGACGGGTCGATGGTCGTGCTCGCCGCGCTCTCCGTGCTCCGTGCGCTCCGTGCGTGGGATCCGCCGGCGGGGAGGCTCGAGCCTGGTCTCGCCGTCCTCGCGCTCCTGCTCGCGACGTCCGTCCCGGCGGCCGTCGGCTTCCAGATGAAGCCCAAGATCGTGAGCGACGGCAAGACCCCCGAGGTCATCCTCGCCGAGATCTCGAAGGCTCCGCGTGGGAAGGTCACGATCGTCGACTTCATCGACTTCGAGTGCCCCTACTGTCGGATGACGCACAAGGAGCTCGCCCCCGTCGTCGCCGCGCACGCGGACGCGATCCATCTCGTGCGGAAGCACGTCCCGCTCCGCATGCATCCGCACGCGATGGATGCGGCCAAGGCCGCCTGCTGCGCCGAAGAGCTCGGCAAGGGGGACGAGATGGCGGATGCGCTCGTCCTCGCCCCGGTGGAGGAGCTCACGCGGGAGGGCTGCGAGCAGATCGCCGCGAAGCAGGGGCTCGACGTCGCTCGGTTCCGGGCGTGCGTCGCCGCGCCCGAGACGGAGGCGCGCATCAAGGCCGACGGCGAGACCTTCCGCGCCGCCAAGGGCCACGGCCTCCCCACGCTGTTCGTCGGGACCCAGCGCCTCGACGGGGCGCAGGACGGGGCGACCCTCCGCGCCGTCGTCGAGGGGGCCGTCCGGGCCCTCTGAAGAACGAGCAGGGCTCGTCCGTCGAAGGTCAGGGCTTTGCGCTAGGCTCTCTCCCGCCGCCGGCTCCCTAGAACCCCTCCCGAGGTGACTCCGTGACGATGCTTCGCTTCCTCCAGGCCGCTCTCGTCCTCCCGCTCGCCCTCGCGGTCCTCCCCGGCTGCGGAGGGAAAGAGGTCGTCCGGGGCGCGAACGATCCGTCGATCGACGCACACGCCCTCTCGACGGGCCTCGACAAGGACGACGTCCAGCGCGCGCTCAAGGAGACCTTGAACCACCTCCGCGCCGCTCCGGTCATGAACGAGTGGCGGACGACGAACCCGCAGCCGACGGTGGCGATCTTCCCGTTCCAGAACTCGACGAGCGAGCACATCGACTCGATGCTCGACGCGATGCTGGGCGAGGCCGAGAGCTGGCTCGTCGACGCGCAGGTCGTCCGGGTCGTCTCGCGCGAGCGCCAGAACCAGATGATCCGCGAGGTCGAGGGCCAGCAGAGCGCGGTCTTCAACCCGGCGAACGTGGTGAAGTACGGCAAGCAGCTCGGCGTGAAGTACTTCATCACGGGCAAGGTCGCGGGCAACGACGAGCGCACCGAGGACATGCGGCGCGTGCAGTACTTCCTCTTCATGCAGGTCATCGACGTCGAGACGAGCGAGATCCGCTGGCAGAGGAAGACGTACGTGACGAAGGCGATCAAGTAGCGTCGTGCTGCCCGTCCGATTCGGCGCCCTCGCGCTCGGCCTCTCGCTCACGTGCCTCGTCGGGTGCGGCGGGCACGAGGCGAGGACCCTCCGCATGCGCACGGCGCTCGACGCCGGCGACGCCAAGCGCGCGATCGCGGCCGTGAACGAAGAGCTCGACGTGGCGAGCGAGAAGGATCTCCCGAAGGAGATCCAGGGCGACAACGCGCTCCTCGTGCTCGACCGCGGGAGCATCCAGCAGGGGGCCGCGAAGTTCGACCTCGCGCGGCGAGACTTCGAGGCGGCGGACAAGGCGATCGACATGCTCGACCTCGCCCGCAACGCGGGCGACTCGATCGGCGAGTACGTCTTCAGCGGCTCGAGCGGCAAGTACGTCGCGCCGCCCTACGAGAAGCTCCTCGTCAACACGCTCAACATGGTGAACTACCTCGAGCTCGGCGACCTGAACGGGGCGCGGGTCGAGGCGCGGCGGCTCTCCGTCGTGCAGAAGTACTACAAGGACCAGCTGAACCAGCCCGCGAACCCCGTCGTCGGGCTCGGCAGCATGCTGGCGGGCTTCACCTACGAGAAGAGCGGCGAGGTCGACGAGGCGCTCCGCTACTACGACGAGGCGCTGCAGTTCGCGAGCTTCGGCTCCTTGAAGGACGCCGTCCGCCGGCTCGCGCCGATCGGCTCCTACCGGAGCCCGCGCCTCCAGGCGCTCCTCGAGGAGGGGGCGCCCCCGCCGAAGTCGGACGGCATGGGGGAGATCCTCTTCGTCGTCGGCTTCGGTCGCGTCCCGCACAAGATCGCGCAGCGCATCCCCATCGGCCTCGCGCTCACGTACGTCTCCGGAGCGATCTCGCCGAACGACTACGAGCAGGCGAACAAGCTCGCCGTGCAAGGCCTCGTGTCGTGGGTGAACTTCCCGACGCTCGCGCCCGGTCAGGGCCGCTACGCGACGCCGTCCCTCCGCCTCGGCGGCCGGTACCTCGAGCTCGAGGAGGCGATCGACGTCGACCGCGAGGTGCGCGAGGAGTGGAAGAAGATCGAGGGGAAGATCATCCTCTCCGCCATCACCCGCCTCATCGCGCGCGTCGCGGTCGGGCAAGGGATCCAGACGGCCGCGGGTCGCGACAACATCGTCGGCTTCCTCGGATCGATCGCCGCGCAGGCGACGCTCACCGCCCTCGACACCCCCGACACGCGGAGCTGGGAGACCCTCCCTGCGCGCATCGCCGTCGCGCGGGTCCGGGTCCCCGCCGGCCGCTACCCGATCCAGATCGACGCGCGCGGGTGGAAGCGCACCCAGGATCTCGTCGTCCGCGAGAACGGCTGGGCCGTCGCCTCGCTCATGGCGCTGCGCTGAGCAGTTGTGGCGCGCGCCCCCTGGGTGTCAGAAGACCGGAACGTCGATCGGTTCGTGGCTGGCCGGCATCCCGGAGATCTTCCGGAGTACGCGTGGAGTGAGCCCGACGACGTCGACCGCCACGCGGGGCGATGTCGGGGACGTGTCGCTCTCCTCGTTCGACTCGGCCTGCGGAGCGACGGGCGCCTCCGCGCCATCGGAAGTCTCCGGCTCCGTCGGCACTTCCGCGCTGCACGCGGTGAGCGAAGCGGCTGACATGAAGAACGCAACGGTGGCAAAGCGCATCGTCTCGATCATGCGTGACCTCCCTTTCCGTGAAACCAAAGCAGAGCATGCCGCTCTCCCCGTGTGAAGCGACGCGGAGGCGCAACCCGCGCGTCGCCTCGCCCGAGGGGAGCGGGTCGCACGTTTCCTTCGTGGTCACGGCTGCTTTCCGTGGCCCGGGTACGTTCCCACCCCCCTCTGCGCGTGATACGTCAGAGACCCATGGAGCAGTACCACGACCTCCTTCGCCGTCTCCTCACCGAGGGCAAGGAGCGGAAGGATCGCACGGGCACCGGCACCCTCGGCGTGTTCGGTCACCAGATGCGCTTCGATCTGCGGGAGGGCTTCCCGCTCGTGACGACGAAGAAGCTGCACTTGAAGTCGATCGTCCACGAGCTGCTCTGGTTCCTCCGCGGCGACACGCACGTTCGGTCCTTGCAGGAGGCGGGCGTACGCATCTGGAACGAGTGGGCGACGCCCGAGCAGACGGCCCGCTTCGGGCGCAAGGAAGGGGACCTCGGTCCCGTGTACGGGCACCAGTGGCGGAACTTCGGCGCGACGAAGGGCGAGGACGGGGGCTACCGGAAGGACGGCGTCGATCAGATCGCGCGGCTCCTCCGCGACATCGTGGAAAATCCCCACAGCCGGCGCCTCATCGTGAGCGGGTGGAACCCCCGCGAGGCGGATCAGGTCGCGCTCCCGCCCTGTCACACGCTCTTCCAGTTCTACGTCCAGGACGGTGAGCTCTCGTGCCAGCTCTACCAGCGGAGCGGCGACGCGTTCCTCGGTGTCCCCTTCAACATCGCGAGCTACGCGCTCTTCACGATGATGATCGCGCATGTGACGAACCTCCGTCCCGGGGAGTTCGTCCACACGTTCGGCGACGCGCACCTCTACAAGAACCACGTGGAGCAGGCGAAGCTGCAGCTCTCGCGCGAGCCGCGGAAGCTCCCGGTGATGTGGCTGAACCCCGAGGTGAAGGACCTCTTCGCCTTCCGCTTCGAGGACATCCGGCTCGACGGCTACGACCCGCATCCGCACATCGCGGCCGAGGTCTCGGTGTGAAGCCGCTCGCGATCGTCGTCGCGGTCGCCGAGGGCGGCGTCATCGGCGTCGACGGTGGGCTGCCCTGGAAGCTCCCGGAGGATCTCCGTCACTTCAAGAACGTGACGATGGGGCACGTCATGATCATGGGCCGTCGGACCTGGGAGTCGATCGGCCGCGCGCTCCCCGGTCGCACGACGTTCGTCGTCAGCCGGAGCTCGGCCCTCGTCGTACCGGAGGGAGTGCAGGTGTTCTCGTCCTTCGACGCGGCGCTCGAGGCGGCCTGGGCGATCGATCCCGAGCCCCGCGTGGTCGGGGGCGCCGCGATCTACGCCGAGGCGCTCCCGCGGACGACGCGTCTCTACTGGACCGAGGTGAAGCAGCGCCTCTCGGGGGACACGTTCTTTCCGCCGTTCGATCGCAGTGCCTTCCGCGAGGTGGAGCGGCGCCCTGGCGAGACGGACGGGGTGGAGTTCGTCACGCTGGAGCGGTAGAAGGCTCCTCCCACGCGATGAATCTCCGCGCCCTCTCGGCAACCCTCGTCCTCGTCCCGGCGCTCCTCGCGGCGTGTCGCGCTCTCGAGCCGACGAACGGTCCGATCGACACCTGCGCGCGCTCGTGCAAGGCGAAGGCCTCGCGCCAGTGCTCCGCCGACGAGTGCGACCGCGGATGCGAGCTCATCCTCGATCGGATCATCGAGCGCGAGTCGGAGCTCGTCATCACGTGCGTCGCTCGTTCCGCGCGACGGTGCTCCGACCTCGTCTGGGCCGACTGCGCCGCGCACGTCGGGATCCACGCCGATGGCGGTCCGCCCGGCCCGCCGCCTCCCCCGGAAGACGACTGATGCTCCTCCGGATCGAGGACGATCGCCTCCGCGAGCTCACGTTCCCGGGCGCGCCGCGACGGGTGGTCTCCCTCGTCCCGAGCGACACGTACACGATCGCGGCGATCGGCTGCGGCGACGCGCTGGTCGGACGGACCGACTACTGCGAGCTGCCGAAGGACGTCGTCGCGAAGGTCCCCTCCGTGGGCGGGACGAAGAACCCGGACGTGAAGGCGATCCTCGACCTCTCGCCTGACCTCGTCGTCGCGAACCAGGAGGAGAACACGAGGGGCGACCTCGAGAAGATCGCCCAGGCGGGGATCCGCGTCTACGTCGCCTTCCCGAAGACGGTCACCCGCGGGATCGCGCACGTCGCGAAGCTCGCGCGGATCTTCCGCGTCGAGCGGGACCCCGCCGTCAGAGACCTCGTCAAGCGCGCGTACACGGCGCTCCACGAGGCCTCGGTGGCGCGCGCGAAGGTCGTCCCGCTCCGCGCGTTCTGCCCGATATGGATGGACCCGCTCATGACGGTGCACGGGGACACGTTCATCAGCGACATGCTCGACCTCGCGGGGGCCCAGAACGTCTTCGCCGATCGGGAGCGTCGCTATCCGCTCGCGGCCGACCTCGGAAAGGCGCGCCCTCTCCCGCCGGAGAAGGTCGCCGGCAAGGACACGCGCTACCCGCGCGTGACGTTCGAGGAGGTGACGGCGCGCGCGCCGGAGATCGTCCTCCTCCCCGACGAGCCACATCCTTTCACGGAGGACGACGCGGAGGTCTTCCGCCGGCTCCCCATCCCTGCCGCCGAAGACGGCGGACGGCGCATCGTGCGCACGCTCGGCAAGGACCTGTCCTGGTACGGCGCGCAGAGCGCCGACGGGATCGCCCGCGTACGCGCGCTCGTCGACCGCCTCCGCTGATCAGCGCACCGTCCTGTGCACCACCACGGGCGCGCCGAGCCCCGCGTCCTCTCCGGCGCGCACGACCCAGGTGACGTCGGAGGAAGGCGCGGAGACGGACGGGAAGGCGACCGAGACGCCGGCGGCGGCGTAGGGCGAGAGGACCTGGCGGCCGACGACGTCGTTCGGCGCCGTGACGACGAGGTGCGCGCCGACGGAGAGGATCTCGTGGGCGGGCACGTCGAGGAGGCCGGCGGCGGTGACGAGCGCCGGCATGCCGGAGGCCGCGCCGTCGAGCGCGATCACGACGCCGCCCTTCTGCGCGAAGCGTCCGAGCCCGGAGGCCCACGACGCGCCGAGCGTCACCGGATCCGGTCCGGCCCCGTCGAAGAGGAGGACGACGTCGTAGCTCGTGGCGAGGCTGTCCGCCGTGAGGGTGCTCGCCGAGGCGCGTGCATACTGCACGCGTCGGTTCTGGAGCCCCTGTCGGACGAGCGCCTTCACGCTGGCGACAGAGGCGTCGCTCGCGCCGTCCTCCCAGGTCAGGACGCGGACGGGATCCGTCGTCGCGATCGCGACGGCGTTGACGAGGACCTTCGCCTGCGCGGAGCCCTCCCACGCCTCCGCGAAGTCGTGCCCGACGAGGACGATGTCGCCGGGGGTCGCGCCCTGGCACTCCCCGTTCACGCAGATGTTCGACGGGCAGCTCTTGCCGCACGCCCCGCAGTTGGCCGGATCGGCGTGGACGGGGATGCAGCTGCCGCGGCACGCGACGAGCGGCGACGTGCACACGAGCTCGACGTCGGCGTCGGCGGTCTCGAGCCCGGCGTCGACGAACGACGGGGCGAGAGGGACGGCGGCGTCGTCCGCGATCGTCAGGACGGGGGCGCTCGCGTCGGAGGTCACCTCGACGACCCCGCTCGTCGTCTCCGCCTCGGGATCGACCGTGCCGGCGAGCGGTGGCTCCGTGGCGCTCGCCGCGGTGTCCCCGGGACCGGTCCCCGGCCGGCGACACGTGCTGCCCTCCGCGACGAGGCCGTCACGGCAGCGGCCGCCGACGAGCGCCGTCTCCGAGCCACACCCCGCCGAGCTCACGAGCGCGGCGAGCGCGACGCCCGCGCTCGCGGCGAGCCCGAGGGCTCGGAACATGCTCCCGCTCTTCGTCCGGATCACGGCTGACCTCGCTCGCCCGCCCCACGCGCGGCGGGCATGCTCTCCTTGGACACCTCGCGGAGCTCTCGGCGGCGCGAGACGATCAGCTCCACGCGGCGGTTGCCCTGGTGCGGCCGCGCGGTCTGCACCTTGAGCCGACCCTTGCCGTGCGCGACGACGACGAGCCGCTCCGTGGGCACGCCGAAGTGGACGAGCATGGTTCGCGTGCTCTCCGCCCGCGCGAGCGAGAGGTGCTGGTTGTACGCGTCGGTCCCGACGGCGTCGGCGTGACCTTCGATGCTGACGGTCTGGACCTCGGGCGCGGCGAGGATGACGTCGGCGATCTTGTGGACGAGCCGGTGGCTCCGGCTTCGAATTCGTGGGCTGTCGAAGTCGAACAGGATGACGTCGCCGAGCACGATGCGGTCCTCGACGATGCGGACGTCGCCCACGCAGCCGCCGTCACGGTCGGCCTCGCTCACGGGCGCGGCCTCCCCGGGGCACGTGTCGTACGCGTCCGCGAAGCCGTCCTGGTCGGGGCGGGCGGCCGGAGGTGCGGGGAGAGGAAGCGCCGGCTCGACGGAAGGGGGCGAGACGTACGCCCGTTCGGGCGCGCCGAGGCTCACCGAGATGCCGGCCCAGAGGACGCGCGCGTCGTTCGAGCGGAGGTCGCCCGCAGGCTGGACGATCTGCGAGTATCCGAGGAACGGCCCCGCATCCCAGCGGCTGCTCCGCGCGATGCGCATCTCCCAGCCGAGGTGCGCCGAGACGACGGGCCGCGCGACCGTGCCGGTCCCGGCGACGCCGCCGTTCGCGTCGATCCACGGGCCGGCCGGAGCGCGCGCGCCCCACGCGCGGTAGCGAAGCCCGAGCGTGCCGAACCCGGCGATGCCCGTCCCGGTCGGCTGGACGCCCGGGTCCGCCGGGCTCTCGCCCTTCGAGAGGACGAGGGCGCCCACGGAGGCCTGAGCTCCGAGCGCCGCTCCGAGCGGAAGCTCGACCGCGGCCGTGCCGCCGCCGCCCGTCCCGAACTCCCTGCCCTGGGGCGTCCCGAGCGCGTGGGCGGCGCCGGCGGCCACGTGCACGCGGACGCCTCGGGGGCTCGCCGCTTCCTCGGCGCGTGCGGTCCCGGCCGCGCCGAGAGAGGCGACGAGGACCGCCGCGATCGTGCTCCGCCTTTGGTTCACGACCCGAGCGAACGGCGGGTCCGGAGAGATCTTGAGCGATCAGCCCGTCGGGCGCGGATCCGCGACGAGGAGCGCGAAGACGGCATGGTCGAGCCAGCGGCCGTTGCAGCGCTCCGCCTGACGCGCGATCCCCTCGAAGCGGAAGCCGAGGCGCCCGATCACCGAGAGCGACGCGTGGTTGTCGGTCGCCGCCGCGACGCGAACGCGATGCGCGTTCACCGGACCGAACGCCCAGTCGAGGACCGCGCGCCCGGCCTCCGTCATGAGCCCCTTGCCGGTGCAGTCGTGCCGGAGCCAGTATCCGAGCTCCACGCTCTCGTGGAGGTGGGCGAACGCCTCGAGCCCGATCACGCCCAGGAAGCGGCGGCTCTGCTTCTCGCGGATCGAGAAGCGGCACGCGCGCGCGGCGTCCCAGTCGGACGCGCTCGCCTCGGCGTACCGCCCGCTCGCGTCGAGGTCGATGTTGAACGGGACCCACGGGAGCCATGGCTCGAGGTGGGCGCGCGACGCCTCGACCGAGGTCCACAGATCGCGCGTGTCCGTGGCGTCGAGCGGATGGAGCTGGAGGCGCGCAGTCTCGAGCGGACGTGCGCGGATCTCGGATCGGGGCGGGACGGCGAGCACGAGCGGGAGCCTAGTACGACCTCGCGGGCAGGTCGACGGCCCGCGTGGCTCAGCGCGCCGGGGGCGGGGAGGGGTACGCCGCGACGAGCGTCTTGGCGGGGCGCTCGATCTTCTCGACCGGGCTCGTCACGAGATCGCGCCCCTCGGCCGCGAAGTAGAGGGCTTCGCCAGGCTGCGGGTCGCCGGAGTTCGGGACGATCGCGCCGTTCGAGAAGAACCGCAGGCCGCCGTGGAGGCGACGCTGCACCGCGAGGTGGCCCTGCAAGAAGTCGCCGGAGCGACGGTCACGCACCGCGACACAGAAGCCGTCGCGGAAGTGATACTCCGTGTTCCGCGTGACGTAGACCCGGTGACGACGCCGCTCGGGGACGTGCGACGTGCTCTCGCGATCGATCTTCAGCGCTTCGCCCATGACGGTACCTCGGGCGCGAGCATGCGAAATCGCCCGCCGAGCGGCCAAGTTTTCGGGTCAGGGGCGCATCAGGGCGGGATCGATCGGCACGTCGACGGCGACGCTCGCGAAGACGAGATCGATCGTGTCGCTCTTGCCCTCGACGAGCCGCGCGCGCACCGGCCTCACGAGGTTGCGGTCGAGGACCAGCCTGAACGCGCGCACGCTGGACACCTTCGGGTCCTTCGCTGTACCGCGAATCTCGACGTCGCTCGAAGTCTTCGACGCCGCGAGCACGTAGCGCTGCTCGAGCGCCTTCACGTCGCCGGTCAACATCGCGCGGACGTCGGCCAACGCGCGCGTGACGTTCGCGCCCGCGGTAGGGACCGTCGCGCGCGACGAGCGCGTCCGGTAGGAGAGGCCTTCGGGTCCGATCCAGTAGACGACGTCGTCCGGCGGGAGGAGCTCCCAGCGGAGGCGTTCGGGTGCGGCGAACGCGAGCGCGCCCGTCGACTTCACCGTCGTCGCGAGGAGGCTCAGCCTGCGCTCCTGCGTGAAGCTCGCGCGCAGCGTCTTCGTCGCGCGCCGCGCCTTCGCGACGTCGGCGAGGAGCGCGTCGAGCTTCTCCCCGGCGAGCTCCTCCCGGGGAGGCGGCGCCCCGGCGTCGTCTGCGGCCGCGCGCGACGCCTTTGCCATGACGAGCGCCGCGCCGGCGAGTCGCAAGAGCTCGCGCCGCCTCACGGCGTCCTCGTCGCGTTGCGCTTGCCGATCAAGGGACCGCCGGCGACCTTCCGCGCTTCGCCGTAGCGCGCGTCGCCGAGGACCTCGTCGGCCGCGACGGCTTCGAGCTCGGCTTCTCCAGGAGCAGCGGGCACATCCACACGTGAGACGAGGCCGGCGACGTCGATCTTCACGAAACGTCCGGAGAGGCGCGGACCCTCCGAGACCCACATCGCCCGGCTGGTGAGGTCCGCGACGAAGCCGTGCGTCGCGATGAAGGCGTCGATCGCGCGGCGATCGCCGAGCGGGCACGTCTCCGCGCCCGCGCACCGGTGGTCGCGGAGGAGCTCGACCATGGCTCGGGGGGTGACGCTCTCCGGCGGGAGCGCACGGACGAGCTCGTCGATGCGGGCGCGGCGCGCGAGCGTCGTCGTGTGGGCGCGGACCTCGGCGTCCCGGGGGTCTCCCGCGAGCGGGCCCTCGAAGTGGTTCGTCACCGTCGCACGACCGGGCAGGACCTCCGCGGAACGGATGTGGGCAGGCTCGCCAGGCGCTCGCTCGACGACGACGAAGCGTCCGCGGGCGTCCGCGAGGAAGACGATGTGCGACACCATGACGGCCTCGCGCGCGAGGATCGCGGCCGCCTGGTCCGCGTCCTCCGCCTGCCCGAGCACCTCGCGCATCGAGAACGCGACCGGCACGCCCTCGGCGCGCGGTTCGCGCGCGCGGCCCCCGTGTACGACGGCCGAGACGCCCTTCGCGTTCATGCCCGACACGACGCCGACGAAGCCCGGCCATGCGATGCTGGCGAGCGGGATGCGGCCGTCCTCCGCGACGAGGAAGACGACCTTGTCCTCGTCGAAGACGTCGGCGACCTCGAAGTCGAACGCCCGCGCGAAGAGGACGTGCCCGTCCGCGGTCGTCTCCGCCCCCACGCCGAAGGACGTGCAACCGCCGAGGAGCGGCGAGCGCTCGAAGCCGAGCGCGATGTCGTAGAGCGCATGGAGGAGGACCATGCGCGGATACGTCGCGAGGTGCTCCTCGTACGGATCTGGCGAGAACGCGCGCGCCTCGGCGGCGACCTCGCGGCGACGCGCCTCGGGGAACCCGCGGTCCACCCCGCGGTAGCGCACGCGCCCGACGTCGAAGAGGAGCGCTCGGATCGGCGCGAACGGCATCACCTCGCGGAAGCCGTCCCAGAGGACCTGCTCATTCGCGAGCATCCGCTCGCGGAGGAGCGTCGCGTGCTGCGCGCCGATCTCCTCGGGCGAGCCTGCGAGGCGGACGACGCGGACGCGACCGACCGACGACGACCAGCCCTTGCCCGCGCTCGCGGTGCGTCCGTCCGGTGCGTCGGTGCGCGGGAGCGGCCCGGGGCCGAACGACGCCTGGAGCGCGGGCATCGTCGGGCGGACGAGCGGATCGATCGCGACGTGCGCGAGGCCGAGCGTGGCGACCCCGAGGACCAGGCCGATGCCCGTGGCACGTGCGAAGCGGACCGCGCGTCCGCGCCTCACCCGTGCCTCCGCTGGCGGGCGACGGCGGAGACCACGGTACGGATGATGCGCCACGGATCGCGCACGACGTGGAAGTGGGTCGTCCGGTCCGCGGGGTACACGGCGCGGATCGGTTGCTCGACGACGTCGAGGCCCGCCCACACCGCCCGGAGGAGCACGTCGGCCTCGAAGTCGTAGCCCTCGGCCGACGAGCCGAGCGCGAGCGACGCCCCGATGGGGTACCGGCGGAGACCGCACTGCGTGTCGCGGAGGGGAAGGCCTGCGAAGCGCGACAGGAAGAAGTTCGAGATCCCGTTGGAGACGCGATTCGCCTTCGGCGCTCCTGCCGCGACGAGATCCCGCACGCCGAGGACCAGCGCATCGGGCGACGCTGCCGCGAGGACCAGGGCGCGGGCGTCTTCGCCGCGATGCTGTCCGTCGGCGTCGACGGTCAGCGCGACGACGTGACCTCGTGCGTGCGCCGTCGCGAGGCCCGTCCTGAGGGCGGCGCCCTTGCCGCGGTTGCGATCGTGGGCGACGACCTCGCAACCGAGCTCGCTCGCGACACGGCCCGTTCCGTCCGTCGACCCGTCGTCGACCACGAGGATGCGCGCCGAGCACTCGGAGAGCGCTCGGCGCACGTCCTCCACGACGGACGCGAGCGTCCGCGCGGCGTCGAACGCGGGGACGAGCACGCACGTTCGCGCGATCCACGCGGGGAGCGGGGACGTCTCGGACGTGACGCTCCGCGAGAGCTCGTTCATCGGACGCGGCCCATGTTGCACGTTGACCATACCTCGCGCCAAGGCTACTCGCCGCGATCGTGACAGCAGAGCTGACCATCGAGCGCGGGCCTCACCGCGGGATCGAACGAGCCGAGATCAAGAGGCGGATCTTTGCGATGATCGAACTCCTTCAATTGAAGAAGTTGGAGGTCTCATTCCTCCTAACCGACGACGACCGCATCCATGAATTGAACAAAGTCTATCGGCACAAGGATCGACCCACCGATGTGCTCGCGTTCGCGATGCGCGAAGGGGCTCACGGCGAGCTCGCGGGCGACGTCCTCGGCGACGTCATCGTCAGCATTCCTACGGCGCGAAGGCAGGCGAGCGAGCGCGGCGCGGCGCTCGTCGACGAGGTGACGATGCTGCTCGCGCACGGCCTGCTCCACCTCCTCGGGTGGGATCACGACACGGCCGCGAAGGACCGCCGCATGCGCGCGGAGACCGAGCGCCTGTGCGCGGCAGCCGCTCCGAAGCGGCGCCCTCCCGTGAAGCGCTCTTCAAAGGCAGGAGCCGACAAGGCAGAAACCCGCAAACTGCCTGCGACTCGCAAGCGCGGATCGGCCGGGAAAGACTGAGGTCCCGCGAGGTCCAGGCTCACTTCGCACGGGAATCCTAGGCGCTTTGGAGATCAAAAACGCCGAAGACCGCAGTTTTCCCCTTGCGGGCATGGAACACGGGGTGTTAACGATGGGTCGTGTCGCGGTTCCGGCGGGCTCGCTCGGGACCAAAAAGGGGCGCTCGAGGTCGGGTCGGCGGAAAAGGTCGGACTGTTCGGGTTGCTCCAACGGCGGAAGACGCCGTGGAGTTCGACAGGAGGAATCGCAAATGGCTGCTGCGAAGCGTTTGACCAAGGCTCAAGTGATTGGCGAGATCGCGACCTACGCGGAGCTCGACAAGAAGAGCGTCAACAAGGTGTTTGAAGGCCTCACGGATCTGATCAAGAAGCAGCTCGGCTCGCGTGGCCCGGGCGAGTTCGTGATCCCCGGCCTCCTCAAGCTCAAGGCCGTCAAGAAGAAGGCGATCCCGGCCGGCGAGCGGTTCGACCCGTTCACCAAGCAGGTCCGCCACTTCCCGGCGAAGCCCGCCTCGAAGAAGGTCCGCGCGACGGCGCTCAAGGCGCTCAAGGACCTCATCCAGTGACCGTCTGACGCCTGCTCTCACGAGCGGGCGTCTCCCGTCACGTCACGCCGCCGGGCGCCGTCCGCGAGGATCGGCGCCCGCGCCGCATTTCGGGGGAGCCATCACCGGGGTCGACGTCGGACGCCCCACGCGACGCCCAGGAGCGCCGCGCCGAGGAGAGCGATTGGAAAGGCGTCTCCGAGCCGGGCGTACGGAGAGAGCGGTCCGTCGAGCAGCGCCGGGCGGACGAGGAGCGGGCCAGGGAGGGCCGCGTCGTAGCGGGCGACGACGCGCCCGGTCGCGTCGACGAACGACGTCGGCCCCTGGTTCACGGCGCGGACGAGATCCCGCCGCGTCTCGATCGCGCGCAGTACGGCGAGGCGGAGGTGGAGCTCGCCCTCGCTGCTGCCGGAGAACCACGCGTCGTTCGTGACGTTCACGAGCAGGTTTGGCGAGGTCGCCATGGCCTCGCGACCTGCGGCCGGCAAGGTGTCCTCGTAGCAGTTGAGGACCGCGGCCCGGATCGCGCCCGCTTCGAAGAGCACGTGCTCGGTGCCCGGGACGAGGCCCGTCCCCCGCGCGAAGACGCGACGGAGCCAGGGGAAGACGTCGGCGAGGGGGACCGTCTCTCCGAACCAGAGGAGGTGTCGCTTCTCGTACGGCGCGCTGATCGCGCCGTCGGCCGTCGCGAGGAAGGCGGCGTTCGTCCCGAGGCCCTCGCCCGCGCTCATGTACGCGCCGGTGAGGACGGGGCCTCGCACGCCGCCCTGGACGACCGCCTTCGCGCCCGTCGGCGCGCGCCGGCTCTTCCGCGCGATCGTGTACGGGTAGGCCGACTCCGGCCACACGGTGAGCTCGGCCCCTCGTGCTTCGGCCGCCCGCGTGAGCTTCGTGAGGCGCTCGATCATCATCGCCGCCCGCGCCTCGTCCCAGCGATCGAAGGCGTCGAACCCGGGCTGGAGGAGCGCCACCGTCGCGCGCTCGGCCCGCGCTCGTGCTTCGTCGACCTGCGCCCTCCGGACGAGACCGTGAGCGAGGAGACCGAGGACGACAAGCGTCGCCGCCGCGAGCGGCGTCGCGACCTCGCGCGAGGGCCGACGGAGACGCCACGCGCGCGTCATGCCCGTCGCGACGAGCCCGCTCACGACCGCGAAGACGAAGCTCACGCCGCGCTCGCCGACGACGTCGGCGGTCTGGAGGACGAGAGGCCAGCGCGCGACGCCGCCCGCGGGCGTCCACGGGAAGATCGCCGGGACGAACGTCGCGACGTAGACGCCCGTCGCGAACGCGAGCCATGGCGGCGCGTCCAGGCGCGTCCGCACCGCGCGCGTCATCAGCGCGCCGAGCACCCACGGCAGCGCCTGCCCTGCGGCGAGGAGGACGAGCGCGAGGACCGCCGCGGCGCCGGGGAGGGGCGTGAAGCGCACGATGACCTCGGGCACGAAGCGCAGCGCGACGAGGTTCGCGCCGAGGCCGAAGAGGAATCCGCGCAGCGCGACCGCGCGCATGTCCTCCGCCTCCTCCAGCGAGGCGGCGAAGAGGGCGAGCCCGACGAAGACGCCGATCGTGAGGTCGGTCGGGGGGGCCGTCGCGGCGAACACGACGCCGCTCACGCCCGCGAGGAGCGTGTCACGCCGTCGCGAAGCGACCGCGTCGCCCCCGCCGCTCACCAGTAGAACGTCAGGCCGCCCTGGACGAGGCCGCCGCCCGACGTGTTCGTCGAGCGACCGTTGCCGTCCACGAACTCGGGGTTCGAGCGGCGGTCGTCGTCGACGCGACCGCGGACGAACCCGCGGACGTCGAAGTTCAGCGCGACGGCCTTCGAGAGCCGGAACTCGAGGCCGGCGCCGGCCTGCGCGCCGAAGTAGCCGTAGCGGTACTCCGCGCGATCGTAGCCGTCGCGGTCGTCGACCGCGCGCGCACCGGACCAACCGAATCCGCCGAGGAGGTAGACCTGCGTCCGGTTCTTCGGGTTCAAGAAGACGAGGCCGTTCATCGTGAAGGCCGTCTCGCCGCGCCGGTAGCCGTTGTAGTCACGGCCCCCCGCGAAATCGAGGTTCGCCTCGAGCGCGGCCTGCGGGATGGGGCGGAACCGGAGCCCGAGACCGACGAGCGCCATGCCCGCGTTCGAGTCGCGCCCACCGCCGAGCATGAGACCGCCGAGGTGGAGGTTCAGGCCCCACTCGCGCTTCGGGGGCGGCGTGCGCGGCACGTAGTAATACGCAGGTGGGGCATCCCGCGCCTGGACCACGACCGTCGGAGGGGGCGGCTGGTAGACGACCACCGGGGGAGGCGGCGAGGCGGGCTTCGCCTCGGCCTTGGCGTCCGGCAGCGGCTGGAGATCCTTGCTCGGCGCGGCCGAGGGCGGCTGCGTCTCGCCGCAGAACCAACTGCCCGGAGGGCAGTCCTTCTTCGTGTCGTCCTGCGCGTGCGCGACGCCGGGGATCGCGAAGGTGATCGCGAACGTCGTCGCGGACGCGAAGGCGACGAGGGCGTGAGCGACTCGCCGAGACGGGCGGCTGGGTGCGTTGCGCATGAAGAAGCGTGCCTCCGAAGACCGGGCCGACGACCGCGTCGCGTCACGCGCGTTCGCTGTCGTCGCCGATCAGGATGCCCCCAAAGCAACCGAAGTGCCACGGGAACGGAGCCGCGATGGACCGAGATTCCGCCGAGGATCCCCGGGGTGAGGGCGCGGGGTCGGGCGGGGCTGTGTCCGTTCGTTCACGGCGTCCCCGCAACGGATGTCGTCGCGTGGGACGGCCCTGCGCCGGTCGGTCGCGGTCACGCACGTAGCGTTCCATGCTAGAGCCCCGCCGTGGCGACGGTTCGGCTCAAGCCCGGTCACGTCCAGCCCGTGTGGGCGGGGCACCCGTGGGTCTACGCGCAGGCGGTCGACCGCGTGGAGGGCGGCGCGACGCGCGGCGACGAGGTCGCCGTGACCGATCCCCGCGGCAACTTCCTCGGCCGCGGCTTCTACTCGCCGGGGTCGGCGATCCCGGTCCGCATCCTGACGCGCGACCCCGACGTCGCCCTCGACACGACGTTCTTCCGCGGTCGCCTCCAACGTGCGCTCGAGATGCGCACGGCGCTCGGCCTCGGCGATCCGGACGCGGAGCGCGCGACGACCGGCTACCGGCTCGTCCACGCGGACGGCGACGGCCTCCCGGGGCTCGTCGTCGACCGCTTCGAGGACGTGCTCGCGGTCCAGTTCCTCACCTTCGGCATGAAGCAACGCGAGGCGATCCTGCTCGAGGCGATGCATCACGTCATCGCACCGCGCGCCGTCGTCGATCGGACGCCGCTGAAGGCCGCGCAGACGGAGGCCTTCACCGCGGGCGCGGGCGTCGTCCGCGGGGCGGACGTGAAGGCGTTCACCTTCCGCGAGCGGGGGATCCGCTGGCACATCCCGATCGAGCTCGGGCAGAAGACGGGCTTTTACTTCGACCAGCGCGATCTCCGCGGCAAGGTCGAGGCGCTCGCCAAGGGCAAGCGTGTCCTCGACGCCTACGCCTTCACGGGCAGCTTCGGGATCGCCGCGGCCCGAGGCGGCGCGACCGAGGTCGTGTGCGTCGACGAGAGCGCGCTCGCGATGGAGGTCGCGGCCGAGAACGCGCGCGACAACGGCGTCGAGCGCGTGATGCGCTTCGAGCGCCAGGACGCGCGGAAGGCGATGCAGGAAGCGCACGCGGCTTTCGACGTCGCGGTCGTCGATCCGCCGCGCCTCGCGCCGTCGCGCGGCGCGCGGGAGCAAGCGCTCGTCATGTACGCGAAGCTCGCCGAGCTCGGGTGTCGCTCGACGAAGCCGGGCGGGATCCTCGTCTTGTGCTCGTGCTCGGCCGCCGTCGACCTCTCGCAGCTCACGCGCGCGCTCGCGACCGGCGCCGTGCGCGCCAACGTCCAGGCCACCGTCGTCGACCGCGGATTCCAGGGCCCCGATCACCCCGTGCCGGCCGCGTTCCCCGAGGGGCTCTACCTGAAGGCGGTCGTCGCCCGCATCGCGCCGCGATGACCCCGCTCGCGCGGATGAGCCGTGCGGAGGCCGCGCGGCTCGACGGGCTCCTCTTCGACCTCGACGACACGCTGCTCTCGCACGGCGTCCTCACCCGCGAGGCGTACGGCGCGCTGTGGGACCTGCACGCGAGCGGGCTCAGGCTCGTGGCGGTGACGGGGCGTCCGAGCGGGTGGGGCGAGGTCGTGGTCCGCCAGTGGCCGATCGACGGCGCCGTCACGGAGAACGGCGCGGCGCACGTCGTCCGCGAGGGGCGCGGCGTCGCCGTATCCATGGAGGGCGACGCAGAGACCCGTCACTCCCGCCGGGCGAGGCTCGATGCGCTCGTCCACGCGGCGGCCCGCGAGGTCCCGTCGGCCATCCTCGCGGACGACGTCCACGCGCGGCGCTCGGACGTGGCGTGGGACATCGGTGAGCGCGTGAGACTCGAGGAGGACGAGGCCCTGGCCCTCGCGCGCCTCGTGATCTCGCACGGCGCGAGGACGACGCGGTCCTCCGTCCACCTCCACGCCTCCTTCGAGGCGGACGACAAGGCGAGCGGTGTCGTTCGCTTCCTCCGCACGCGCTTCGGCGAAGACGCCGGTCGCGCCCTCGGGAGGTACGCCTTCATCGGCGACAGCGCGAACGACAGCGCCTGTTTCGCCGCCTTCCGTACCACGTTCGGCGTCGCGAACGTGCGCGCGCACCTCGGACGGCTCGTGGTTCCACCGCGCTGGGTGGCGACCGAGGAGCGCGGCGCCGGCTTCGTCGAGGTCGCTCGCGTGCTGGTCGCCGCGCGGCAGAGCTGACGGGTCGAGACCTTCCTGCTCGTCGCTCTGGACAGGGGCAGCGTCGGCGCCGCCCACCCGCCTGATGAAGACTTGGTCCATGACCATCGCCCCGTGACCGTCGCACCGTGACCCGCGTAGCTCGTTCTTTTCTCGACGGCGTTCCTCGTCGGGCTGTCGCAGCATCCTTCGGCACGGATGCTGCGTCGAGGGGGCCATGCGTCCTCTCCCTTGGTTTTTGGTGATCGCGGGCTGCTCGCTCGTCGGCTGCGCCGCTCCGTCCGAGAGCAACGAAACGGCCGCTGCCGCGTTTTCCGGCGCGTTCGCCGGCGGAGGCGAGAAGGAGCGCATCAGCACGGGCTACCTCCACACGTGTGCCTTGAAGACCGATGGATCCATTTCCTGCTGGGGCTTCGACGACAGCGGCCAAGCCACACCTCCCGCTGGCGCGTTCCAGCAGGTGAGCGCCGGCGGCAGGCACACGTGCGCCTCGAGAGCGAATGGCAAGGTCACCTGCTGGGGCGACAACGCCTTTCGACAAGCCACCGCGCCCGACGACACGTTCAAGCAGGTGAGTGCAGGTACTCAGCACTCCTGCGGCGTGAAGACGGACGGGACGGTCCGCTGTTGGGGAGCCAACGATCTCGGCCAAGCCGCGCCTCCGGCGGGCGCCTTCTCGCAGATCAGCGCAGGCGATCACTCCACGTGCGGAGTGAAGATCGATGGCAGCGTCGCGTGCTGGGGGAGAGATGACCACGGCGAGACGACGCCACCGACGGGCACCTTTCACGGGGTCAGCCTGGGAATCCGCCACGCGTGTGGAGTGAAGACGGACGGCGCCGTCGTTTGCTGGGGAGGGTATGGCTTGGGCGAGACCACTCCTCCGGTGGGCGCATTCCAGCAGCTGAGCGTCGGATCCGCGCATACGTGCGGCGTGAAGACCGATGGGAGCGTCCGCTGCTGGGGGCACGATGGCTATGGACAAGCCGACGCACCGCGGGGGAGCTTCCGACAGGTCAGCGCCAGCGCCTACAACACATGCGGTCTGAAGACTGACGGGACGATCGCCTGCTGGGGGGGCAACAACTACGCGCAGAGTAGGCCGCCCGCGGACGCGTTCTGAGCGAGAAGCTGGTCTAGCCGATTTTTCCGATCCGGTACTTCTCAGGGTACCAGGTGACCGGCAGAGTGGCCCGATGACCACCTCCGCCGTGTCGGGTCTCGTCGACGCCACCGTCCCGCGTGCCGTACCCTCAAGGGCAGCCATGTCCCGAAGCGACGAGCTGCTCGAGAGCGCGAAGGCGCACCTCTATCCGAACTACAAGCCCGCCGGCATCGTGTTCGCGCGCGGGAAGGGCTGCGAGCTCTTCGACGTCGAGGGCAAGCGCTTCCTCGATCTCGCGGCCGGTGTCGCCGTCTGCGCGGTGGGGCACGCGCACCCGACCTTCACGAAGGCCGTCGCCGAGCAGGTCGGGCGCCTCGTGCACGTGTCGAACTACTTCTACAACGAGGAGAACATCCTCCTCGCCGCCGAGCTCGCGGAAAAGAGCGGCATGGCGCGCGCGCTCTTCTGCAACTCCGGGGCAGAGGCGAACGAGGCGCTCCTCAAGCTCACCCGCCGCCACTTCTTCGCGAAGGGCGAGGCGCGTACGCGGATCCTCGCGTTCCACAACGCGTTCCACGGACGGACGATGGGCGCGCTCTCGATGACCGGCACGCCGAAGTACCGCGAGGGTTTCGGGGGGCTCGAGGGGATCGAGCACGTCGCCTACGGAGACCTCGACGCGGTGAAGGCGAAGCTCTCGCCCGATCTCGCGGCGATCATCGTCGAGCCGGTCCAGGGCGAGGGCGGCGTCCTCCCCGCGCCGCAGGGCTTCCTCGCGTCGCTGCGCGAGCTGTGCGACCGCAACGGCTCGCTCCTCTTGATGGATGAGGTGCAGACCGGCGTGGGTCGCCTCGGGACGTGGTTCGGCTATCAGAGGTCGGGCGTCGTCCCCGACGCGGTGTCGCTGGCCAAGGGGCTCGGCGGCGGCGTCCCGATCGGCGCGATGCTCACCACCGAGGCGCTCGCGGGGGCGCTTCCGCCGGGCACGCACGGGTCCACCTTCGGCGGCAACCCGCTCGCGTGCGCGGCCGCGCGTGCTGTGCTCCACGTGCTCGAGCACGAGGGCGTCCTCGCCTCCGTCGGTCCGAAGGGCGAGCGGCTCGGGGCGATGCTCGGGGAGGTCGCGCGCGCGCTCCCGAACGTGTGCGAGGGGGAGCGCGGGGAGGGGTTGCTCCGCGGCCTCGTGTTGAAGCCCGGGTTCGTGGTGCGGGACATCCTGCCGAAGCTCGTCGAGCAGGGGGTGCTGCTCACGGCCGCCGGAGAGCGCGTCCTCCGCTTCTCGCCGCCGCTGGTCGTCTCCGAGGCAGAGCTCGCCGAGGGTGTGTCCGCGGTGAAGCGGGTCCTCGGCACGCTCTGACGATCCTCGACGGCTCGAGGAGCCAGGACACGCCGGGCTTGACGCCGTGCGGCGTGAAGGCCATCCGCTAGGTCCGATGGATCGTCCCGTTCGGACCTCGGCTCCGCCCTCGTCGGCCGCGCTGTGCCCGGGCTGCGGTCGATCGATCGATCCGCTGCGCGCAGGTCACGTCGCGATCCTCGACGGGGGCTTCCGCTACTTCCACGACGCCTCGTGCAAGGAGGGCTTCGTCGAGGCGACCTCGAAGCGCGTCACGCTCGACGCGATGACGGCGGAGCCGCCGGGCGTGAGCGGTGTCCGGACGGCGGAGCCGGGGGCGGCCGTGGTGTCGGGCGCCCCTTCCGCGGTGGTCACCAAGGGGGAGACGCCGGGAACCCCCGCCGAGGTGGCGGTCCCGTCGTTCCCACCGCCGCGGGACGCGGAGGTGGAGCCGCCGCGTCCGAAGGAGCCCGACGAGGAGACGCGCGACGTGGCCGCGTCCGCCGCACCTCCCGCCACCCTGCGATCGCCGGACCGTCCCGACGCCGCCGCGACCGCGACCGCGGATGCCGACGCGACCGCGGATGCCGACGCGACCGCGGCCGCCGCCGCCGATGCCATCGTGACGACGGACGCGGACCCGGACGCGACCGCCGACGCGGACCCGGACGCGAACGCGACCCTCGCCGTGACCGCCCCGGCCAAGCCGCCCTCCGACCGCCTCCCGGCGTCCCCACCGCTCGTCGCAACCCTCCTCGCTGCCGCGCCTACGGCAGGCATCGCTGCCGGCCTGCTCTCCGTCGCGGTCGCGCTCGCCGGAGAGGCCGCCCTCGCGGCGCGCCTCCCGCTCGCGGTGCTCGCGGCGCTGGTCGCGATCACGACGTCCCTCGTCCCGCGGGTCCGCCTCCTCCCGGCCGCGTCCGTCGCCGCCGCCCTCGTGGCGACGCTCGTCGTGCGGGGGCTCGCCCCTTCGCGCACCGACGTCTTCTCGGTCTTCCTCGGCCTCGCCGCGGCGTCGGAGCTCGCCGCGTCGCTGGTCCTCGCGCGGTCCCGCCGCGACGTGGACCGCTCGCGTGCCGCCGTCGTCGCCGCGCTGCCGCGCGACCCCGCGCTCGCGGGCCTGAAGCCCGGCGACGTCGTCGACGTCACCGCAGGCGAGGTCGTCCCGGTCGACGGCGTCGTCCTCTCCGGAAGCGCCGACGTCTCGCCGTGGGCCTTTGCCCCCACGGTCGTGACGAAGCGTGAAGGCCACGCGATCGTCGCCGGCGCGTCCGTGCTCTCGGGGTCGATCCGCGTCACGACGGCGTTCGTCGGCGAAGGGCGGGCATTCCTTCGCCTCACGGGTTCCGCGGCCATGGCCCGCGCCTCGTCGTCGGAGGGCGTCGCGCCTTCCGACATCGAGACGTCGGCGCCGATGCTCGTGTTCGCGCGCCGGCTCGTCCTTCCCGCTGCGCCCGGCGCGGCCGTCGTCGCGGGCGCAGCGGTCTATGCGAGCAACGTCGGCTGGCCCGACGTCCTCCTCGCGGCGTGCGGCGCGGCCTCCCTCGTCGCGGCGCGCGCCGCGCTCTCTGCCGCCGCGCTCACCCACGCCCGCGGTCACGTCGCCGCGCAGCGACGCGGCATCGTCTACAAGGACGGCGCCTCGTTCGACGTCGCCGCTCGCTCGGACGTCGCGGTCGTCTGCTCGCGCGGCACCCTGCTCCTCGGCGCGCCGGAGATCGTCGCGATCGAGGCCGTCACGCCGAAGGGGATCGTCACGAGCGAGGAGGGGACTGCCCGGGTGATCGCCCTCGCCGCGGGCGCGGAGGCGACGTCCACGCATCCCTTCGCAGCCGCCGTGCTTCGCGCGGCCGACGCCCGCCGGGTGCGCGCGGAGAGCGTACGGAGCGCGATCGGCCACTCCGGCCTCGGCGTCACGGCCCTCGTCGAGAACGGCGAGCGCGTCGTGGTCGGGAGTCGCGCCTTCCTCCTCCAGGAGAAGATCAGCGTCGCGGTCGCGGACACGCGCATCGGCGAGCTCGAGGGGATGGGGCGGAGCGTGCTCCTCGTCGCCGTCGGTGGAAGGCTCGTCGGTCTCCTCGCGCTCCAGGACGGGCTCCGGCCCGGTGCGCGCGCCGCCGTCCAACGACTGCACGACGCAGACATCGAGCCGGTCCTCCTCTCCGGCGAAGCGCGAGAGACGTGTGAGAGCCTCGGCCGCTCGCTCGACATCGATCACGTCCGCCCCGAGGTGCTCCCCGCCGATCGAGGGGCCGAGGTCCGCGCGCTCGGCGGGGGCGGGCACGTGGTCGCCGTGGTCGGTCACCCTGCGACCGACGACGCTGCCCTCGGCGCGGCCGACGTCGCTGTCGCGATGACCGCGGCCGGCTCACCGCCTGCCGAGTGGGCGGTCTCGCTCGCCTCGGACGACGTCCGCGACGCGGCCCTCGCCCTCGCCATCCCCCGCGCGTGCCGCGAGCGCTGCCGCACGATCTTCGCGATCGGCGTCGGCGCTCAGGTCCTCGTGACGCTCGCTGTCGTCTTCGGTGTCCTCCCGCCGGCGGCGATCCCCGTCCTCGGGGCGTGCGTCGCCGTCGTCGTCCTGACGCTGGTGAAGGACATCACGCCGACGAATCGGAGCTGACGCGCGCGACGACGAAGCCGGCGCGCTCGATGGCGGCGCGCGCCTTCTCGAGGGCGCCCACCTCCTCCTCGAGCGTCACCCGTCCGACCTCGACGGAAGAGGCCGGCACGCCCGCACGCTGAAGCGCGTTCCGCACCGCGTTCACGCACCCTCCGCACGTCATCCCCTCGATCGCGATCGTGACGCCCATGGAAAAGACCTAACGAATCGCGGCCGCACGGACA
Source organism: Polyangiaceae bacterium (assembly GCA_022842465.1). Taxonomy (GTDB): domain Bacteria; phylum Myxococcota_A; class Polyangia; order Polyangiales; family Polyangiaceae; genus Labilithrix. The sequence goes on along the minus strand of JALHPN010000095.1, from coordinate 5,947 downwards.
AGGTCAGCCTCCGGACAGTCCGCCGGGTCGGCGGTCGTCCCGCCCGCATCGACCGCGCGCGCCGCCCGCCCGAAAGCTGTGTCTTCCCACCGCGTCCGCCGATATCCTTCCATCCGGGCTCGGCTCTGTTTCTCGGGCCGGACCGGGTGGACGCGTGGCCGATCTCGTCAAGTCTTCCAAAGCCGGCGACGAAGCGGGCCCTCAAGGGAGGGTCGGCACCGTCATCAAGGGCAAGTGGACGATCGAGTCGCTGCTCGGGGTCGGCGGCATGGCCGCCGTGTTCGCGGCGTCGCACCGCAACGGCCAGCGCGCGGCCCTCAAGATCCTCCACGCCGACTTCGCCCGCGAAAAGACGATCTGCGAGCGCTTCCTCCGGGAGGCGTACGTCTCGAACAAGGTCAATCACTCCGCGACGGTGCAGGTCCTCGACGACGACATGACCGAGCAGGGCGAGCCCTTCTTGATCATGGAGCTCCTCGAGGGCGAGACCGTCCGAGACGCGTGGAAGAAGTCCGGTCGCACGATGCCGGCCGGGCGCGTGCTCCAGATCTGCGAGCGGGTGCTGGACTGTCTCGCGTTCTGCCACGCGATCAAGATCATCCACCGCGACCTCAAGCCCGCGAACATCTTCATCACCAACGACGGCGAGATCAAGGTCCTCGACTTCGGCGTCGCCCAGATGCGCGACGCGACCACGGAGCGCACGGCCACGGGCACCGCGCTCGGCACGCCGGCGTACATGTCTCCCGAACAGGCGATGGGCCTCGTCGACCAGCTCGACGGGCGCGCGGACCTCTTCTCCGTCGGCGCGATGATGCACGCCCTCATCACCGGCCATCGCATCAACAACGGGCGCACCGAGCAGGAAGCGCTCGTGATGGCGGCGACGAAGCCGGTGCCTTCGGTGGCGCGCCTCGCGCCGAACCTCGCGATCGAGCTCATCAAGGCGATCGACAAGTCGCTCGCGTGGGACCGCCGAAACCGGTTCCAGGATGCGCGCGAGATGCAGAAGACGCTCCTCGAGCTCATGCCGACGAACGGCGTGACGGCGCTCGCGGGCAAGGCGCCGCCCCGTCCGAACGAGCCGAACCTCGCGCCCCCGGCGCCGATCGTCGCCGCCGCGAACGCGCCTCTACCCACGCCCGTCACGCCCGTCGTCACCTCGTCGGCGGCGCCGCCCGTCGCTGCGGTCCCCGCGACGCAGCCGACGGCGCAGACGGCGTCGCCTGTGTTCGACCCTCTCATCGGCTTCTCGCCGAGCGCTCCGCCGCCTGCGCCGATCACCTCCGGTCGAGCCTCGCTCCCGCCGGCCCCCGCCACGCCGGAGGTGCCCGAGAACGACCCGCGCATCCAGGCCTTCCGCGACCTCATGAAGCATTTCGATCGGCTCCTGCCGAGCGTGCGTCAGCTCGGGTGGGCGCATCCCGCGACCGAGCGCGCGCTCCGCACGTGCCACGAGGGCTTCGTCGAAGCGCTCCGGCAGATGCCCCAGCTCGTCGACTGGACCGTCCGTCCGTACTCGCTCCAGTCGCTCGGCCACACCGTCTGGGAGCCGTCCGCGCCGTGGGACGCGATCCCGTACAATCTCTTCGCCTGCGGCATCCGCACGATGAAGCTCCAGCCCGGGCTCGGCCTCGAGGAGATGCGTGAGCTCTTCACGCTGTTCATGCTCGACCCGGGGCGCGATCTCCCGCCGGAGGACGACCTCGCTGCGGCGTTCTGGGAGCGATCGCTGCCACACGTTCGCTACGAGTGCGTGGACGCGTTCGCCGAAGGCGACGCCGCCGAGCGCGAGTCCTTCTACGGAGAGGCGGACGAACTCGAGCAGCTCGCCGCTCGGGCCGCCCAGGACAAGCTGTCCGCGCTCGAAGCGAAGGCGATGGCTCTCTCCACCGACGAGGCGGCGCTCGGCGCGCGGCGGGAGAGGTCACCCTTCGCGCTCGACGATCAGATGAAGGCAGGCGTGGCCCCGCAGCTCGACGTTCCGCGCGATCGCTGGGCCGAGCGCTACGTCGACGCGCTCGTCGAGGGGTACCTCGATGCGGCGACGAACCGGGATGCGCCGCTCGTCCTCGCCTCGCTCCGTAGGTCGACGGCCGATCTCGCCGTCGCCGGCCGCGTGGGCGTCGCGGTCCAGCTCCAGCACGCGCTCGTCGAGCGCATCCGCCAGCGCGTGCAGGCGCCGGAGAACCAGGCGAAGCTCGCCCTCGCGCTCGTGAACGCGATGTTCGGCGGCGAGACGTTGGAGCTCGTCTTGAAGCGGCTCCGCGACGACGCGGCGACGGTGGAGCCTTTCGCGCGCGTGCTCGGCGCGCTCTCGCCGAACGAGCTGCCGACCGTGCTCGCCAACGCGCGCACCTGCCAGCAGCCGCAGCTCCGCGGCCTCCTGCTCGCGTATCTCGAGAAGCACCTCGCCGGACGCGAGGCGGAGATCGCGTCCGCGACGCCGGGGGCGGAGCCGGACAACGCCTCCCTGCTCCTCCAGATGCTCGCGCGGTCGAAGCACCCCGGCGCGCGTCAGGCCCTCCACGGCCTCGCGCAGCACGAGGACGTCAACGTCCGCGTCGAGGCGCGCGTCCTCGCCTCCGGCTCGCAGGAGCAGGCGCAGGCCGAGCTCGTCGCGCTCCTCGAGAGTCCGTCGCCGTTCGCGCGGATCGCTGCGCTCCGGGTGATCGTGCGCTACGGCGTGCGGAACGCGTGGCCGACGATCGCGCGCCTCCTCGCCTCGAAGACGTTCAACGAGCTCGGCAACGACGAGCGGCGGGAGCTGCTCCGCGCGTGCCTCGCGCTCGTCCCGGAGAAGGGCGAGCCGCTCGTCCTCGACATCGTCAAGAAGGGCGGCGTCCTGGTCAGCGAGAACCGCGAGGCGACGCGAACGCTCGCGGCCGAGCTCCTCGGCGAGCTCTCGCGCTCGCGCATGGTGGCGGCGGCGCTCGCCGAGGTCGCGCAGACGCGCTGGGGCGTGTCGGAGGACACGAAGTCCGCGGCGGCGAACGCTGCGAAGCGGATCGGTCAGCGCGTCTCCACGACCGGAGGTCCGACCGCATGACGATGCGGCTCGACATCGTCACGAACGACGCGGGCGAGCTCGTCCGGCGGGAGCACGCCCGCGAGCTCGGCGCGAGCGTCGTCGTCGCGATCTACCGCCTGGCCAAGCTCGCGCAGGTGCACGACCTCACGAACCAGGCGTTCTTGCGTCAGCTCGAGCAGACGCACCAGATGATCGGCGAGTACTGCCTACGCGCCGGCACGAACGTCAGCATCCTCTTCGCCCACAAGGCCGTGTTCGTCGCGGGGCAGCTCTTGAAGGGCTCCCGGTCGACGTACGAGGCCGCGAGCGAGCTCGGCGACATCTTCGACCGCCTCGGTGGGGCCGATCTCGGCATCCAGCGGGACGTGACCCGCGAGGAGCTCCGCGCGTTCGCAGAGCAGATCTCGATCGGCTTCCGCTCCGCGCCCGGCACGTTCCGCTCGCCGACGCCGAAGATCCGGCTCCGCCCCGTCACGGACGCCGCCCGCCTCCGCGGTCTCGAGCTCGAGGAGCTGACGCCCGAGCAACGAATCGTTCGGACCTACGCTTCGGCCGTCGTCATCATGCGCCGCTTCTTCGAGGACCTGCAGGCGAGCCGCTACGTCCTCCCGCGCCGCATCAAGCGGATCGCCCAGAGCCTCGTCGACCTCTCGGAGGGATCGACCCCTGCGTTCCTCGGCGTCACCGAGGTCCGCAACGCGAACTTCGACGAAGCGGGCCGCGCGGCGAACACCGCGATCCTCGCGGTGTCGATGGCGCGCGAGGTCACGAGCGACCGGGCGACCCTCTCGCAGATCGCGATGGCAGCCATGATGCACGACGTCGCGCGTCCGCGCGCTCTCGCGCTGGCGTCCGCGGCAGGCGCAGCGATGCCCGGCATGCAAGGGCCGTCGACGCTGAGCGAGGACCAGGAGGATCGCCTGGCGGCCGGCTCGGCGGCGGTGCTCACGGCGCTCGGCCGCGTCAACGAGCCGTCCATCACCCGCACCGTGCTCGCCTTCGAGGCGCTCTGGCTGCGGCGTCAGACGTGGCTCGGTCCCGTGTACTGGGGCGCACGCGCGCCGACGCTGCACGCGAACATGATCGCCATCGCGCGCCGCTACAACGATCTTCTCACGCCGGAGCCCGGGCTCCAGCCGCCGACGCCGGACTACGCCGTGGCGCAGCTCGCCGAGGAGCTCAAGGACCCGCAGGACCGTCTCGTCCTGCGCATGCTCGTCTCCGCGCTCGGTCTCCTGCCGCTCGGCACCGTCGTCCAGCTGAGCACCGGAGAGATCGCCGAGGTGGTGCGCGGCGCGAGGAGCTCTGCCGACAGACCCAAGGTCCGCGTCGTGATGGACGCCAGGGGCGGGACGCTCGCGCAACCCCTCGACATCGACCTCGCGAACGATCCGCGACGCACGGTCACGCGCGTCGTCAGCGTCGACGGATGGCGGAAGGGCCTCGCGCTGAAGCCCGACGTACCGGGCACGGGCGACGACGGCGGATACGTCTCGCCGAGCGATGCGCCTCCGCCGATGGAGGCGCCTCCGCCGATGCCGGCGATCTCTCCTCTCTCAGCGGCCCCGATGGCCATTCCGGTCCAGGGCCAGCGTCGCAGCGTTCCCCCGCCGGCGATCGCCGCGGGTCGCACCGAGGGCTGGGCGGAGCTCGACGCAGAGCCGCCGCCCCGCCGTGACAGCTCGAGCGGGATCAGCGGTGAGCACAACTCCAGCCAGTCGCTCCCCTCGATGGGGTCGAGCCCGTCGGCCGTCGCCGAGGCGATGGGCCGGATGATCAACGACTCGCTCCGCCCGCCCGCCGTCACGCCGCGCGACAACGACCGCACGATGCTCCAGCCGCAGGGCGGCTCGTCGACGTCGACGCCCATCGAGCCGACGGCGCGCGGCAATCTCGCGACGACGCCGCTCCCGCACGTGCTCGTCTACATGCTCGACCACGGGCTCAGCGGGAGCGTCGTGTTCGACGGTGGAGGCGGCGCGGACACGATCTTCTTCGTGCGAGGGGTCCCCGCGAAGGTGCGTCTCGCCGTTCCGTTCGCGACCCTCGGCGAGGTTCTGGTCGACGCCGGCGCGATCGATCAAGAGACCGCCGAGCAGGTCGCACGCGCCGCTCAGGCGGAGGGCGTGCTCTTCGGTCAGTACCTCGTCGCCGCCGGGGTCCTCGACGAGGGCGCGATCCGGTGGGCCCTCGAGGCGCAGGTGCTCCATCGCGTGGCGCAGCTCACGAATCTTCCCGCCGAGGTGACGTACGCGTACTTCCGCGACGTCGATCTGCTCGCAGACTGGGGGGGCGGCGAGGTCGCGATCAGCTCCGCGCTGAGCCCGATCCTCGCGAGCGTACGGAACTGGATGGACCGCGCTCGGGTCCGAGCGACCCTGAATCGGATCGGCAAGCACCCCCTCGTCCTCCACGAGGACGCGGAGCTCTCGCTCCTCGCGCTCACCGACGCGGAGCGGGCGACGCTCGATGCGATCGGCGCCGAGGCGATGACGCTTCCGGTGCTCACGGCTCGCGGGGTCGCGGACGAAGAGGCCGTCGCGTCGCTCGTGTATGCGCTCGCCGTCACGAGGCAGTTCGCCTTCAAGGGCCAGAAGAAGGCGCCAATGGCGCCGCGTGGGCTGCTCCACGCGAAGCCGGCCTCCAGCCTGCCCGGCGGGGGGCTCGGCGCGGTGAGCTCCAGCGCGATCCCTGCCGCATCGGGCTCGATGCAGATGGCAGCCGCGCAGCCGTCGACGAGGGCAGTGTCCCAGTCCCGTCCGGCGATGACCGTCGCGCAGCAGGTGCAGCAGGCCGCGACGGGCTCGCAGGGGGGAGGAGTCCCCGCGCTCAGCGCGTCAGGCTCGGCGCCGGCGGCGAAGCGGGCGCCCGCGGCGTCCTCGCCGAACCTCGCGCCGCGCCCCATCGCGCCGGCCG
>JALHPN010000094.1 GCA_022842465.1 Polyangiaceae bacterium | reverse complement strand
CCGCCCGCGCGGCGCCTCCGCTGCCGAGGACGATCGCGTCCCGTCCTCCGAGCGGACGCGCGCCGGCGTCGAGCCGCCCGAGCCGCCGGAGCTCGGACACGAGCGCGGGCACGTCCGTGTTGAAGGCGCGAACGCGACCGCCGGGGCCGCGGACGAGGGTGTTCGCGGCGGCGACGGCGCGCGCGCTCTCGTCGATCTCGTCGACGAGCGCGAGCACGCGTCCCTTGTGCGGCACGGTCACGTTGAGCCCGGCGAAGCGGCCCGCACGGAGATCGTCGACGCGGGACGCGAGCTCGGCGTCGCTCGTCTCGATGCGCTCGTAGACATGGGGCAGACCGAGCGCGCGGTAGGCGGCCTCGTGGATACGAGGGCTCTTGGAGTGCGCGATCGGCGAGCCGAGGACCGCGAACCGGAGCGGCGCGCTCATCCCTCGCCGCTCCCACCGCCTTCGACGTCGACGACCTCGGCATCGAAGGCGCCTTCGGCGACGCGGACGCGCACGCGATCACCCCGCGCGACCTCGGCGGCGTCGCGGACCGCGCGACCGTCCGCTGCGCGCGTCGCGATCGCATAGCCGCGCCCGAGGACCTTGAGCGGGCTCATCGCGTCGAGCCGCGCGGCGAGCTGGGCGAGGCCGGTGCGATCGTCCCGGAGAACCGCCTTCGTCTCGCGGACGAGGCGGCGCGAGAGCTCCCGGGCGACTGCATCGTCCGAGGCGAGCCGCGCGCGCGCGAGCTCCACGAGGCGCGCTCGGAGCGGGGCGACGCGGGCGCGGTCGCGCGCGATGCCCTGCCGCGGATGCGAAGCCGCCATGCGGGACGACGCCTTCGAGAGATGCTCGCGCTCGCGCGTCAGGCGGCGCGTCATCGCGCGTCCGAGCCGCGCGACGCGATCGTCCTTGCGCTGCTGGGCGCTGGCGATGAGGAGCCGAGGATCACGGAACGCGCTCGTCAGTCGCGCGTGGGCGACGCGATCCTCCTGGACTCGGGCGTGGATCGCCCGCTGGAGCCGCGCGACGCGCTCGGCGAGGAGTCGCCGACGCGCGTGGCCGTCCGGGACGACGAGCTCCGCGGCCTGAGACGGCGTCGCGGCGCGCGCGTCGGCCGCATGATCCACGAGGGTCACGTCCACCTCGTGCCCTACGGCGCTGACGACCGGGACGCGACAGACGGCGACGTCCCGGACGAGCTCCTCGTCCCAGAACGCGAGGAGGTCGTCCTGCGAGCCGCCGCCGCGCGCGATGATGATGACGTCGACCTCGGGGATCCGCTGGAGCGCACGGAGGCCGCGGCGCACCGACTCCGCCGCCGAGGTCCCTTGCACCTGGGCGGGGGCGAGGAGGATGCGCGCCGCCCCTCGCCGGAACGCGACCTTGCAGATGTCGTGGATGACCGCGCCCGACGCGCTCGACACGACCCCGATGACGCGCGGCTCGGCCGGAAGCGGGCGCTTCTTCTCGGGCGCGAAGAGCCCCTCGCCGGCGAGCTTCGCCTTCAGCTTCTCGAGCGCCTCGAGGAGCGCTCCCTTGCCGGTCGGCTCCACGCGGTCGCCGACGAGCTGCAGCCGGCCGCGCGGCGACCACCACGTCGGCCGACAGCGGAGGCGCACGCGCGCTCCGTCCTTCACGAGCGTCCGCGCGCGCGGCGTGATGCTCATGCGGTACATGACGACGTCGACCGTCGCCTCCTCCTCCTCGTCCTTGAGCGAGAAGTAGAGGTGACCGCTCGGAGCAGGGCGCGCGCCGGAGACCTCGCCCTCGACCCAGACCGCGGACGGAAACGCGCGCTCGAGGGATTTTCCGAGGATGCGACCGAGCGCGGCGACCGAGAGCACCTCGGGCTCGGGCTTGGGCGCCGCGGGCGCAGGGGCAGCGGCAGGGGCCGCGCGAGGAGGCTCCGCGACGGGACTCGGGCGCGCGTCGAAATCGAAGGTGAGGCTCTCGCCCGGGCGGGGCCGGCGCTCGCTCACGCGCCGGAGCCTCCGTGGTCGGCGTCGACCACGCGGACGCCACGCCGCCGCTTCTCCTGCTCCGTCGCGTAGCGGAGCCGCTCGTAGAGCGCGACGACGTCGGTCTTCACGTGATCGATGCGAAGCTCCGGCGTCGTCTTGTCCATCGCCTCGAGGACGAGGTTGCCGGTGCCCATCATGCGCTGACCGAAGGGCCGATCCACGACGTAGTCCACGACACGGTAGAGGTCGATCTGCTCCATGCGCTTCGAGAAGACGCCGCGCTCGACGACGACGCGCTGGCTCGTGATGCGGTAGTGCGTGCCACGAGCCCGCACCCAACCGACGAGCGCCCAGATGCCGAGCGTGAGCACCGAGAGGACGAGCGCGCCGAGGCCGGGCATCGCGGCGGGGTGCCCCTCGTAGAGGAGCTCCTCGGCGCCCGAGGCCCCCGGCATGAGGCCTTCCCGCGGCGGAGGCGGCGCGTTCTGGGTCATCCTCCGAGCTTCGGCCACGGGAGCGCGCGGCGCAAGGGGCGCATGGGGGCTACCCGCCGGCGGCCGGCTCGGCTAACCCTGGTCTCCGACATGCCGCGCACCTTCAAGAAGGTCCTGGTCGCGAACCGTGGCGAAATCGCCGTTCGCGTGACGCGCACCCTCCACGAGATGGGGATCCGGTCCGTCGCGATCTACTCGGAGGTGGACCGCGCAGCGCTCCATGTCCGCGTGGCGGACGAGGCGTACCCGATCGGCCCGGCGGCGGCCTCCGAGAGCTACCTCCGGATCGACAAGGTGCTCGACGCGGCCAAGAAAGCCGGCTGCGACGCCATCCACCCCGGCTACGGCTTCCTCTCCGAGAACGCCGAGTTCGCCGAGGCGTGCGAGAAGGAGGGGATCACCTTCATCGGGCCGCCGGCGAGCGCGATGCGGCAGATGGGCTCGAAGACGGCGGCGCGCACGAAGATGGCCGCCGCCGGCGTGCCGATCGTCCCCGGCGCGATGTGCGACACGACCGAGGAGGCGATCGCCGCCTCGAAGAAGATCGGCTTCCCCGTGATGCTGAAGGCCGCGTCCGGCGGCGGCGGCAAGGGCATGCGTCTCGTGCACGCCGCCGACGAGATGGCGAGCGCGTGGGAGCGGGCGCGGTCCGAGGCGAAGAAGTTCTTCGGTGACGACACGGTCTACATCGAGAAGGCGATCATCAAGCCGCGCCACGTCGAGATCCAGGTGCTCGGGGATCGTGACGGCCACATGGTGCATGTCTTCGAGCGCGACTGCTCGATCCAGCGCCGCAACCAGAAGGTCGTCGAGGAGACGCCGTCGCCGGCCGCGTCGCGCGAGCTCGTCGCGCGGATGGGCGCGATCGCCGTCCAGGGGGCGAAGGCCGTCGGCTACCACAGCGCGGGCACGTTCGAGTTCCTCCTCGCGGACGACGGCAGCTTCTACTTCCTCGAGATGAACACGCGCCTCCAGGTGGAGCACCCCGTCACGGAGCTCGTGAGCGGCCTCGATCTCGTCCGCGAGATGGTGCTGGTGGCGCAGGGCGAGCGCCTCTCGTTCGGCCAGGCCGACCTCGTCTCGCGCGGCGCCGCCATCCAGTGTCGCATCTACGCCGAGGACCCGTCGAACGGGTTCCTCCCGTCGCCAGGGCGCATCGAGCGGCTCACGGTCCCGGCGGGCCCGGGCGTGCGCGACGACGGGGGCGCGTATCCCGGCGTCGAGATCTCGAGCTACTACGACCCGCTCATCTCGAAGCTCTGCGTGTGGGCCCCGACGCGCGAGCGCGCCGTCGCGCGCATGCGCCGCGCGCTCGCCGAGTACGTCGTGACGGGGATCCGCACGAACCTCGCCTTCCACGAGAAGCTCTTCCAGCACCCCGACTTCGTCGCGGGCCGCTACGACACGAGCTTCATCGAGCGCCACAAGGAGCAGCTCCTCGGTTACCCCGTCGTGGACGCGCGCGACGCGGAGGCCGTCGCCGTCGCCGTCGCCCTCGCCGCCGCGCGGATGGAGCGCGCGACGGGCGCCAGCGACGCCCGTACGGGGGAGACGGGCTCACGCCTCTCGCCGTGGACCGCCACGCACCGCGCGCGCAACCTTCGCTGACGGGTCCCTCAGCCGCCGTCGGCCCCTGCGTCCGCGAGCTCGTCGACCGCGCACTCGTCGTTGCACTTCAGGAGGCAGGGCTGGAGGCCCTGCGCGATCCCGAAGGTCTTCGGCGTCGGGGTGACCGACGAGCCGAGCGCGCACTGCTCGATCGTCTTGCCGCCCTTCTGGACGCACTTGAGGACGTCGCCGACGAAGGCGCGGCAGTTGCAGTCCTTGTTGCAGTTGTCGATCGTCGTGCTGCAGTTGGCCTTGAGGCACTGCGAGCACACGCCCGTGCTCGAGACGCCCGCGAGCGACGCGTCCGGGATCTCGTCGGTGAAGTCGCCCGACGTGTCGCAGCCGGCGTCGGGGGCCGCATTGTTCGCGGGGGCGGGGGCATCGGCGGCGGCGTCGGCGACGCTGCCCGCCTCGTTCCCGGCGTCGACCTCCGAGACCGTGCCTTCGGTGCCACCTCCACACGCCGCGATGGCAGCGGAGGCGAGGACGGCGGACGTCGAGACCGTGACGAGGAAGAAGCGAACGCGCATGGGAAGAAACCTCCGCGGTGCGATCCCTTACCATGGCTCGCGGGCGAGCGCCCACCACACGCGTGGACGCGCATCACACCTTGGGCGACTCCCCCCGCTCCGTCGCGCGGTTAAGCCCGGCGCCGGCGAGGACCCGGTGCTAGCCTCGAACGAGTCTTCTCGCGCGAGTACGCCGTCCGGTCCCGTCTCATGCGTCGGCCTTTCTCGAACCTGCAACGCTGGCCTCTCGTCGTCCCCCGCGTTCCTGCGCCTGCCTCGCGGTGGGGCCGGGCCACGGGCTTCGTCCTCGGCTTGCTCTTCCTCGGCCTGGCGCTCGCGACGCCGGGCGTCGCGTCGGGTCCCGTCCGCGCGCTCGTGGCGGCGGTCGCGCTCCTCCCGCTCGGGTTCGCGGTGCGCCCCACGCGGAAGGCGCACCGTCCCTCGGGGACGCAGGTCGAGGCGAACGCGACCGGGCTCGTGCGCGTCTCGCCCGACGACGCGACCCCGCTCCTCGAGTGGGATCGCCCCTTCGGCGTGACGCTGCTCGCGTCGTTCGGCCGTCCCGTCGCCCTCCTCGCGTTCACCTCGCGGACGCAGACGCGCTACGTCCCCGTCCGCATCGACGATCGCACGGAGCAGGACGACGAGCTCTTCGCCAAGATCGCCGTCCTCGCCGACCTCGATCTCGTCGACGGCGTCGCCCACGACGCCGCCCTCACGTCGGCGAGCGGAGCCGCGATCGTCCGGCACGTCGCGAGCCGCGACGAGGCCGCCCTCGCGCGCGCGTTCCTCTCCGACGGTCGCATGAAGCCGATCGCCCTCGACCGCGCGACGCTGAGCGTCGGCGCGAAGACGTTCGACCTCACGAGCCCCCTCGAGTGGCGCTCCCTCATGTTCCACGAGTCCGCCGGTCAAGGCGCCGCGCTCTACCAGGCGACGCGGATCACGCAGGGACCGAACGAGGTCGTCCTCGTCGCGCCGATGCCCGCCTCGATCGTCCCGCGTGAAGGCAACGCCGCGCGCGACGCGAGCGGTAGGCTCGGGCGCGCGCTCACGCGGCACTTGAAGCTCCTGCAGGCCCCGGCCGAGACGCCGCCCCTGCGCGATCTCCGCGTCGCGATCGACCGCCCCTTCATGCTGGCGGTCCGCCGCATCCTCGACGAGGCGCCCCTCGCCATCCGCGTCGTTCCCGGGCCGACCCCGCCGCGTCCCCGTACCGAGCGCCGCGGCTCGCTCGCGTGATTCGGGGGGGCTCTGCCCTCCCCCCGCCCGTGCTAGAGGGGTCCTTGCCATGGGACGCTTCTACGTCACGACGCCGATCTACTACGTGAACGACGTGCCGCACCTCGGCACCGCGTACACCACGGTCGTGGCCGACGCGCTGCGCCGGTTCCACCTCGCGATCGGCGACGAGACGTTCATGCTCACGGGCACGGACGAGCACGGGCAGAAGATCGAGCGTCAGGCCAGAGAGGAAGGCCTCGCCCCGAAGGAGTTCTGCGACCGCATCAGCGAGCGCTTCAAGGACGCGTGGCCGAAGCTCGACGTCGCCTACGACCGCTTCATCCGCACGACCGATCCGGACCACGAGGCCTTCGTGAAGGATCTCTGGGAGAAGATCGCGAAGAACGGCGATCTCTACCTCGGTCACTACGAGGACTGGTACTGCGTCGGCTGCGAGGCGTTCAAGACGGAGAAGGAGCTCGCCCAGCCCGGCAACCTCTGTCCGATCCACAAGAAGCCCGTCGAGCGCGTGAAGGAGGAGACGTACTTCTTCAAGCTCTCCCGCTGGGAGAAGCCGCTCCTCGAGCTCTACGCGAAGCGTCCCGGGTTCATCCAGCCGGAGACGCGGCGGAACGAGGTGCTCTCGTTCGTCCAGAGCGGGCTCAAGGACCTCTCCTGCTCGCGGACGAGCTTCACGTGGGGGATCCCCGTCCCGAACGATCCGAAGCACGTCATGTACGTGTGGTTCGACGCGCTCTCGAACTACCGCAGCGCCCTCGGCGCGGGCGACCTCGCGCGCTTCTGGGCGCCGAGCGCGAAGGTGCTCCACCTCGTCGGCAAGGACATCCTCCGCTTCCACACCGTCTTCTGGCCCGCGTTCCTCCTGAGCGCGGGTTACAAGGAAGAGGAGCTCCCCGACGCCGTGTTCGCACACGGTTTCCTCACGATCGACGGGCAGAAGATGGGGAAGTCGCTCCGCAACGCGGTCGACCCCTTGAAGATCGCCGCGGAGCTCGGGCCGGACGTCCTCCGCTACCAGCTCCTCCGCGCGATCGCGTTCGGGCAGGACGGCGACTTCGATCACGCCGCGCTCGTCGAGCGCTACAACGCCGACCTCGGGAAGAACCTCGGCAACCTGCTCTCCCGGACGCTCGGCCTCTGCGCGAAGCTGAACGACGGTCGGGTCCCCGCGATGGGCCCGAAGACGGGTCTCGAGGAGGACCTCTTCGCGAGGACGAAGGAGCTGCTCGCCAGCGCGCGCGCCGCGTGGCTCGGGCTCGAGCCGCATCGCGCGCTCGAGGCGACCTGGGCGATCAGCGCGGCGGCCAATCAGTACGTCGACCGCGCGGCGCCGTGGGCGGCCGTCAAGACGGACCCCGCGCGAGCACACACGCACCTCGCGACGCTGCTCGAGGTCCTCGCCGTGCTCTCGGCCGCGATCTGGCCGGCGATGCCGAGGAAGAGCGACGCGATGAGGGCGCAGCTCGGCCTCGAGCCGCTCCGGACGGCGATCGGGACGGACGTGTTCCCGACAGCGATGGGCGGGGCGCTGACGGCGGGGGCGCCGCTCGCGCCGGCGGGCCCCCTCTTCCCGACGTACGACGAGAAGGCCGAGAAGGAGCTGCTCGCGCGGCTCGTCCCGAAGGTCGAGGAGAAGGAGACGAAGGTGGAGACGACGAACGCCCCCGCACCCGCACCCGCTGCGCCGGAGGGCGCCTCCGCCGCGATCACCTACGACGACTTCGCGAAGGTGGACCTCCGCGTAGGCGTGGTCCTCACGTGCGAGAAGGTGCCGAAGAAGGACAAGCTCCTCCGCCTGACGGTCGATCTCGGCGAGGCGGAGCCGCGCCAGATCGTGGCCGGCCTCGCGCTCTCGTTCACCGCCGAGGCGCTCGTGGGCCGGAAGGTGGTCGTCGTCGCGAACCTCGCGCCGCGCGACTTCGGCAAGGGGCTGGTGTCGCACGGCATGCTCCTGGCGTCGGGCCCGAGCGAGGCCCTCCAGCTCGCCACCGTGGTCGATGCGCCGCCGGGCGCGCGCCTGAAGTAGGACACGCGAGGGAAGAGGCTCGCGGCTCCGGATCGCGGTACGATCGTCGATCGTGGCCGAAGAGAAGCGGAGCCCGGACGTGATGGATGTGCCCGACCTCGACGTGCCCGCGTCGGGGCCGGCGCCCGTGGTCCGCCCGCCGGCGAAGCCTGCAGCGCCCGCGACCCCTGCCGCGGCGGACGACGACGTGTTCGGGCTCGGGATGGAGATCGAGCGCGACATCTCGCAGCCGTTCCAGGGGCCGCCGAGCACGGCGCAGCCGAGGGCGCACCGCCCGCGACCGTCGTCCTCGGGCCTCGACGTCACGTACAAGCGCCTCGATCCGAGGAGCACGGAGGGCGGCCCCTACCGGCCCTCGAAGGCGACCGTCGTCCTCGGGCCGCTCGCGGCGGCCGTCGTCGCGGCCGCTGCGTTCGGCGGGCTCGCGCACGCCCTCCATCGGCCGACGGGCTTCGCGCTCACGTCGCTCGCGCCACGCGCCTTCGACGGGACGTCGGTCGTCGGGAGCGGCATCGTCGCCGTGACGGCGCTCGTCCTGTCGATCGCGATCGGCTACGCCGGCGTGCGCGCGTCGTCTCGATCGTGGCTCCTCGTCGGCACGGCGACGTGCACGATGCTCCTCGCGCTCGCGATGGTGACGGTGACGCTCGCGTCCTCCGGGGAGCACGGGCCGCCGCCCGACGGCGCGCTCCTCGTCCCTTGGCTCGCGCCGTTCGCGATCGCCCTCGCGGGTCTCGACGCGCTCGTGCGCGGCGCCCGGACGATGACGAAACGGGAGGGCGCGCGGAAGCTCGGCGGCGTGCCGCTCGCGCTCGCGGCGGGCGGCCTCGTCTTCGTGGCGCTCGAGGCGAGCCGCTTCGCGGCGCTCCTTCCGCTCTAGCGCTGACCGTCGCCGGCATCGCGCGCGGGTCGTCGCCGCGCGAGCCGCGCGACGACGAGGCCGAAGGCGGCGAGGAGGAGAGCGCCGTCGCCGCCGACGCGTCCGCGCGGCCACGTGTGGCACCCGGAGGAGGCGCGGGCTCTGGTGTCGCTCGCGTCGTCGGCGTCATCCCCGTCGTCGGCGCCGCGCGCAGAGGCGGCGGGATCGGGCGTCTCGACGTCCTCGACCGTGCGCTGCGGCGTCGTCCCGCGATCCTCGGGCGGAGACGGCGGGGCGGGCTCTTTGCCCTCGACCGGAGGGGGCTCTACGGTCGACCCCTCGTCACCCGACGCGCCCGCGTCCGGCGACGGCGACGGCGACGACGGCGCACGGGCTGCCGCGAACGCCGCCTCGAGGAAGTCTTCGTTCTCGACGACCGGCGCATAGTAGGTCCGCTTCCGCGGACCGCATCCGACGCCCCGCGTCGTGACGCCGTACGAGAGGACACCGAGCATCTCCTTGCCGTCCGCGGCGAGGAGCGGGCCGCCGCTGTCGCCCTGGCACGTCGCCCCCTTCGGGCTGCTCACCTCGATCGCGCCGTTCACGAGGCCCTTGCTCGCGCACTGCGGGAGGCTCTGCCGTCGGCCCGAGTCCTTCGCGGCGATCCCCTTGTCGACGTCGTACCCGTCGTCTGCGATGCCGTAGCCGAGAGACAGGAGCCCGCAGCCCCCCGCGTGCGCCCGCTCGCGGATCGTCATCGGGCTCACACGGCTCGGCGCGGCCTCTGCCAAGACGAGGTACGCCACATCGTGACGTCCGATGTCCTTCTGCTTCTCGTCGAACCCCTTCCACGACGGGTGCTGGACGATCTCCTTCACTTCGATCGTCTGCTCGTCGGCGACCGCGCCGAGGCCGAAGTGGAGATAGGGCTTCGACCCTTCGCGCATCCATTTCGTCTCCGTGTCGACGCAGTGAGCCGCCGTGAGCACGAGGCGCGGCGCGACGAGCGTACCCGTGCAGTGCGCGGGGAAACGCTTCGTCGCGATGACCGACTGCAGGTAGCCCACCGCCTGAGACTCGGAGGTCTCCTTCCCGCCGACGATCGCGGAAGACGAGCCGCCCTCGTCCTCCAGCGGCACCGGCGAGCAGGCGACGGCGAGCAGGGCGGCAAGGAGACCAGGACCGGGGACGACGAGGCGCACGGCTGCCGATGTGCAGGCACCGTGCCGCACATATCGCCCGTGGTTTCGCCAGCGAAACGCGGGTCGCTTGCTCGTTTCGAGATCCCTTCGCGGGAGTGACCAGCGAGGTCAGATCACGCGCCCGACGACGAGGGGCTCGGACGGGGGCGCCGCGTCCTCGACCGTGAAGGCGGACAGGACGCGAGGCGCGATCTCCTCGCCCGCCTTCTTGGTCCGCGTGAAGACGCGCGCCAGGACGTCACCCGCGGCGACCTTCGCGCCGAGCTTGGCATCGAGCTGGATGCCGACGCTCGGATCGACGGCCTGGTCTGCGCGCGTCCGCCCCGCCCCCATCGCGACGCCGGCGAGGCCGACGGTGAGCGCATCGATGCCCGCGACGAAGCCGCTCCGCGCCGCGCGGAGCTCGGTGACCTCGGAGGCGAGCGCGAGCTTCTCGGGATGGCCGACGACGCTCGCGTCCCCGCCCTGCGCGGCGATCATCTTCTCCATCACCCGCGCCGCCGAGCCGTCGGCGATCGCGGCACGCAACTTGGCCTCGGCGTCCTTCGCGTCCGTCGCCTTGCCGCCGAGGACGAGCATCTCCGCGCCGAGGACGAGCGTGCACGCGACCAGGTCCAGAGGGCCCTTCCCGTGGAGGACCTCGAGCGCCTCGCGCGTCTCGTTCGCGTTGCCGACGGCCTCGCCGAGCGGCGCGTCCATCCGCGTGAGGACGGCGACGACCTTCTTGCCCGCGCGCGTCCCGACGCGCACGAGCTTGTCGGCGAGCGCGCGCGCCCGCGCCTCGTCCTTCATGAACGCGCCGCGACCGACCTTCACGTCGAGCACGAGCCCGTCGATCCCTTCGGCGAGCTTCTTCGAGAGGATCGACGCGACGATGAGGGGGATCGACTCGACCGTCGCCGTCACGTCGCGGAGCGCGTAGATGCGCTTGTCGGCCGGGGCGATCTCCTTCGTCTGCCCGATCATGCAGGTTCCGACCTCACCGACGATGCGCGCGAAGTCCGACGCCGACAGATCCGTGCGAAACCCCGGGATCGCCTCGAGCTTGTCGAGCGTGCCCCCCGTGTGACCGAGCCCGCGACCGCTCACCATCGGCACGGGCACGCCGCACGCGGCGACGAGCGGCGCGAGGCAGATCGACACCTTGTCGCCGACGCCGCCGGTGGAGTGCTTGTCGACCTTCGTGCCCGCCACTGCGGAGAGATCGAGGACGCTCCCCGAGTGCAGCATCGCCTCCGTGAGGGCGACGGTCTCGGCGTCCTCGAGCCCGCGGAAGAAGACGGCCATCAGGAACGCGGCCATCTGGTAGTCCGCGAACGAGCCGTCCACGAACGAGCGGACGAGGCGCTGGATCTCCTCGGCGGAGAGCGTTCCACCGTCCCTCTTGTCGGCGATGAGCTCCACGAGCGTGCGCTGCATGCGCGCCACGTTACACCGAGTCTCGGGTAAGCTGACCGCCCATGCGGGGCTCCATCGCGCTCGTCACGGTCCTCCTCCTCGCCTGCGACAAGGCTCCGGCGGAGGCGTCGGAGCCCCCGGCGCTCTCCGCCGCCCCCCCCGCCGCCTCCTCCGCACCCGCCCCCGCCGCCTCCTCCGCACCCGCACCCGCACCGCCTCCCGCCGCCTCTTCCTCTTCTCCCGGGCCGGTCGACGCAGGCCTCGCCTGCGGCGAGAAGGGGCTCCCCGACTGCCCCCTCCAGTCCTGGATGAAGAAGGTCGCGAACCCTCCCGTGCTCGCGAAGGACAATCCGGCCGTGGCCGAGGCCTTCGACAAGATGGTGCCGATGGCGCCGCCCGGATACACGAACTGGGTCTCCATCGCGAAGGACGGCGCCCGGGCCGCGCGCGGAGGCGATCTCGACGCCGCACGGGCCGCGTGTCGCGGCTGTCACGACCAGTACAAGAAGAAGTACCGCGCGGAGCACCGCAGGCGCGCGCTCTGATCGTCATGGCCCAGACGTTCCCCTCCCGACTCCCGAAGGCCCGCAGGGGCCCCGGCCGGCCGAGCGGCCGTTTCACGCAGCACCACCGGATCGACAAGCTCAAGGACCTCCTCGAGAGCGAGCCGCGCGGCCTCACGCTCGACCAGCTCGCCGCGACGCTCCGCATCACGCAGCGCTCCGTTCGCCGGTACCTCGAGGCGCTCCAGACCGCGACCGAGCTCGAGTCGATCGCGACCGCGCCCGGCGCCGCACACGTCTGGCGCATCAAGCCGAGCGAGCGAGGCCGCGCGATCCCGCTCCGCCGCGCCCAGGCCTACGCGATCCTCGCGTCGCGCCAGGCCCTCGACGTCCTCCGCGGTTCGGCGCTCTACGACGAGCTCGACATCGCCCTCGGTCACATCGAGAAGCTCGCCCAGACGCCGTTCCGCGCCTCGGCCAAGGGCGAGATCTCGGGCGGCAACGCGCTCGAGTCGCGCTTCTTCGTCCTTCCGCACGCGCCTCGCAGCTACGGCGCGCGCGGCGAGGATCTCGACGAGCTGTTCCGCGCCGTCGCCGATCTCCGCGTCGTGCGCTACCGGCCCCGCACGCGCGCGGGCGAGGCACGACCCGAGCGCGTGACCTTCCTCCCCTACGCCATGCTGGTCCATCGCGGCGCGATCGTGCTCCTCGGGAGCAAGCGCGGGTCGGACGTGATCGAAGTCGTCCCGTTCGAGACCATGACGGAGGTGCGGACGAGCGAGACGGAGCTCTTCGTCCTGCCGTCCGGCTTCGACGTGTCTCTCTACGTGCACGGCGACTTCGGCGTCGCGCCTCCCGCGCGCACTCGCGCCCTCGTCGAGTTCGACGCGCGCGTCGCCGACGAGGTCAAGAGCCGGCGCGTCCATCCCCAGCAGAAGAACTTCACTGCGCCCGACGGCCGCGTCCGCGTGTCCGTACCGCTCGTGAGCGTGCCCGCGATCGTCTCGTGGGTGCTCGGCTACGGCGATGCGGCGCATGTGATCGAGCCGCCGGAGCTCGCGCGTGAGGTCGGGGCGTTGCTCGCGCGTGCCGCGCAGCGCTACGAAACGCGCTAGAACCTGGCGCCATGAGCGAACGACGCTTCGACATCGTCCTCTTCGGCGCGACCGGCTTCACGGGCGAGCTCGTCGCCGAGTACCTCGCGAAGCACGGCCCTCGCGCGCTCCGCTGGGCGCTCGCGGGCCGGAACCAGGAGAAGCTCGAAGGCGTGCGGAGGCGGCTCGCGGCGATCGAGTCCTCCGTGGCCGACATGCCGATCCTGATCGCCGACGGCCTCGATCGTGCATCGCTCGAGGCCCTGGTCCCGCAGGCCAAGGTCGTCTGCACGACGGTGGGCCCGTACATGAAATACGGCGCCGAGCTCGCGGCCGCCTGCGCGCGTCACGGGACGCACTACTGCGACCTCACCGGCGAGGTGCCGTTCATGCGCGCGTCGATCGACGCGAACGACGAGGCGGCGAAGGCCTCGGGCGCCCGCATCGTGCACGCGTGCGGCTTCGACTCGATCCCGTCGGACCTGGGCGTGCACATGGTGTGGGACCATGCGAAGCGCATCCACGGTCGGCCGCTCGCATGGGCGAAGTCCTTCGTCGGTCCGACGAAGGGCAGCGCGAGCGGCGGCACGATCGCGTCGATGATCGCGATCATGGAGCTCGTGTCGAAGGACCCCGACGCGCGACGCCTCGTCCTCGACCCTCACGCGCTGGATCCCCGGAGGGACGAGCGGAGGCGCGAGCGGACGAAGCGCGCGGGCATCCACTTCGACCGCGACGCCGGCGCGTGGGTCGGCCCCTTCTTCATGGCCGCCGTGAACGCGCCGGTCGTGCGCCGGTCCGACGCGCTGCTCGACCACGCCTACGGCGCGTCCTTCCGCTACACGGAGGAGATGCGCTTCGGACGCGGAGCGCGGGGGTTCGCGAAGGCGTACGGGTTCTTGTCCGGGCTCGGCGCGCTGATGGGCGCAGCCTCGGTGCCGGTGACGCGCTCCTTGCTCGTGAAGACGCTCCTCCCGAAGCCGGGCGAGGGCCCGTCGCGCGCCGCGATCGAGAGCGGTTTCTTCAGGTGGAAGATCCTCGCCCGGACGGAGCCCGACGGCGCCGGCGCCGAGGTCGCCCTCGAGGCCCGCATCGAGGCGAAGGGCGATCCGGGCTACGGCGCGACCGCGCGCATGCTCGGCGAGGCCGCGCTCGCCCTCGCGCTCGACGAGGCGGAGCTGCCCCGGCGCGCCGGAGTCCTCACCCCGGCCACGGCGATGGGGATGGTGCTCGTGGAGCGGCTCCGCCGTGCCGGAATGGTCTTCGAGGTGCGCGACGCGGGTTGACGCAGCGAGCCAAGCTCACGGGGTTGCGGCTTCCGTGACGCCGTGGAATGTACCGGCCATGAGCGCCGTGTCCCTGCCCGTCCTCCCCCACGCGCCTGCCGCTCCCAAGAGGTCCCCCGTCGATCCGGCGACGCTCGCCTACCGCGAGCTCCGGCGCGGGCCCTTCTGGCAACGCATCCCTGCGTACAAGGACGTGACGGAGGCGCAGTTCCTCGATCACAATTGGCAGGCGAAGCACACGATCACGAAGTCCTCGAAGCTGCTCGAGGCGCTCCAGGGCCTCGTCTCTCCGGCGTTCATCGAGGACGCGGAGCTCGGCTTCCAGAAGGCGCCGATGTCGATCCGCGTGAGCCCGTACCTGCTCAGCCTGATCGACTGGGAGGCGCCGTACGAGGACCCGCTCCGTATCCAGTTCATCCCGGTCGGCTCGCGCCTCCAGCCCGATCACCCGAAGCTCGACCTCGACTCGCTCCACGAGCAGGCCGACGCCCCCGTCCCGGGCCTCACCCACCGCTACCCCGACAAGGCGCTCTTCCTCGCGCTCGACACGTGCCCCGTCTACTGCCGCTTCTGCACGCGCAGCTACGCGGTCGGCGTCGACACCGACGAGGTCGAGAAGGTGAGCCTCAAGGTCTCGAACGAGCGCTGGGCGCGCGCGTTCGACTACATCCGCTCGCGACCCGAGCTCGAGGACATCGTCATCTCCGGAGGGGACGCCTACCAGCTCCGCGCCGCGCAGCTCGAGGAGATCGGCGAGGCGCTCCTCGCCATCCCGCAGGTCCGTCGCATGCGCTTCGCGACGAAGGGCCCGGCGGTCATGCCGCAGAAGATCCTGACGGACGACGCCTGGACCGACGCGCTCACGCGCATCGTCGAGAAGGGGCGGAAGCTCCACAAGGAGGTCGTCCTCCACACGCACTTCAACCATCCGAACGAGATCACGGGCATCACCGAAGACGCGATGAACAAGCTCCTGGAGCGCGGCATCACCGTGCGCAACCAGAGCGTGCTCCAGCGCGGCGTCAACGACTCGCCCGAGGCGATGACGATGCTCGTGAAGCGCCTCGGCCACGTGAACGTGCACCCCTACTACGTCTACGTCCACGACCTCGTCACGGGCGTCGAGGATCTCCGCACGTCGGTGGACACGGCGATCTTCATCGAGAAGCACGTCCGCGGGTCGACCGCCGGCTTCAACACCCCGCTCTTCGTCGTCGACGCCCCCGGTGGCGGCGGCAAGCGCGACGTGCACTCCTTCGAGTGGTACGACCGCGAGACGGGGATCAGCGTCTACCAGGCGCCGAGCGTCAAGCCGGGGCAGTTCTTCCTCTACTTCGATCCGCTCCACCAGCTCTCGACCTCGGTGCAGCGTCGCTGGGCCGACGCGAGCGAGCACGAGGTCATGGTGCAGAGCGCGATCGCGAAGGCGAAGGAGCGCATTCGCTGATTTCGAGCTCGGGGTTGCCCTTTCGTGGGCGACCGTTAACCTTTGTCAGCGTGAGGCTCGCGCTCTTCGTTGCCGTCACCCCCGTCGTGCTCGCGGCGGGCTGCGCGGATCCTCCTCCGCCGCCGCCGTTCCAGGTGGCCATCAAGGTCGAGGCGGACCCGGGCGTGCCCGTGGCCGGCGCGGTCGTGACGCGGAACAACAAGCCGATCGCGACGACGGGGCCGGACGGCCGGGCCACGTTGACCCTCCGCGGCACCGAGGGCGACATCTACGACGTCACCGTGCGCTGCCCCGAGAGCTTCCAGTCCCCGCTGAAGCCGACGGGGATCAAGCTGGCGCGCCTCTCGGAGTCCAAAGCTCCGGAATACGACGTCTCCTGCCCCCCGACGATGCGACGGGTGGTCGTGGCGGTCCGCGCCGACAACGGCCCGAACCTGCCCGTCGTGTACCTGAATCGGACGGTCGCCCGGACCGACATCTCCGGCGCGGCGCACTTCGCGCTCGACGTGGCGCCGGGGACCCAGTTCCAGGTGACGCTCGACACGACGGAGAAGAGCGGCGAAAAGCTGAAGCCGCAGAGCCCGTCGAAGCCGTTCACCGTCGGCCAGCGGGACGACGTGCTGGTCTTCGAGCAGCGCTTCGACGTGGAGAAGCCGAAGGCCATCCGCCGGCCTCCGCTGCTCATCCCGACGTCCGTCGACAAGAAGCGCTGACCTCGGGTGGAGGGGGCTGCCCCTCGGCTCGCCACCCCGATCGGCGCGGAGCTGCAGCCTCGCGCCCGCCGTCCAGGCGCGCCCTCGGGCGCAACGGCACGCGCCGAGGCCCGAACGTGCGCGATGTGCGCCGACTCTCGGGGGCTGGATCGCGCGTCGCCCAGCGCGAGGCTCGTGCCCCCAGGGGCCGTGTCGCGAGACAAAGCGCAACCATTTCAAGCAGTCATGCGACAGGGGTCCCGCATGCCGTCTCCGCCCCGCGACAGGAGTGGATCGGAGATCCCCCACTGATCTGAGCCTCACGCAGTCCATGTCTCCACGCGCCCTCAAGTGTAAGAAATCTACCTACAGTGCCAAAATGCCCGCAAAATGTGGCTTGGCAGGCAACGGTGGGGCGACCGGCGGGGGTGTTGTCCACCGAACAACGGTGGCACCGATCGTGTACATGCTCTCTACCGACGGACGACGAGGCCCCCTAAGGCAGTGTCGCTCCTGAGCCTGCGTCGGACGATGGAGAGCGTCCGACAACATCCCTGGAAGGAGTTCTGCATCATGACGAAGGCCCAGAAGCTCGCGAAGAAGTCCTGGCTCGCTCGTGGCGTCGAGACCGTGGAGTGGGTTGTGATCGGGTGCTTCCTCGCGGTCGGCTGCATCGTGGCCTACAAGGAGCTCGCGGCGAAGGTGAAGACGCACACGAACACGATCGGCGACAAGATCGGCGAAGGCATGTGAGCTCGTAGGCTCTGGAGAGTCGGGCTAACCTCGCGGTCATGCCCGTGCCGGAGCCTCATGCCCATGTCGGCCTGGTCCTGGCGATCTTCGTGGCAGCGCTCGCCGCTGCCTATGATCTCAGGACCGGGACGATACCGAACTGGGTGACCTACCCGGCACTGGGCCTAGGACCCTTGGCGCACGCGGGACGATTCTTGCTGGCGTCCAAGGGCTTCACGGACGACGCGCTCCGCGAAGCGGGATTCTCGCTCGCGGGCGCGATGGTCTGTTCGCTCGTGCCGCTCGTCCTCTATCGCCGTGGCGGCATCGGGGCAGGTGACGTGAAGCTGTTCGCAGCGACCGGCGCCTTCCTGCAGGTGACGTGGGGGGTCGAGGCGCAGCTCTACGCGTTCGTGGCGGCGTCGCTCATCGCGCCCGCGAAGCTCGCGTACGAGGGGAAGCTCTGGATCACGCTGAAGAACGCCTTCGCGATCGGGTCGAACATGTTCCTCCCGAAGGACAAGCAGAACACCGTCGACGAGGCTGTGTTCTCGTGGCTCCGCATGGGCCCCGCGGTCCTCTTCGGGGTCGCCTTCACGGCGTTCCAGCACTGGTAGAGCGCACGTGCGCGTGACGTCCGACGGTTCCGAGAGATGAGAAGGCAGATGGAAGGAACGACGAACAGACGGCGCGGCGCGGCTTCGGCCGAGTACACGATGCTGCTCGTCTTCTTCTTCCTGCCTTGCATGGGGGCTATCGTGTTCGCTGGCGAGCGCATGATCAGCTCGTATCTGACACTGCGTGATCAGGTCTTGAGCCCGTTCCCGTAGAGGCCCGTCTGGCCCCTCCGCGGACGAGCCGAAGGAGCGGAGGAGCGGGTGAACGAGAGGGAGAAGACAGCGAGCAGCCGGATGCCGCGGGTACGCCGCGCGCGTGGCGCCGTCGCCGTGGAGATGGTCATCCTCGCCCTCCCGGTGTTCTTCACCTTTTTCAGCGCCGTGCAGATCATGGACATGGCGACGGCTCGCCTGCTCGTGAAGCACGCCACGATCGCCGGAGCTCGCGCCGCGGCCGTCTTCTCCAACCAGGGGAACGTGACGCCCGACCAGCCGCAGGGCCTCAACCAGGAGATGGTCGAGGCGGCGGTGAAGAACTCCGTCGGCGGCTACACGAAGTTTCTCTCGTTCGAGGTCGAGATCACCGACAACGCGAACTGCGAGGACCCCTACGGTCCCGTCACCGTGAAGGTCCGTGCGACCTTCAAGTGCCGTATCCCGCTCGGTCTGCAAGTCTGCAAGGCGCCGGGCCTCGAGGCCGGTCGGGAGAGCTCGTCCGTGATCTTGAAGGACGAGCTCACGATGCCCCACCAGGGAGCGAAGTACAAAGGCACGAAGAGCGGCGGAGGCTGCGAATGAGCTTCGTCCGGCGTTTCCACGAGGAGAAGCGGGGGGCCGTCATGATCCTCTCGCTCTTCATGTCGATGTTCATGATCGGGAACCTCTGGTTCTTGATCGGCATCGGCGACTCCGTCGTCTGGCGCCAGCGCATGCAGGAGGCCCCCGACCACGCGGGCTTCTCCTCCGCGGTCGTCCACGCGAAGGGCATGAACTTCATCGCGATGCTCAACGCGGTGATGCTCGTCCTCGTCATCATCTACATCTTGATGGGGATCATCCACGACATCCTCGCGCTCCTGTGCGTGATGACGGGGTTTGCGTGCATCCCCTTCAAGGCCTGGCAACAGGTCTGGCACGGCTACTTCAACGTGATGAAGCCGATCTGCCGGGCGATCCACACGGCCGAGGAGGCGATCTCCTACGGCGCGCCCTGGGTCGGGATGGGCGTCGGCGCGAAGCTCGGCCAGGAGTACGGACAGAAGACGCATCAACATCCCAAGCTGACGGTCCTCCCGCTCAGCCTCTCGATGATGCCGGGCCGAACCGCGGGCGACGGCTCCGGAGGCCGAGGCCTCGCGAAGTTCGGACTTCCGGTCGAGGCGAGGCCGTTCAGCGCGCTCTGCGACAAGGTCGGTCGCCTCGCCGAGCAGGGCGGCGGCAGCCTCCTCGGCATGACCGGCATGAGCGCGGGCGCCGCCGGCGGCGTCATGAGCGGCCTCATCTCGGCCGGCGTGAAGTACCGCTACTGCAGCGGCTTCGACATCAGCGGGTTCATCCAGGGCAACGACACGAGGACGCGAAGCGGCTTCAGCGGCGTCATGGGGAACTTCATCTCCATCGGCAGGCGAGCCATCTCTCGCTTCGCGGCCTCCGCGATCGGCGCGCTCCTCGGCAACGACCCGAGCACCGACTCCTTCTGGAACGAAGACGGCCCGCTCTACGTCTACAGCGGCGCCGAGAACGGCAACTCGTTCTTCCAGGTCTGGACGTTCAACATGTTCCCGAAGTTCGTCGAGGCCCGCGCCAGCCGCGTCGGCATCTCCGCGAACCGGCTGAAGGGCCGCGGGATCGCGAACACGCCCCCGACGCCGCGCGCGTACTTCTCGCAGTCGGAGTTCTATTACGACTGCACGAAGGAGTGGGCCGACAACGAGTGCCACGGCGACCCGTATCTCGACGCGAACGCCTCCTTCAACATGCGCTGGACGGTGCGCATGCACGCCTTCGAGGGCGACTTCGGCACCAAGTTCGGCGGCGCCTTGGGCTCCCTCTTCACGAGCGGCATCTCGAACGCCATCCGCAGCGGGCTCGAGAAGATGAACCTTCCGCCCTTCGTCGCCGACCAGCTCGGGACCCAGATCGGCACCCAGATCGGCGACGCCATCGGGCTGGACGAGGGGGGCGCGCTCCGCGGCATGATCCAGGACCAGCTCGATTTCATGAACATCCAGCAGACGCCGTATCATTGACGCGTCACGCGACCCCGTACACCCGAGAGGACGACGAATGAGGGCCCCGAGGAAGAGCAACCGAGCGAGGCGAGGAGCCGTGATGGTGGAGGGCGTGATCGCCTTCACCCTCATGGTCATGTTCGCGGCGCTCTCGCTCTGGATCTACCGGGGGTACCTCTACAAGCTGCGCGAGGAGGCCAAGACCCGGACCGACGCCCTCACGGAGGCGTCGCACTACTGCTCGGGCGGGGGCACGAGCACGACGGGCACCGGCGCGGGCCTCGACGGGCAGGCGGCCGGCGTCGCGGGTCGCCTCAGCGGCGGGAGCATGAGCAGCACGATGACGATGAAGAGCGTCACGCGAACCGGGTCGGCGACGTTCGAGCAGCGCGTGGCGGTGAACCGTCAGAGCCAGCTCCTGAGCGGCAAGGTCGACGCGTGGTCGCAGGTCACGTGTAGGCCCGAGCCGCAGAGCTGGGGTAGCTTCTTCATGGGAGGCCTCGGCAGCCTTCGCGGCGCCGCCGGGCTCTGAACGGGAGCGAAACGATGAAACTCCTCACGCACTGGCGGAAGGATCCGAAGAAGAAGGCCCACATCAAGGGCATAGCGCGCGTCGCCGGCTACTTCGGCGTCCTCGGCATCGCGTCGACCGTCCTCACGGTGCGCTCTGCGAAGGCGCAGGTCGCCCAGGAGGGGCTCGAGCTCGGCCGGCAGCTCGCCCAGCGGATGGACGCGCTCGTCGGCGAGGGCAAGCACGAGACGAACAAGCTCCGCCTCAACGGACAGGTCATCTACGTCTCCAATGCGCTCGTGAAAGACCCTGCGAAGGACGTGCTCGACCGGTTCGCGACCTACTGCGCGAAGAACCTCGCCCAGTCCCCCAAGGAGTGGAACGGCCTCGCCGACGCCCCGGGCGAGCTCGGCGACGCGAAGGTCACGGGGGAGTCGGGCGTCGTCCGCGCGGGGAGCGACAAGGACGGCATGGTGATGTGCCTGACGAAGACGAAGGACTCGAAGGCCAAGCTCAGCGAGGCCGTCCAGGCGTTCGCCGAGACGGGGGAGCTCTCGGCCCTCGGCGAGCTGCGCTACGTCTTCGTCCAGACGACCGCGAAGGGGAAGACGCAGGTTCTCACCGCGTGGACGCACGAGAAGTTCTCCGTGAAGGAGATGATGCCGCCGGAGGGGGTCGACTCCCCCGGCGCCGACCTCGCCGGCCTCCCCCGCCCGCCCGCCTCCTGGCGCATGATCGCCGCGACGTCGGAGGGGACGGGCTACGCGATGAACGTCTACCGTAGCGACGAGTCCCCCGAGAAGCTCGCCGCCTTCTACGAGGCCGAGATGCAGAAGCTCGGCTTCACGGGCGGGGCCATCCCGTTCGCCCGGCCCAACGGGGACATGGGCGATCACGTCGATCGTCCGGCCGAGGGCTCGCCCCGAACCGGGCTCGCGTTCGCCAAGGAAGGCGCCGTCTTCACCGTCGGTATCAACTCGGAGAACGGCAAGTCGTACGTGGCGGCCGGCTTCGCGGGGACGACGGCGCGCGCGACCGAGTGAGGTCGACCGAGCTCCTGCCTCGCCGCGACCGCTGTTGCTCGCGATTCGAGATTTCCGCCGTCGGCTTCACGTGCCGTTCGGCGCCGTGTAGCATTCGACTCGGATGAATCGACGCGCTCTGCTCATCTCGTTCGTCGTCGGCGTCCTCGGACTCTGCCTCCTGCTCCTCTACCAGCACAGGTTCGAGCTCGAGGCGTCGGGCGGTGAGAAGGTGAAGCTTCTCGTGGTGGTGAAGCGCGTCGAGCGCGGCAAGCCGATCACGGACGACGCCCTCGCCTCGCGCGCGGTGCCGATGGCGTACGTGGACGAGCGGTCGATCCGCGAGGCGGACAAGGCGAAGATCCTCGGCCTCCGCGTGGGGACGACGATCCGCGAGCAGCAGCTGCTCATGTGGTCGGACCTCGCGACGGGCAGCGACGACCGGAAGGATCTCTCCTCTCTCGTCCTGCCTGGCTACCGCGCGATCTCGATCAAGGTCGGCGCGAACGACGGCAGCCTCGCCCTCGTGAGGCCGGGAGACTACGTCGACGTCCTCGGCATCCTCGGCATCGGGCAGAACGAGCAGAAGAGCTCCGTGGTCCTCCTCCAGCGCGTGCTCGTCCTCGCCTCCGGGAGCGAGACCTCCCCCGAGGCGGTCGACGCGCGGCAGCCCGGCAAGGGCTACGAGCTGACGCTCACCCTCAGCCTCACGCTCCAGGAAGCGCAGCTCGTCGCGCTCGCGTCCGAGCGCGGGCGCCTCGCCGTCGCGGTCCGCCACCCCGACGACACGCAACGCTCGGCGAAGGCTCCGGACATCACGTCGGATGCGCTCATGCGTCAGGAGACGCGATCCAATCTCGTGCGCACCGGCGGGAACGTGCCCGTCAACATCACCGGGGGTCCTCCGTGAGGATGACGACGACGTTCCGCGCGGCCGTGCTCCGCGCAGGTTTCCTTCGAGCGGGCGTGCGAATCGGCGGGGCCGCTCTCGCCGCGAGCGTGCTCGTCTCCCTCGTCCCGGGCGAGGCGCACGCCCAGCGACAGAAGGAGGGAGACCCGATCCTCCTCCTGATGGGTGAGACGAAGACGATCCCGACGGGGGGCAACGTCCAGCAGTTCGCGCAGGCGGACCGCGGGCAGATCGTCGAGGTCGTCGCGACCGCCGACAAGCTCATCCTCCGACCGCAGAAGATCGGCGTCACCGACCTCACGCTCTACAAGACCGACGGATCGTCGATCGTCTACAAGATCACCGTCGCGGTGAAGGACCCGGAGCAGGTCAAGAAGGACGTCGACAAGGCGATCGCCGGGATCGCCGGCACGCTCCGGACGACCCTCTCGGGCCCCTTCGTGAAGGTCGACGGCAACGTCCCCACGCCCGGCGACCTCACGAAGCTCCAGCAGATCGCCGCCGCCTACAACGGGCAGGTGGAGCTCATCGTCATCGTCGGCGTCGCGCAGAAGATCCTCGTCCGCCTCGACTTCTTCTTCGTCCAGTACGAGAGGACCTCCGGGTACAACGTCGGCATCTTCTGGCCGAGCTCCATCGGCACGAACGCGCTCGGCCAGAGCGCCTTCCAGAGCTCGT
This sequence comes from Polyangiaceae bacterium, assembly GCA_022842465.1. Classification (GTDB taxonomy): domain Bacteria; phylum Myxococcota_A; class Polyangia; order Polyangiales; family Polyangiaceae; genus Labilithrix. The sequence continues at coordinate 9,117 of JALHPN010000094.1, read as the reverse complement.
ACACCTACGACTTCATCTCGCGCACGACGACGAGCGCGACGGCGTCCATCACGAACCAGGCGCTTCCCCGCCTCGACATCGCGTCGCGCTACGGCTGGGCGAAGATCGCGAAGCAGTCGAGCGTCATCACCGCGAACGGCAGCGAGGCGACGTTCCAGAGCGGCGGTGAGGCGAACTTCCTCCAGAGCACCGGCCTTGCCGTCGGCCTCGCGAGGGTGGCGTTCGGCACCAACGTGACGGTGCTCCCGCGCTTCGACCCGACCACGCGCGACGTCGAGATCAAGCTCTCCGCAGACGTGTCCGACCTGACCGCGCCGACGACGCCGAGCGGACCGCCGGGGCGGACGACGACGAAGCTCGACACGCAGGTGACGCTGAAGCTCGGTCAGGCGCTCGTGCTCTCGGGCATCAAGTCGGCGACGCAGCGGCGCTCTCACAGCGGCATCCCCGGCCTCAGCGACGTGCCCGTCCTCGGCGTCCTCTTCGGGACCCACTCCCAGGAGCGCGCGGACACGGAGGGCGCCGTCTTCATCGTCCCGAGCGTCGTGGACACCGTGCCGAAGAGCGCCCTCGAGCTCATCAACAACGCGATGTCGACGTACAAGGAGTACACGGGCGAGATCGAGTACGTCGACACGTTCCCCAAGCAGCCTCCCTCGGCGAAGTAGACGGAACGGAAGCCATGAACCTGCATGTCGTCGTTCAGTCTGACGATGGTGCGCGGAGGACGGAGCTCTACCCGGCTCACGGTCCGCTCACGATCGGGCGACACCCGCAGTGCTCGCTCCGGCTCGACAGCGATCTCGTCTCGCGGCAGCACGCGGTCGTGCAGGCGAGCGCGGGGACCCTGCGCGTCGAGGACGTGTCGACGAACGGAACGATCGCCGGCGATCTCCTCCTCCGCCGGGACGCCGTCGAGGTCCCGTACGGGACGCCGATCGTCGTCGGCGACTTCACCGTCTTCATCTATCCCGCCGACCAGAACGGCCAGGCGCAGCAGCACGCGCCGTACGGACCGTCGGGACCGGCGCCCGTCGCGCACACGCCGCTCGCACCGTCGCAGTACCCGCCGACGCAGCCGCCCGCGAACGGGAACGGCAGCGGGGACTTCCACGCGTACGCCCAGAGCGGCGCGAACCGCGTCCTCCAGACTCCGAACGCGGTTCCGCCCACGAACATCACGGGGCTCGGGATGTCGGGCTCGGGCGCGCACCTGTCTGCGGTGCCGACGCCGGGTGTTCCCGTGCCTCTCACCGCACAGACCGGCCTCGCGATCACGGGGATGAACCCGGTCATCGCCCACGTCGGGACCCAGCCTCCCGTGAAGGGTGTCCACCTCCCGACGCGCGCGGAGTCGGAGCGCGAGCGCGCCGACGTCGCCCTCCGTCGCGAGATCCACAAGCAGCTCCTCGAGCACCTCGACCTCGCCACGATCGACGCGAAGAAGCTCGACGATCCGTCGATGCGCCCCAAGGTGCTGAACGCCCTCCGGCGCATCGTCGCGAACCTCGAGGCGCGCATCCCGCGCGACATGGATCGCGACACGCTGATCGGCGAGCTCGCCGACGAGGCCCTGGGGCTCGGCCCCCTCGAGCGGTTCCTCGCCGATCCGACCATCAGCGAAATCATGGTCGTCGATCCGAACAGCATCTACATCGAGCAGCACGGCAAGATCGTCCTTTCGACCGCCCGCTTCACGGACGACGAGCGGGTGCGCGCCGTCATCGAGCGCATCGTCACCCCCCTCGGGCGCCGCATCGACGAGTCGTCCCCGCTCGTCGACGCTCGCCTGAAGGACGGCTCCCGTGTGAACGCCGTCATCCGTCCGATCGCCCTCCGCGGATCGTGCATCACCATCCGAAAGTTCGCGAAGGTCCCCCTCACCCTCGAGAAGCTCGAGGGCTACGGGTCGATCACCGAGCGCATGGGGCGCTTTCTCACCCGCTGCGTCCACGCCAAGAAGAACATCGTCATCTCCGGCGGCACCGGCTCCGGAAAGACCACGCTCCTCAACGTGCTCTCCGGCGCCATTCCGCCCGACGAGCGCATCGTGACGATCGAGGACGCGGCCGAGCTCCAGCTGAAGCAGCCCCACGTCGTCTCGATGGAGACGAGGCCGGCGAACCTCGAGGGACGCGGCGAGTACACGATCCGCGACCTCGTGAAGAACGCGCTCCGTATGCGCCCCGACCGCATCGTCGTCGGCGAGTGCCGCGGCGGCGAGGCGCTCGACATGCTCCAGGCGATGAACACCGGCCACGACGGCTCGCTCACGACGACCCACGCGAACTCGCCGGAGGAGGCGATCACCCGCCTCGAGACGCTCGTCCTCATGGCGGGCGTCGACCTCCCGGTCCGCGCCATCCGCGAGCAGATCGCGTCGTCGGTGCACGTCATCGTCCAGCAGAGCCGGCTCTCGGACGGCACGCGCAAGGTCACCGCGATCAGCGAGGTCATCGGCCTCGAGCGCGACACGGGCGAGATCGAGATGCGTCCGATCTTCGAGTTCGTGCGCACCGGAACGGGCCCGAAGGGGCAGGTCGTCGGCAGCTTCCGCGCGACGGGCTACCTCCCCTCGTTCCTCCAGACCTTCATCGTCATGGGGCTCGTCAAGCGGGGGGAGCCGTACCTGTGACTGCAAGGAACCCCTCAAGGGTGACGGCGGGCCTCTCGGGGATGGTCGCGAGATGAAGGTCGACTACAAGGTCCTCCTCAAGCTCGACTCCCTCGCGGGCCTCCGCTGGGGGAGCGTCGCCTGCATCACGCTGGGCCTCGCCGGCATCGCGTGGTCGCAGGCCGCAGACGAGACGAGCTTCTGCTACCGCTACTACTTCCGATACGTCTCGTACCTCGCGCGGAAGCTCCGCTCGATGTTCATCTTCAAGCCGCCGGAGATGATCCCGCTCGGCCAGGTCGCGGCCGCGTACGCGCTCACGATGGCGTGGCTCATCCTCCAGGAGCCGCTCCTCGCGATGGGCTACGTCGCGATCGCCACCGGCCCCGCGCTCTACCTCGAGCGCCTCAAGCGCGAGCGCCTCGTGAAGCTCGAGGATCAGCTCGACACGTTCATCCTCGCGCTCGCGAACGCGCTGAAGACGACGCCGAGCATCGGATCGGCTTTGTCGTCCGTCATTCCCGTCATCGACGAGCCGGTGAAGAGCGAGCTCGACCTGTGCGTGAAGGAGATGAAGGTCGGCTCGACGCTTGAGCAGTCGCTCATCCACATGGCAGCGCGCGTGGGGAGCCGGATGCTCGACTCGGCGCTCTCGTCGGTCCTCATCGGCCGGCAGGTCGGCGGCAATCTCCCGAAGCTCCTCGAGACGACCGCCGGCACGCTCCGCGAGATGCGCCGTCTCGAGGGTGTCGTCCGCACGAAGACCGCGACGGCGCGCTCGCAGCTCATCGTCATCGGTGCGGCGCCGTTCGTCATGATCGTGCTCCTGAACATGACGTCGCCGGGCTACTTCGACCCGCTGACGAAGAACATCATCGGGTACATCGTGATCGGCGCCGTCGTGGCGTTCTGGCTCTCGGCGATCCTGATGGCCCGCAAGATCCTGAACGTGGACATCTGACGATGGCAGCCCCCACCATCCAGCTCGTCCTCATGCGCTACGTCTCGGTGGGGGTGATCTCGTTCGCCGCGAGCGCGTTCGTCTACGTCATCGCGAGCACGCCGACGCGCGAGGCGAGTCGGCTCGGGCTCCGTGGTCTCAAGCGGCAGCGCGCGCTCGCGTCGAGCGAGAGCTGGGCCGCGATCGAGCCGCTCGTCCGCTGGCTCGGGCTCCGCGTGAGCGGCATCCCGACGGACGAGCAGCGGGCCGCGCTCGACCACCAGATCTCGCTCGCCGGTGACTACCTGGGGCTCACCCCCGACGAGTACATCGCCCTCTCGATCCTCTCCGGCATCGCTGGCGCCTTCGCGGGGGCGATGGCCGGCGTCTTCATGGACATGATGGGCCTCCTCGCCGTCTTCGGCCTCCTCGCCGGGCCCTCCGTCCCCTACTTCGTCATCAGCGGCGAGGCGCAAGAGCGGATGAAGAACGTCGGTCGCGCGCTCCCGTACGTGAACGACCTCCTCGCGCTCGCCGTCGGCGCCGGCCTCGACTTTCCCGGCGCGATCCGTCAGGTCATCGAGAAGTCGTCGAACCCGGACGATCCCATCGTCGAGGAGCTCACGCTCGTCCTCCAGACGATCAACCTCGGTCGGACACGGAAGGACGCGCTCCTCGAGTTCGCCAAGCGCGTTCCGGCCATCTCCGTCGTCGAGTTCACGAACGCCGTCGTGCAAGCAGAGGAGCGCGGCAACCCCGTCGCCGACGTGCTCGCGATCCAGGCGTCGACGTCTCGTGTCCGCCGCTCCGTTCGCGCCGAGGAGCTCGCCGCCAAGGCAGGCTCGCAGATGGTCGCGCCCCTCATGCTCATCATGGCCGCCGTGCTCGTCCTCCTCATGGGCCCGCTCTTCATGACCCTCGCGGACAGCTTCTGAACCATGCGCGTCCTCCGCTTCCAGATCCGCCACCACACCGGGCAGGTCGAGCAAGTGAACGTCGAGGGCGAGCGCGCGCTCGTCGGCAGCGGCGCGCACTGCGACATCCGCCTGCCGCTCGATCAGGCGCGCGTCGAGCACGTCCTCGTCGAGGCCGCGTCCGCCGGACTCTTCGTGCGGGCGCTCTCGTTCGAGCCGCCCCCGACGCTCAACAGCATCCCCTTCCAGCAGTCGCCGCTTCCTCCCGGCGCGGTGCTGGGCATCACGGGCTGTCAGATCGTCGTCGAGCTGACCGAAGGCGCCACCGGGGGAGACGCGAACGACGCCGGTAACGTCAAGGCGAAGAAGAAGTCCGGCTCCCTCCGTCGGTCCGTGATGTGGATCGCGATGGCGCCGATGCTCTACTTCCTGGCGATGGACAGCGAGCAGGGGGCCGAGAAGGCACCTCCCCCGTCCTCGAGCCCGGACCTCTGGGCCGCGCCCATCAACGCTTGCCCCTACACTGGCGCCCAGGCCATGGCCTTCGCCCGGGAGCGGATGGCGCTCGCCGACGCGAAGCGAGAGCGCCGCCCTTTCCACGTCCAGGACGGGATCGAGGCGGTTCCCGTCTACGAAGTGGCCGGCGCCTGCTTCCGTTCGGGCGCCGACCCGGCCTCCGCGGGCCTCGCCGAGGAGTCTGCCAAGTACCTGCGGCAGGAGATGAGCGACGAGTTCCGCACGCGCCGGGTCAGGCTCGAGCATGCCCTTTCCGTGCAGGACGATGTAAGTGCTCTGAAAGAGATCCGAGTTCTCCTACAATTGACCGAAGGGAAGTCGGGCGAGTACGTCGAATGGCTCGTGAGAACGAATCGAAACGTCCGCGCGCGCGTGAGCGCGGCCAAGAAGCGCTGATCGCGAGAGCGCCCGCGGGCATGCTCGCGGGCATGCTCATGTGCATGTGTGCATGCTCCACCACGCCGGCGGAGAAGGCGCAGGCGAACATGCAGACGATGCAGGAGGAGCAGACGCCCGAGAAGCTGCTCGAGCGTGGACGCGCGTTCGCGATCCTCGGCGACCCGACCCGTGCGGAGGAGTACCTCGCCTCCGCCCTCGACGCCGGCGCGGACCCGAAGGCGGTCATGCCGACGCTGCTCGAGGTGTGCATCCGGAACAGCCGCTACCGATCGGCGATCCAGCACGCCGAGAACCATCTCCGCAAGCATCCGTCGGACGTCGGCACGCGGCTCGTGCTCGGGAACCTCTACGTCGCCCTCGGCGAGGTGAAGGACGGCCGCGCCGCGCTCGAGCGCGTGATCACGATGCGACCGGACGAGGCGCAGGCGCACTACGCTCTCGCGGTGCTCTCGCGCGATCACGACAACGATCCGAGCGAGGCCGATCGACACTTCCGCGAATACCTCCGCGTCAAGCCCTCCGGCGAGCACGCCGAGGAGGCGCGAGCATCTCTCCTCACGAGGGTTCCATGAGCGGTCACGACTCGATCCCGAAGGAGGTCTTCGAGGAGACGCTCCTCCAGTTCTTCTCGCCGATCCGGCCCTTCCTCGACGACCCCGCGGTCAGCGACATCATGATCAACGGGCCGAACCAGATCTACGTCGAGAAGAAGGGCATGCTCCATCTCACGAACGCGAAGTTCGAGAACAGGGAGGCGCTCGAGGCGGCGCTGCGCAACGCCGCGCAGTTCGTCGGCAAGCACATCGACGAGCTGAAGCCGATCCTCGAGGGGCGCCTCCCGGACGGCTCGCGTATCGAGGCCGTGCTCCCGCCCGCCGCGCCGGACGGTCCGCACGTGTCCATCCGCCGCTTCTTCAAGGAGACGCTCACCGTCGAGCGGCTCGTCGGCTTCGGCGCGATGACCGACGAGGTCGCGCAGGCGCTCCGCGCGCTCGTCGCTTCGAAGCTCAACGTCCTCGTCGCCGGTGGCACGGGCTCCGGGAAGACCTCGATGCTCAACGCGCTCTCCTCGTTCATCCCGGAGGGCGAGCGCGTCGTCGTCATCGAGGACTCCCGCGAGCTCCAGCTCCAGCGCGAGCACGTGTGTCAGCTCGAGTCCCGGCCGCCGGATCCGCGGGGTCGCGGCGAGGTGACCATCCGCGACCTCTTCCGCGCCACGCTCCGCATGCGTCCGGACCGCATCGTCGTCGGCGAGATCCGAAGCGGCGAAGCGCTCGACCTGATCCAGGCGATGACCTCCGGTCACGGCGGCTGCATGTCGACTCTCCACGCGACGTACCCGCGCGACACGACCTCGCGCCTCGAGACGATGGCGATGATGAGCGACATCGAGATGCCGCTCGCGGCCCTCCGCGTCCAGCTCGCGAGCGCGGTGAACGTCATCGTCCAGGTCTCTCGGCTCCAGGACGGAAGCCGAAAGATCACCCACATCACGGAGGTGCTCGGCTACGACCTCAACGCGAACGCCTACCAGATGCAGGACATCTTCCTGCGCGAGTACCACGGGTTCGACGAGAAGGGGATGATCCAGAGCTCGATCGTGCCGACGGGGTATCTCCCGCGGTGCATCCCGCAGCTCCACGAGCACGGAGTCGATCTCCCGGCGGGGGTCTACGACGCCGCGAAGCGCGCCGAGGCGCGCGGGCAGCACTACGAGGGCTGACGCCGAGTCGACCATGGCCAGAGCAGACACGACCCACGTCATCGAGATCGAATCGGGCATCGGAGAGCCCGCGTTCATCCCGTTGACGCGCGGTCAGGAGCTCTCGCCGATCAGCGTCGGGAAGAAGGGAATGTGGCGCATCGAGTCCGCGCGCGTGCTCGACGTGCACGCGTTCGTCTACTTCGACGGCGCATCGCTCTTCCTCCAGAGCGCCGACGAGCACACGTCCGCCCTCGTGGAGGGTCAGCCCGTCGGCAAGCAATGGACGGAGCTCTCGCCGCCGTGCCGGATCGAGATCGGGCAGGCGCGGCTCCGCTTCCGATCGCTCCTCCAGGAAGACGAGGAGCAGACGAGCACCTTCGCGATGCCCGCCCCTCCGCTGCACCACGTGGAGGTGGAGGCCGCGGGCGGAGCGCCCCTCGGCCTCTACCCCGCGACGCCGAGCGCGGCGCAAGGGATCCCGGCGAAGCCCGAGCGCCCGTTCGCGCCCGGTGAGTTCGTCGCGCGCCTCGACGACGCGACGCGCGTCGCGCCGGTCGAGAACACGAAGGCCGGCAATCGGCGCGGGCACCTCGACGGCCCGCGGCCGGCGGCAGGCGTCCCGCCGACGGGCCCGTCGCCGAGCGGCATGGCCGTGCCCGCCACGGGTCACAGCGCGTCGTACCCCGGAGCGCACGGATCGATGCACCCCGGCATGCCGATGCAGCCAGCTCCCGGCGTGTACTCCCCAGGGAACCCGCCGATCGCACACGGCGGGATGATGCCGTCGGCCTCGATGCATCCGGGAGCGATGATGCAGCCTGGGATGGGGCCTCCCCCGCCGATGGGCCCGCACGGGATGGCGCCCTCGAACATGCAGGGCGTTCCGCCGACTCCGGTCTCGCAGCACGGCGGGACGGCCTACGGCTCGGGGGCGTATCCGGGTCAGGGATCTCAGCCGCCCCTTCACCCCGCGGGGCAGCCGGGTCCAAACGGCTATGGGCCGCCTTCGGGACAGGTGCCCACCGGGTACCCGCCGCAGAGCCTTCCCCCCGGCTCCCAGGTGCCGAACACGCAGCAGCCGACGAACGCCGGCGGCCAGAAGGACTTCGCGACGCGCTGGAAGGAGATGCCGGCGCTGCGTCGCCTGCTCGTGCTCTTCTCCCCGCTCTTCCTCGCGTCGGCGTACTACACGCTCGTCGTCGACGACGCGCCCCCGCCTCGGACGACGCGCGTGGTGAGCGACGCCGGCGCGCTCGGGAGCGCCACCACGAGGACGACGAACGGAGGACCGGCGACGAGCTCGCCGACCACTCCCACCGCAGAGGCCTTCGTCGACGCGGCGCTCCCTCCGGGCCTCGTCGCGCCCCCGATCAACACGCCGGACCCGATGGCGACGGACGCCGGTGCCGCGGCTGCCTTCAACAACCCCGATCTGATCGTCGCCCCGACCAGCGAGCGTCTAGGCGCGCATCCCCACGGGCTCCCGCCCGTCTCGACCCACGCCGGACGGGATGGCGGGGCCGCCACCGACCACCGGCGGACCCTCGAACGCGCGGCGGTCGACGCCTACCTGGCGGGCGACTACGCGGGCGCCGCGCGGAACTACGAGCGACTCGCAGATCAGACGCGCCCGCCGAGCAACATCGTCTACCTCGAAGCCGCGCGCATCATCCGCGCGAAGCTCGACGCCGGCGCGCGCTGAGAGGCGACCGCTTCCTCTGCCGACGCCGCCTCAGCGGGCGAGGGCGTGCTCCGGATACTTCGCGCGGAGGCCGAGCTCGACGGCCGCCGCCTCGTCGACGCGGCCGAGGGCGTGGAGCGCACGCGACTCGATCCCCATCTGCTCCGGCTGGAGCGCGCGCACCGGCAAGAGCTTCACCTTCGCGACGAGGACGAGCGCCTGCGCCGGCGCACCTCGGACGAGGGCGCGGCGAGCCTCGGTGAGGAGGCGCGCCTCCTCCGCGAGCGCGCTCTCGCGGTCCTCGGTGGCGAGCGGCGGCGCGACGAGAGGCGCGGCGGAGCGCGCGGG
>JALHPN010000093.1 GCA_022842465.1 Polyangiaceae bacterium | reverse complement strand
GCGACGACGGGCGGGGGGTCGACCGCGCCCGCGTCGCCGCCCGCGCGGGGCGCGCCGCGGTCGCCGACGACGCCGAGCTCCTCGATCTCCTGTGCGCTCCTGGCTTCTCGACCCGGGAGGTCGCCGACGAGACGAGCGGCCGCGGTGTCGGGATGGACGTCGTGCGGCGCGTGGTCGACGGGCTGGGCGGCGAGCTCTCGGTGCAGTCGGAGCTCGGCCGCGGGACGACGTTCGTGCTCCGCCTCCCGCTCACGATCAGCATCGTCGAGGCGTTCACCGTCCGCTGCGGGGAGAGCCGCTTCGCCGTGCCGGTGCCCGTCGTCGAGGAGATCGTCGACGTCGAGGAGAGCCGCGTCGTCTCGCTGCCCTCGACGGGAGGAGAGCTCGCGCGCATGGTCGTCAGGCGCGGCGCGTCCGTACCGCTCGTCGAGCTCGCGGGCGCGCTCGGGCTCTCGGTCGCTCACCATGGCAAGCAGGCGCTCGTCGTCCGCAGGGCGAAGCGCGAGGCGGTGGCCTTCGCCGTCGATCGCGTGCTCGGTCAGCAGGAGGTCGTCGTCCGGCCCCTCGCGGACCCGCTCGTGACGGTGACGGGCGTGGCCGGCTCGACGGATCTCGGCGACGGCCTCGCGACCCTGGTCGTCGACCTCCTCGGCCTCACCTCGCGCCTCGCGCGCACGGAGGCGGCGTGAGCGACGCCCTCGTCCCGTCGTCCGGTCGTCCCGCGCCGCTCGTCGCGAAGGACGCGGGCGAGCTCCACGTCCTCTTCCGCGTCGGCGACGTCGCGCTCGCGCTGCCGGCCTCGGTCGTGCTCCAGATGGAGTCCTTCAGCGGAGCGACCGCTGTGCCGGGAGCGCCGCCGTTCGTCCTCGGCATCGTGCAGCTCAGGGGCAGGGTGGTGCCGGTCGTCGACCTCCGGGTGCGCTTCGGCCTCGCCCCGGTGCCGCCGACGCAGGACGCCCGCGTGGTCGTGGGCGAGCACGGCGGACGCGCCGTCGCGCTCCTGGCCGACTCCGCGCGTGAGGTCGCCCGCATCGCGAGCGAAGCGGTCGAGCCTCCGCCACCGGTACTGGCCGGCGGGGCGGGACGCTTCGTCTCGGGGATCGCGCACATCGGAGAGCGGACGGTGCTCTTGCTCGACTTCGCGAAGGTGATCGGAGAGGACCTCCATGGCTGAGAGCAACGGAATCGAAGGCACGCAGACGAGCGACCCGCAGTCGAACGGGCGGTGGCTCAAGCAGCAGCTGCGCGCTCTCCACGGCATCGAGGCCGCCGCCGATCGGCTGGTCGCGGAGCTGGAGGCGCGAAGGGCCGAGCCCGACGCGGACGCGAGCGCGCTCGCGGCGTCGCTGGAGTCGGCCGCTGCGGCGCTCCAGGCGCTCGCGCGCGCGCATCGAGAGACGACGGCGACGGCGACCGACCTCCAGCGCGTGGCCGCCGGCCGCGCCGAGGAGCTCTCTACGATCGTGACCTCCTTCTCCGAGTCTCGCGAGCTGTCCGCGCAACTCGCGGAGTCGACCGAGGCGACATCCTCCACCCTCGAGCAGGTCATCCGCACCGCGAGAGGCTTCACCCTGAACGCGGAGGAGCTCGCGGCGTCGAGCGAGGAGCTCTTGGCGACCGCAGCCGAGATGAACGCTTCGATCGCCGACATGTCGTCGCGCAGCCAGTCGAACGCCGCCTCGATCGAGCAGGTCGGCACGACGATCGAGGAGATGGCGAAGGGAATCGTCCGCCTCTCGAGCGACGCCCAGGCCGTCGGCGCGCGCGTCGACGACCTCGTCGGGCAGGTGGCCTCGACCGAGACGGCCATGTCCCAGCTGGCCGCGAGCGGCGGCGAGCTCGCGTCGAGCGTCGACGAGACGGCAGCGACCATCGAGCAGCTCGCGCGCACGAACCGTGTCGTCGCGGACCAGGCGAAGCAGGTCGAGACCGCCGTGCAGCAGGCGGCGACGAACGTCTCGAGCGTCGCGGCCGCCGTCGAGCAGGTCGCAGCGAACGCCGAGAAGAACGCGGCCGTCGTGGACGCGGCCGCGACGTCGATCGAGGAGATCGCGCGCTCCGCGGCGGCGATGACGAAGAACGCCGAGCACATCTCCCAGCTCGCGCAACGGAGCTCCGCCGGCGCGAGCGAGCTCGAGTCCACGATGCGCGGCGCGTCGCGAACGGCGGCCGAAGCGCGGACGCAGGCCGAGTCCGTGACGAGCGCAGCTCGGGAAGGCGGCCAGACGGTCGCGCGCTCGATCAGCGGGTTCGGGAAGATCCGGCAGTCGATCCTCGACTCCGCCCAGGTCATGCGTGAGATGGGCCGCCGCGCCGAAGAGATCGGCGACATCGTCCAGACGATCAACATGCTCGCCGATCGGACGAACCTGCTCTCGCTCAACGCGAGCATCGAGGCGGCGCGCGCTGGAGAGCACGGGCGAGGCTTCGGCGTCGTCGCCGAGGAGATCCGCGCGCTCTCCGACCGGGCGGCGACGGCGAGCTCGGACATCGCGAAGATCGTTCGCGGACTCCAGTCGACGGCGCGCGACGCCGCGACCGCGACCTCTGAGGGCACGCGCGTCGCGGACGAGGGGGCCGAGCTCGCCGCGAACGCGGAGCGTGCGCTCTCGGCGATCCTCGCCGGGGTCGACGGTGTCACGTCGAACGTGCGCGACGTCTCCACCGTCATCGGCGCGCAAGCCGTCGCGGCGCAGACGCTGGCGGAGGGCATCGGGACCCTCTCCGAGCAGAGCCGCGCCGTGACGATGGCCGCCGCGGAGCAGACGACGGCCGCGCACTCGCTCGCGCAGGGCGCCGGCCAGCTGAGGACGATGGCTCGACAGACGACGCAGGCCTCCCAGGACCAGGCGCGCGCGATGCGCGAGATCGTTCGCGCGAACGGGACGATCTCCGCCGGCGTCGAGCAGGTCGCGCGCGCGGCGGGAGAGCAGGCGGCAGGCGCGGCCCAGATCGCGAAGGCCGTCGCGCAGATGCGGGTCGCGGTGCAGCAGAGCACCTCGTCGCTCGTCGAGCAGAGCCGCACGACGTCGGCCATGCGCAAGGTCGGCGACGACGTGCAAGACGCGACGCGTCGCACCGTGGGCGGCCTCACCGAGCAAGCGCGTGGCGCGGCGGAGATCGCGCGGGCGCTCGAGGACGTCCGGAAGCAGGCGCTCATGACGGCGAAGGCGCTCGGGGAGCAGTCGAAGGCCACGAAGCAGCTCGAGACGGCCGCGCGGTCCGTCGCGAAGGCAGGCGGCGAGCTCACGACCGGGGCGCAGGAGCAGGTGAAGGCCGTCACGCACCTCGGGCAGCGCGGCGAGGAGACGAGGCGCATCGGACGGGCCGCGTCTCGCGCGGTGGAGGAGCAAGCGCAGGTGGTCACGACGCTGACGAGCGGGATCGAGCGCCAGGCAGAGCTCGCGGTGCGTCTCGTGAAGCTCATCGAGGAGGAGGGGGGCTCCGTCGAGGCCCTCTCGACGACGGCGGAGGACCTCCGGTCGCGGGGACGGGCCGCTCGTCTGGGGTTCGAGCAGCGTGCGAAGGACGCCTCCGCGCTGGCGTCCGGCGTCTCGGCGCTGAGCGACGGGCTCGGGCGGCTCCGCGAGGTGATGTCCCAGCGGATGACGGCAGGTGAGGCGTCGACGCTCGAGGCTCGTGGTAGGGAGGACTCGTGAGGCGCCCGCCGTCGTTCGCGATGTCGCCGGAGGACCGGAAGCGCGTCGAGGAGATCGAGACTCTCGCGCGCGGGGGAGCGGCGAGCGCCGCCGAGCTCGTGCTCCGGCTCGACGACCCGAGCTGGGTCGTCCGTCGCGCCGTCGTGGCCGCTCTCGCCGCCCTCGGAGAGCCGGCCCTGGAGCCGCTCCTCGAGACGCTCGTGTCGCGCCGTGACAGGGAGAGCCGGCTCGCGGCGGCCGTCGACGCGCTCGCGGCGTCGCGCGCGGAGGTGGAGGAGCGCGCCGTCGAGCTCGCGCGCTCGCCGTCGCCTGCGCTCGTCTGCGACGCCCTCCAGATCCTCGGCCGGCGCCGCTGTCGGTCCCAGGTGCCGTTCATCTCGTCCCTCGCGCGGCACACGGACGACAACGTCGCCGTCGCGGCGATCGAGGCGCTCGGGCGGATCGGCGGGGTCGAGACCGTCGATGCGCTCATCGAAGCCGTCGAGCAGCGACACTTCTTCCGGACCTTCCCGGCGATCGACGCGCTCGGCCGCACCGGGGATCCGCGGGCGGTCGATCCGCTCGAGAAGCTGCTCGCCGACCCGCTCTACGCTGCCGAGGCTTCGCGCGCGCTCGGCCGGACGGGGCAGGAGAGCGCCGTCGCCCCCCTGGCGCAGCTGCTCGTGGAGCGGTCCGACGCGATCGTGCGCACCGCGGTGGCCGCGCTGGCCGAGCTCCGCGAGCGCTACGAGCAGCGCTTCGGCGACGGTGACGCGATGACCAGGGCGCTCGCGAAGGCCGTGCCCGCGCACGACGCGACCGCGCGCGTGATCGAGGCGCTCGGCGCGGCTGCGGCCTCCGAGCACGTCGCGAGCGCGCGGGTGCTGGGCTGGCTCGGCGACGACCTGGCCGTCGCGCGGCTCGTCGAGATGACGATGATGGAGGAGCCCGTCGGCGGGGCCGCGAGCGCCGCCCTCCGGCGGTTGGGTCCTCTGGCGACGCGCGCGCTCCTCGCCGCGATCCGCGAAGGAGACAGCGCGCGGCGACTGAAGCTCTTGCCGATCGTCGGCTACGCCGCGGGTAGCCTCGACGATCTCCTGGCGTGCCTGTCCGATCCCGACGCCGATGTCCGGGTGCGCGCCTGCGAGGCCCTCGCGCGGCTCGGGAACACAGCGGCCGTCGCGGATCTCTTCAAGCTCCTCGCGGATCGCGACGCGCGCGTCTCGCACGCGGCGTCGGCTGCGATCCAGTCGCTCGGGAGTCAAGAGAGCAAGCGGCTCGCGCTCGAGCAGGCCCGATCCGACGACCCGCGCGCGCGTCGCGCCGCCATCCGCATCATCGCCTACTTCGGGTACCCCGAAGGCCTCGATGTGCTCGTCGGCGCGATGGACGAGGAGGACGAGAAGATCCGGGAGGCCGCCATCTACGGGCTGCCGCTCGTCGACGATCCGCGCGCCGTCGTGGCGCTCCTCGCGAAGGCGAGCCACGAGCTGCCGCGGACGCGGGCCGCCGTCATGCGCGCGCTCGGCCAGACGGAGCGCTCTCTCTCGGTGGTGTCGGCCCTTCGCTCGGCGCTCCACGACGTGGATGCTTGGGTGCGGTACTACGCGTGTCAGTCACTCGGACGACTCGCGGTCGACGACGTGGCCCCCGAGCTCGTCGGGCTGCTCGACGATGAGAGCGGGCAGGTCCGGGTCGCGGCGGTCGAGGCGCTCGCGCACCTCCGTGACGCGTCCGCGATGGCGGCGCTCGCGCGAGCGGCGCGGTCCGACGATCCCGACATGCGACGAGCCGCGCTGGTCGGCCTCGGGATCGCCAAGCGACCGGAGTCGGTGGCGACGCTCCGAGAGGCCGCCACTGCGCCGGACGCCGCCACGCGACTCGTGGCCATCGCGGCGCTGTCGGAGCTCGACGGGCCGGAGGTCGTACCCACGCTGTCACACGCCGTCTCGGACCCGGACGAGGGCGTCCGAAACGCCGCCATCGGCTACCTCTCGACGCGACCCGCCCAGGAGGCGACGGTGGCGCTGCTCCGTCATCTCACGCGCCCCGAGGTACGCGAACGAGTCCTCGATGCGCTCGCCGTAGCAGCCGACGAGCGCGTCGATGCCGTCCTCGCGAGCCTCGACACGGCGGACGCGGACGACGCTCCGAACCTCGTCGCCGCCCTCGCGCGCATGCGGAGACCGAGCAGCCAGGCTGCGATCGGAGCCGCGCTGACGATGGACAACGTCAACGCGCGCCGCGCGGCTGCGGCTGCGCTCGCGGCGATGGGCACCCCCGAGGCCCGCGAGTGGCTCACGCGATCCGGCGCTGCGGATCCCGACGCCGATGTCCGACGGATCGCCGCCGCTGCGGCTCGTCACGCATGACGGAGGCTCTCTCGGCGCCGATCTTCGCGATCTTGAGCGCTCTCGTGGAGGAGCGCGTAGGCCTCTCGTTCGGTCCCGCCGACGCCTCCAACTTCAGCGCGAAGGTCGCGGCTCTCGTCGGCGAGGCCGGCTTCTCGACGCCGCTCGACTACTACTACGCGCTTCGCTACGACGACCCTTCGGGCGAGCTCTTCGGCGGACTGGTCGACGCGCTCGTCGTCGGCGAGACATACCTGTTCCGCGAGTCGCAGCCGCTCCTCGCGGCGATCGAGAACGTCGTGCGTCCCGCGGTTCTCGCGCGCGGGCATGCGCGGATCTGGTCCGCGGCGTCGTCGACGGGGGAGGAGCCGCTCACGATCGCGATGCTGCTCGAGCGCGCCGGGCTGCACGACCGGACATCCATCGTCGCGTCCGACGTGAGCGCCCGCGCGCTCGCGCGCGCGCGGAAGGCCGTCTACGGTGCCCGCTCGATGCGTGCGCTGACGGACCCCGCGCTCCACGTGGGGATCCGACACGAAGAGCTCGTCGAGATCGGCGCGCGTTGGCTCGAGGACCGCGGGGACGGTCTCCACGCCCGGCGCGAGCTCGTCTCTCGGGTGGAGTACCGCCAGGTGAACCTCCTCGATCCGACGGCGACCGGCGCGCTCGGGCTCTTCGACCTCGTGGTGTGCCGGAACGTCCTCATCTACTTCTCGGACGACGTGGTGCGCCGGGTCGTCGATTCGCTCGCCGACAGGATGGTGCAGGGGGGACGTCTGCTCGTCGGCGCCTCGGAGTCGCTCATGCGGTTCGGGACCGTCCTGCAGTGTGAGGAGCGCGGCGGCGCCTTCTTCTACGGGAAGAACGTCCGATGAGCCGACATCGCGTGCTCGTCGTGGACGACTCCGCATTCGCGCGACGCGTCATGCGCGACGTGCTCTCGGCAGACGACCGCCTCGAGGTGGTGGGCCATGCTCGGGACGGACTCGAGGCCCTCGAGAAGATCGCCGAGCTGTCGCCTGACGTCGTCACGCTCGACCTCGTGATGCCGGAGCTCGACGGCGTCGGCGTCCTCGATGCGCTCAAGCAGCTCCCCCTCGCGCCTCGCGTCGTCGTCGTCACGACGAGCCCCGCGGAGAGCCCTCTCGCCGTCGCCGCGCTCACGGCCGGTGCGTTCGACGTCGTCCAGAAGCCCACGGCGCTCGCCACCGACCGCCTCTACGAGCTGCGCGGGGAGCTCGTTCGGAAGGTCGTCGACGCGGCCCAGGCGCGGCGGCGCGACGTTCCGCCGCCCTCCGCGCCCTCGCCGGCGGCGAGCCCCGCGGCCGTGCGCCCGCCCCACCCGACGGGCACCCGACGTCGGATCGTCGTCATCGGCGCCTCCACCGGCGGTCCGCGCGCCATCGCGCTCCTCCTCCGCGAGCTCCCGGGGGACCTCCCCGTGCCCCTCGCGGTCGTCGTGCACATGCCGCCCGGCTACACGGAGGCGTTCGCGCAGAGGCTCGACGGCGACTGCGCGCTGGCGATCTCCGAAGCGCGGGACGGCGCGATCGCCCGTCCAGGTACCGCCACGATCGCGCGCGCGGGGATGCACCTCCGCGTCGACGGCGCCCGCGAGGGCTTCTCGATGTCGCTCGACCTCGCCCCGCAGCACGTTCATCGCCCTGCGGTGGACATCCTCTTCACGAGCGCCGCCTCGGCCTTCGGCCGCGACGTCCTCGGGGTCGTCCTCACCGGGATGGGGGCCGACGGCGTCGAGGGGGCGCGCGCGATCCGCGCGGCCGGGGGCGAGGTCATCGTCGAAGATGCGTCGTCGTGCGTCGTCTACGGGATGCCCCGCGCGGTCGTCGAGGCTGGCTTCGCCGACGCGATCGTGCCTCTCGAGGGAATGGCCAAGGCGATCCTCGCTCGCCTCTGATCTGACGCTACCTTCGCCTTCGATCACCCCCCGTGTCGGCCCCGACGTCGCCAGGCGCGTTCGGGGCATCCACCCGGGAGCGAGGCCGGTGGTACGATACGCGGCGTGTCCGACGAGTCGACTGTGGAGTACCAGGGCCGCTCACGGGCGGAGAAGTTCCAGGCCGCGACGGCGCGCTGGTCCGATGTGACCGGCGCGCACGAGCTCCACTTCGAGGGCAACGCCCTCGTCGGGAGCGGGGAGGGGGCTTCCCTGCGGGTCGAGGGCGACCGCCTCGCGTCGCGCGTCCACGCTCATCTCGAGATCCGCCCCGATGGCGTATGGGTTCGCGACCTCGGGAGCCGTAACGGCACGTTCGTCGACACGCTCCGGGTGGCGGAGGCGCGGCTCCCCGAGGTCGGGGCGTTCACGGTCGGCGCGACGCGCGTCTCGGTCGAGGTGTCGTCCGAGACGCGGCCCGTGTGGCCGACCGACAGGTTCGGCCCCCTCGTCGGCGCGAGCCCCGCGATGCGCGAGCTCTTCATGCGGCTCTCGCGCATCGCCGCCGCCGATGCGCCGGTCCTCGTCCAGGGCGAGACGGGGACGGGCAAGGAGCTCGTCGCGCGCGCGATCCACGAGACGGGGCCGCGCGCGCGTCGCCCCTTCGTGGTCGTCGACTGCGGCGCGCTCCCCGGGAACCTGCTCGAGTCCGAGCTCTTCGGACATGCGCGGGGGGCGTTCACCGGGGCCGTGTCGTCCCACCTCGGCGCCGTCGAGGTCGCGGCGGAGGGCACGATCTTCCTCGACGAGATCGGCGAGCTCCCGATCGACCTCCAGCCCAAGCTGCTCCGCGCGCTCGAGAGCAACACGTTCCGGCGCGTCGGCGAGACCGAGCAGCGGCCGATCAAGGCGCGCTTCGTCGCCGCCACGCATCGGGACCTCGCCGCGATGGTCAACGCGGGCACGTTTCGCGAGGACCTCCTCTTCCGATTGAACGTCCTGCCCGTTCGCGTGCCGCCGCTACGCGAGCGCACGGACGACATCCCGCTCGTCGTCGAGCACATGCTTCGCTCCCGCGGGGCGCCACCCCTCGAGGTGCCGATGAGCGAGCTCTTGACCCGCCCGTGGCCCGGCAACGTGCGGGAGCTGCGGAGCTTCGTCGAGCGGGCGCTGACGCTCGGCCCCGCCGAGGCGCTCTCCCTCACGACGTCGCCCGCCGGGAGCGCGCCCGCCGTCCTCGCCGCGACGCCGGGAGGGTTTCCGGCGATCGACGTGGGGATCGCCTTCAAGGACGTCCGGGACGCGGTCCTCGAGCACCTCGAGCGCACCTACGTCACCGAGGCGCTCCGGGCGCACGGGGGCAACGTCTCCGCGGTCGCGGAGGCGTCGGGGCTCGCGCGGAGCTACGTCCATCGGCTGATCCGCAAGCACGACCTCGACCGCTGACGTCAGCGGAAGAGCAAGAGCCGACCCGCCGCGAACGCGATCACGAAGCACGCGATCGCGACGCCGACCGCGACACGGAAGCGCGCGCGGCGGCCGAGGACCTGCGGCGCGAGCGAAGGCGCGTCGGCAGCGGAGGGCGCATCGAAGATCGGCATCGCGGACGCGAGGGTGGCGTCGTCCGGGGGCGCCTCGAACGGCCCCGCCGCGCGGAGGGTGACGGAGCTCCCGGCGGCGTGCGTGGCGAGCCACCCGACGAGCGCGTCCCGGAAGGCACGCGCGGAGGGCCATCGCGCGTCCGGCGACTTGGCGATCGCGCGGTCCACGATCCGTCCGAGCGCCGCGTCGACCCGGGCGATCGACGCGAGCGGTGGGGCGGGGGCCTCGCTCAGGGCGAACATCGAGGCCTCGGTGTCGGCGGCCTGATACGGACGCTTCTTCGCGAGCGCATAGTAGAGGGCCGCGCCGAGCGCGTAGACGTCGGCTCGTCCGTCGAGGGGACGGCCGTGCGCCTGCTCTGGAGGCATGTACTGCCAGGTCCCGAGGACGGCGTTGGTGGCGGTGAGGCGAGGGCCCTCTTCCTTCGGGGCCTTGACGACACCGAAGTCGAGGAGCTTCACGGTCGGCCGCGCCGCGCCCGTGTCACCCACGAGGAAGATGTTGTCGGGCTTCACGTCGCGGTGAACGAGCCCTGCGTCGTGGCCGGCGGCGAGGCCCGCAGAGACCTCCGCCCCGACGAAGGCCGCGAGCGCCGCCGAGACGCCGGCCTCGCGTGCGATCCGCGCTCCGAAGGTCTCGCCTTCGAGGAGATCCATCACGATGCCGGCGGAGCCGTCCTCGACGACGAGCTCCCGGACACGAACGATGTTCGGGTGGTCGATGCGGGCGAGCGCCTCCGCCTCGCGGCGTAGCCGCGCCACCGACGTGCCCTTCAGGAGGTGCTCGGGGCGGAGGATCTTGAGGGCGACGCGCTCGCCTGTCCGGCTGTCCGTCGCCGCATGGACGAGCCCGGCGCCGCCCTGCCCGATCGTCCCCTCGAGTCGGTACCGTCCGAACGCGAGCTCGCCCACCGCGCCTAGCCTATCCGCTCGGAACGTCTGAGGGCAGGGATGCTACGATGGATCGGATGGCGAGGCTCCGCGCCGGTCTCCTCTCGGGCGTTCTCGCGGCGGGCGTGGGCGCGTCGTTCGTCGCGTGCGAGCTCGTCGTCGGCATCACCGACAGTCCCCCGCTCACGGCGGACGGCGCGGGCGTGGCGGATGGCGGGGGTGCCTCGGACGGGGGCGCGTCCGTCGATGGCGGCCCCGTCGACGGTGACGGCGGGCCCTGCACGTCCGGTCCGTGCGCGCCGAAGCTGGTCGTCGATCTCGACGGTGACCCCATCGGGGTCCGCGTGATCGGGGTCACGGTCCTCTGGGCGGAGCGCCGGGGTGACGAGAGTCGCCTCGGGCG
Source organism: Polyangiaceae bacterium (assembly GCA_022842465.1). Lineage (GTDB taxonomy): Bacteria > Myxococcota_A > Polyangia > Polyangiales > Polyangiaceae > Labilithrix. The sequence goes on along the minus strand of JALHPN010000093.1, from coordinate 21,643 downwards.
CCTCGAGGTGACGACGGGCGCGGTCTCGTACGTGCAAGTGCCCGACGTCGCGGCCTTCGCCGCGCAGAACACGAACGCGTTCTACGGGCGACCGACGGGGGGTGACATCTTCCGCTGCGACGCCGTGGCGTGCTCGAAGTGGGTGACGATCCTGCAGCCGCCCGAGCAGGTCCTCTCCCTCGACGTCGCCGGCGCGCACGGACGTGTGGCGATGGTCGGCCGGAGCGGGGTCTTCTCCTTCCGCAGCAACAACGACACCGTCGCGAGCGAGAACGTCACGCCAGGCTTGGCCGACTTTCCCCTCCGCGTCGCGGTCCGCGCGAAGAACGCGAGCGACGCCGACACGGCGTGGATCAGCGAGCAACGCGACGCGACGGGCTCGTTCCGCGTCTCGCAGGCGCCTTGCCCCACGGCCGCGGCGACGCCTCACTGCGTGATCCATGATCAGCCGACGGGGGCGGCGGCATCACCGTTCTCGGGGGACCTCCTCTTCACGAGCACGAGCCTCTACTTCACCATCGCGCGCGAGGGATCGCTCTACCGCTGCACGGCGACAGGCACGTGCTCGAAGGTGGCGAGCGGGCTCGCGAACCCGGTGGCCCTCGCGACGGACCAGGAGTTCCTCTACATCTCGGAGTCCGCGGCAGGGCGCGTCTCGCGGATCCCCGTCGGCTCGGCCGGGCCGCCGGAGGCGGTCATCACCGGCAAGGTCGGGGTCGGCCCGCTCGGTGTTTCGCAGACCTCGGTCTACGTCACCACGTCCACGGCCCTGGGCGCCCCGAAGGCGCAGCTCTTCGTGGCGCCGAAGATCCCCTGACGGTCAGCTCACGGACGAGGAAGAAGGTCCCTGCGGCGAGCGCGACGACGCCGATGCCGACGCCGACGTTCGCCGCGAGGGCGTTCGTCCCCGCGCGGTCGCCGGCGCGGATCGCGGCGTCGGTGCACCCTCCAGCCGAGCACCCGGCGTTCCGTTCGTCCCAGGCGTCGAACGCTCGAAGGCCGAAGAAGGTCCCCACGCCGGTCGCCGCGGCGCCCACGCCGAAGAGCACGATCGGCAGGGTGAAGCTGCGCGTGGGCGACGTGTCCGCTTCCGGAGCGCCGCCCCGTGGCGGTAGCGCGGCCACCGCGGGCGCGATTCGCACGACGACGTCGAGGCGTTGCCGCTCGGCCGTCACCGACACGGTCTCGGTGAAGGTACGTCCGTCCGCGGTCGCCCGCACCTCGTGCGCCCCGGGGTCGACGGGCACGGACTCTCCGAGGCTCTCCGCCGGGACGGCCTCGCCGTCGAGGGTGACGCGTACGTCGCGCGGCGTGCCGTCGCCGAGGACGACGCGGACGCGACTCACCCGGCCGCGGAGATCGACGAGCCGCTCGTCGGCGTAGGCGACGCGGTCGGGCCGCACGTCGGCGCGCGCGCGCTCACGGGCGGCCTCGTACTCACGGAGGGACGAGGCGAGCTTGCCCTCGCGCTCGTGGCAGCGCGCGAGGTTGAGCAGCGTGCCCGTCGCCGGATCGAGTCGCTGGCTCTCCGCGAGGGTCGCGCAGGCCTCCGCGACGCGGCCGCTGTCGAGGAGCCTTCTGCCTTCCTCGTAGAGGACTTCGGCCCGCTCTTGATCGGGCGTCGCGTGCGCGAGGCGCGTCAGCGCGAGCGTGAGCACGAGCGCGGAGCCGGCGAGGGGAGCGCGCGGGATCATCGGCGACCGTCGAGAGGATCGTGGGGCTTCGCCGGCGGCACCGCGGCGGAGGGCTTCGTCGTGACCGACGAGACCGTCGCCGGGCGAACGCTCGGTCGCGGTCGTGCGCCGCTCGCGACGGCTGCAGGCTCCTTCGGGCGCGCGACGTTCGCCGACGACTCCGGCGAGGGCGTCGGCTCGGGATCGGGCTCGAGATCGGGATCGGCCTCGATCGGAGGGAGCAGAGGCGCCGCCGGTGGCGTGGCGGTCGGCGCGGCGGGGCGCTCCGCGGCCGACGGCGCGGGAGGCGCCGTGACGCGGGCAGTGGCGAGGCCGAGAGCGAGCATGACGACGCAGGCTCCGACCGCGAAGGTCCACTCCTTCGTGCCCCACGGGACGAGATCGGGATCGCGGGGCTCGCGCGTCATCCCCGACGGCGGCGGAGCCGGCTTCGGGGCGAGGAAGGGTACGAGCGCGCGCGCGAGCGTGGCCACGTCCGGTGTTCGCCGCGAGGGCTCCTTCTCGAGGCAAGAGAGGACGACACGCGCGAGGCGCTCGGGCACGTCGGGCCGGAGGTCGTGGAGCGACGCCGGCGGCTGGGTGAAGATGCGCGTGATGACCGTGCGCATGTCCGGGCCCGTGAACGGGGGCTCGCCTGCGAGCAGCTCGTGGAGGAGGACCCCGAGCGCCCAAACGTCCGCCCGCGCGTCGACCGACGCCGCGCTCTTGAGCTGCTCCGGCGCCATGTGCTCGGGAGTTCCGAAGACCGTGCTCGACGCGGTGTTCGCGCCGTCTCCGCTCGCGTGGACCTTCGCGAGGCCGAAGTCGAGCACCTTCACGGTGGTTCCGCCGCCGGGCAGGCGCGCGAGGAACACGTTCGCCGGCTTCAGGTCGCGATGGACGATCCCCGCCGCGTGAGCCTCCGCCATTGCCGAGCAAGCCTCTGAGACGATGCGGCACGCCTCGTCGACCGGGAGGGTCGCCCGCCGCGCGACCGCGGTGGCGAGATCTTCGCCGTCGAGCAGCTCCATGACGAGCCAGGGCACCCCGGCGTTCGTCGTGCCGACGTCGACCACCCTGGCCACGTGCGGGCTCCGGAGGTTGGCCGCCGCGCGCGCTTCGCGGAGGAAGCGGGCGACGTTGTCCGGCGTCGCCATGTCCGCCGCCATCTTCTTCAGCGCGACGCGGCTGCCGAGGCCCTCGTGGACCGCCTCGTAGACGATCCCCATTCCGCCGCGCCCGAGCTCGCGAACCACGCGGTACTTGCCGCCGTAGGTCTGCGCCGCGGTCATGCGCCGCGATCGTACCGGGGCGGGTCGGTTCGGTGAAGCCCTTCCGGTGGGCTCGGCCTCGCCGCCTCACGCCGCGCGCGGACGCCCCGGCAGGAGGTCGTCGAGGACGTCGAAGAGCTCGAGCTCGCGCTCTTCGACCGCGCCGTCCGCCGCGATGGCGCGGAGCGCGACCTCGCGGACGCGCTCGGCGAGCGCGGGACGAACGCGGGAGGGGTCGACGATCTCCGGGGCCGGCGGCCGTGTGAGCAGCGGCGCGACGACGGCCGCCGGATCGGGCACGCGCAGCTCGCGCGCGAGCTCTTCGAGGAACGCGCGCTCGGCCGGCGCGATGGTCATGTCCGCCCAGAGGAACGAGGCGGCGAAGTGGAGGAGGTCGAGCGCGTCGTCGGCGGAGGTGCGGAGCATGTCGGCGTTCATGGAGGTCGCGCTTCAGCACGCGTCGTGCCGCCGAGGGCTGCTCGGATTCGCACGAGATTTCCGCCCTCTCGGGTGGCCCGGGCCGGGCCGACCCTGGCCCCGGCCGGGCCGCCCCGCGGCCTTACGCAAGCCATGCGCGTCGCGCACGGCGTGCAGGCCGAAGCGGGGACCCCCCTCGAAGACTCCGGGGATCGACCGTGGCACGGCCCGTGTTAGATCCCTGGCATGAAGCGCATCCTCGTCTGCCTCGATGCCTCACCGCGCGCGCCTCACGTCCTCGCGGTCGCCGGCGATCTCGCCGCTCGGACGGGCTCGAAGCTCGCCGTCTTCCGCAGCGTCGGGCTCCCCCCCGAGATCGACAAGGAGTTCCTCGTCGTCTCGCCGAACGACGTCGTCGCGCAGCTCACGACGCGTGCGCGCGAAGAGCTCACGAAGCTGACCGCGGACGTCCCGCCGAGCACGCTCGACGGCCTCTACGTCCGGATCGGGACGCCCTGGGACGCCATCTGCACGGAGGCGAAGACGCTCGACGCCGATCTCGTCGTCGTCGGGTCGCACGGCTACTCCGGCCTCGATCGCGTCCTCGGTACGACGGCCGCCAAGGTGGTCAATCACGCCGACCGCTCGGTCCTGGTCGTCCGTTCGAAGCCCTCGGCATGAGCGCGGTCGCGTCGCCCGCGCGTCTCCCTGTCCGGCGACGGACCGTCGCACTCGCCGGGGGTGGCGTCGAGGTCCGCCATCTCGTCCCTTGCGCCGCGTCGGGCGGGGCGTCGCCGCTCGCCGAGTGCGGGACGTGCGCACGCTGCCTCGCCATGCCTGCCGCGCCCGACGACGCCGTCGCCGAGGTCCTCTGTCGCCGCGACCTCGGTGAGCCTCGAGCCTCGTCGAGCGGGCTCCCCCGGGTGCAGCTCGATCTCGTCGAGCTCGCCCTCCGCACGCCGGTACGCGACGTCGTACGGCCGGACGTCCTCGCGGCCCACGCCGACGTCTCGATCCGGGCCGCGCGCGCGCTCCTCGGCGGGGCCGAGGCCATCCTCGTGGTGGACGCCGAGGCGAGGCCGAGAGGCGTCGTCCGCGCCTCGACGCTCGCCTCCGCCGACGTCGAGCCGGAGGCGTCGCTGGCGAGCGTCGCGATGCCGCTCGCGGGCTCCGTCCGCGACGACACGGCGCTCGTCCACACCCTCGCCGCGCTGGGCGACGGCGACGGCGCGGTGCTCCCCGTCGTCGACGACGACGGCGCCCTCCTCGCGGTCCTCACCGCCGCCGACGTCGTCCGCTGGCTCGCGAAGCGCGCCGGCTACGAGCTCTGAGGGCGCTGCGAGCCCTCGGACCCGCCCGGGAACCAGAGCGTGAACGTCGTCCCCGCGCCCGGCTCGGTGGCGAGCGTCACCGTCCCGCCGTGGCGCTGCACGCAGGCGTACACCATGGCGAGCCCGAGCCCGGTCCCCTCCGCGCCCTTCGTCGTGAAGAACGGCTCGAAGACGTGCTTCTCGACGTCACGGGGCATGCCCGGGCCGTCGTCCCCGACGCTCACCCAGGCGCCCCCGTGCGACTCCCCCGAGCGCAGCGTGACGGTTCCGCCGCCGCCCGCGAGCGCGTCGATCGCGTTCACGATGAGGTTCACGAGGGCGCTGACGACCTCGCCGCTCATGGCCATCACGTGCGGCGGCGCCGTGAGCTCCTGCTCGATGCGGACGCCGCGGCCCCCGATCGACGCCATGCGCGGACGCGCGATCTCGGCGGCCTCGCGCACGAGCCGGTCGAGGTCGACGAGCTCCGTCTTCGACTCCTTCGACTGGCGACTGTAGTCGCGGAGGCGCTCGAGCGTCTGGACGCCGCGGACGAGCACCTGCCTCATCTCGATGCAGCTCTCCTTCGCGTCCTTCGTCTTCCCCTTGTCGAGCGAGCGCTCGATGAACTGCAGGTGGAGACTCAAGGGGTTCAAGATGTTCTTCAGATCGTGCGAGACGCCGGCCGCCATCTGGCCGAGCGCGCGCAGCTTCTCGGTCCGCGCGAGCATCTCCTGCGAGGCCGCGAGCGCCGCGTGCGACGTCTCGAGCTTCGCGACCGCGGTAGCGTTCCCGAGCGCGATCGCGGCGAGGTCGACGAGCCCGTCGGCGAGCTGCATTCCATCCGGGGTCACCGGGTGCTCGGCGTCGAAGAAGATGACGACGGCGCCGAAGAGGTTCCCGCCGGCGACGAGGGGGCGCGTCTGCTGCTCGGAGAACGTGCCGTCGGCGGCGCGGAGGAGCGTCTCGCCGAGCTCCTCGCCGATGGCATCCGCCTCCAGCGCCGTCCGGTGGAGGGGCTCCGGGACGTTGCGTGAGACCGAGACGTGGACCTCGCCCGTCACCCCGATCTCGACGACCGCGAGACCCGCGGCCGGGACGTGCTCGAGGAGCGCGTCCGCGAGGAGCGGGAGCACCTCCGCCCCCTCCGACGCGTCGGACACGAGGCGCGCGAAGCGAATGAGGAGGTCGATTGCGCGGCGTGCTGGCACGACCCACATGGTAGAAAGCACCCCGAGGCCATGGTCAAGCTCGACGACTCTCACCGCGACCACCGGAAGTACATGGCGATCCTGAAGCTCGACGAGGCCGAGCTCCGGAGCCGCCGCGCGTTCTTCCAGATCTCGGACGACGACCTCGCTCGCCTCGTGAAGCTCCGGCCCTTCGCCGAGAAGCACACGACGGCGATCGTCGAGGACTTCTACGAGCTTCTCATGTCCCACGGGGAGATGCGGAAGTTCTTCCACGACGAAGCGCAGCTCCGGCGGGTGAAGCGCCTCCAGGCGGACTACTTCCTCCAGCTCTTCACCGGAAAGCTCGATCTCGCGTACGTCGAGGACCGGCTCCGCGTCGGCGCGGCGCACGAGCGCATCGGCCTCTCCCCCAAGTTCTATCTCGGCGCCTACCGCCGGTACCTCGAGCTCATCCTTGGCTACATGTCGAGGGACGCCGAGGATCAGGCCGCGATGCAGGCCGACTTCATCTCGGTCCAGAAGATCGTCTACTTCGACGTCGCGCTCGCGATCGACACGTACATCGCCGCGAACCTGGATGCGATCGGGCGCCACCAGGCCGCCATCCGCGAGCTCTCGACCCCGGTGATCCGCGTCTACGAGAAGGTCCTGCTCCTGCCGCTCGTCGGGGCGCTCGACAGCCATCGCGCCCACCAGGTCATGGAGGCCGTCCTCCTCAATGTCGTCGAGGCGCAGGCGCGCTGCATCATCATCGACATCGCCGGCGTCCCCGTGGTCGACACGCGGGTCGCCGATCACCTCCTCAAGACGACCGCGGCCGTGCGCCTCCTCGGCGCGCAGACGATCCTGACCGGCATCACGGCGCAAGTCGCGCGGACGATGGTGCAGCTCGGGGTGGACGTCTCGTCGATGCACACGGTGAGTCGCCTCTCGGATGGCATCGAGATGGCGCTGGGGCTCGTCGGCAAGGAGATCCGGGAGAAGGGCGTCTAGACGTGGTCACCAGCATCGGCATGATCCCGATCCTCCGGATCGGCCCGACGCTCCTCGCGACGATCTCCGTGGAGCTGCGCGATGCGGTCGCCGACGCCTTTCAGGCCGCCGTCCTCACGGCCATCGAGAAGGAGGGCTCGACGGGCCTCGTCATCGACATCAGTGCGCTCGAGATCGTCGACAGCTACGTCGCGCGCATCCTGGCCGAGACGGGACGCATGGCCCGTCTCATGGGGACGGAGACCGTCCTCGTGGGCATGAGGCCGGAGGTCGCGGCCACGCTCGTGCGCATGGGGTACGCGATGGAAGGCGTCCGCACGGCCCTCGAGCTCGAGGACGGTCTCGCGCTCCTCGGTCACGTCGTGCCCAAGAAGAAGGCGTGAGACCGTGGAGACCGTGCTCTCGACCCAGGACATGCGGCTCGACGTCGAGGATGACATCATCCTCGCGCGCCGCCGCGTCCGGGAGATCGCCGAGTCGCGTCGCTTCGATGCCTTCGCGACGGCGGCCATCACGACCGCCGCCTCGGAGCTCGCGCGAAACGTCCTCGTCCACGCCGGAGGAGGCGTCGTGACGATCGAGGAGGTCCAGAACGGCACGCGCATCGGCATCCGCCTCTGCTTCCGCGACGAGGGACCGGGGATCCCCGACGTCCAGCGCGTCCTCGCGGGCGGCTTCAGCACGGCGCGTTCGATGGGGCTGGGGCTCTCCGGGAGCCGACGTCTCGTCGACGCCTTCGAGCTGACCTCCGAGGTCGGCAAGGGCACGACCGTCACGGTGGTGAAGTGGAAGCGCTTCTGACGGACGAGTGGCTCGCGCCGCTGGGAGGCGCCCGCGAGACGCCGCTCTTCGACGAAGCGTCGCTCTCGCTGGTGCGCGAGGCGATCCGCGAGGTCGGCGCGGCGCACGACGTGGCCGCCGGGGTGATCGAGACGATGGTCCTCGTCGCCACCGAGCTCGGACGGAACCAGCTCCGGCACGCGGTCGGCGGGCGGATCGCGGTCGTCCCGACGACGTACGGCGGCGCTTCGGGCCTCGAGCTCGTGGCGGTCGATCGCGGGCTCGGGATCCGGGACGTGGCCGCGGCGCTCGAGGGGGCGCCGCGCTCGAAGGGGAGCCTCGGGGTCGGCCTCGCCTCCGTGGCGCGGCTCGCCAGCGAGGTCGATCTCGACGTCCGCGCCTCGGAGGGGACGTGCGTCCGGGCGCGGGCCTTTCCAGCCCGGACCGGCGCGTGGCGGCGGCAGGTAGGGATCTACGGCCGCCCGATCGGGGGGGAGACGCGGAGCGGCGACCACGCGTGCTTCCGGCGCGACGGCGACGTCCTCGTGGTCGCCGTGATCGACGGCCTCGGCCACGGGACGCTCGCTCGTCACGCCTCCTCGACCGCCGTCGACGCGTTTCACCGTCACGCGAGCGCGTCCCCGGCCGCCATCCTCGAGGCGTGCCATGCGGCGTTGCCGAGGACGCGCGGGGCGGTGATGGCCGTCGCGCGGATCGACGACGCGGCCGGGCACGTCGATGTCGCGTCCGTGGGCAACGTCCTCGTCCAGGTGGTCGGGCCGCGTACCGCGCACCGGTTCGGGGGGAGCTCGTTCGTGCTCGGGACGCCCGCGGCGCGCGTTCGCAAGGTCGCGGAGGAGCGCGCCCCGATCGCGCCCGCCGAGGCGCTCGTCCTCGCGACCGACGGCGTCCCCTCGCGGCTCGCCATCGAGAACGACCTCGATCTCCTCCGCGAGCCCCCCGCCGTCCTCGCCCAGCGGATCGCGATCGAGCACGGTCGTAGCGACGACGACGTGCTCGTCCTGGTCGCGCGCTGACTGCGGTCCAGCGCGCAAAAGGTGCGCGCCGACCGGCGCGCGCGACACGCGACTCTTGCGCGTTTCTCGCCCTCTAGGCGGGGAATTTGCCGGTGGCATGCGGCTGGCATCAAGCCGTGCTCATGACCCTCCCCAAGACGATCCTCGTCCCCACGGACTTCGGTGAGGCCTCGGCGGCCGCGCTCTCGTACGCGTCTCGGCTCGCCAAGAAGCTCGGGGCGGACGTCGTCGTCCTCCACGCGTTCGAGATCCCGTTCGTGGGCTTCCCGGACGGCGCGATGGTCGCGAGCGCGGAGATCACGAGCCGCATCCTCGACGGCGCGAAGATCGGCCTCGACAAGGCGCTGGCCGCCCACGCCGGCGACGGGGTCCCCATGCGCAGCCTCGTCCGGCAGGGGGATGCGTGGAAGACGATCCTCGACACGGCCGTGGAGGTGTCGGCGGGGATGATCGTGATGGGCACCCACGGCCGGAAGGGGCTCCCCCGCGCGCTCATCGGCAGCGTCGCGGAGAAGGTCGTGCGAACGAGCCCGGTCCCCGTCCTCACGGTTCACACCGGCGAGAGTGTGTGATGAACTTCCGCACCGTGAGCACGGGCCCAGCGCTGCCCGACCCTCGGTACCCCCGAGCTCGCGAGGCGGAGTCCATGACCGACAACACGAAGACCAAGGCCCGAATCCTCGTCGTCGACGACGAGCCCAGCGCCCGCTCTGGGCTCCAGAAGCTCCTCGCTTCCGAGGGGTACGCGGTCGACACCGCGGAGGACGGGCTCGCGGCCCTCGGCGTCGCGGCCGACTCGCCGCCCGACGTCGTCGTGACGGATCTCAAGATGCCGCGCATGGACGGCCTCGAGCTCCTCCACAAGCTCCGCGAGCAGGACAAGGACCTCCCGGTGATCGTCGCGACGTCGTTCCAGGACCTCGGCTCCGCCGTCGCCGCGATGCGTGCCGGCGCGGAGGACTATCTCCCGAAGCCCATCGACTTCGACGCGCTCACGCTCGTCATCGAGCGCGCGCTCGAGCGACGCGAGGTCAAGGTCGAGGCGGAGAACCTGAGGCGGCAGCTCCGTGAGCGTGATGCGGAGGGGCTCCAGGGCCTCATCGGCGCGAGCCCCGCGATGCAGAAGGTCTACCGCGTCGCGCGGCAGGTCGCGGCGTCGCGCGCGACCGTGCTCATCACCGGGGAGAGCGGGACGGGCAAGGGAGAGCTCGCGCGGGCGCTCCACGCGCTCGGTCCGCGCTCGGGGAAGCCCTTCGTGTCGCTCCACTGCGCCGCCCTCGCCGAGTCGCTCCTCGAGAGCGAGCTCTTCGGTCACGAGAAGGGCGCCTTCACCGGCGCCGACAAGCGTCGCGTCGGGCGCTTCGAGCAGGCGAACGGCGGCACGCTCTTCCTCGACGAGGTCGGCGAGATCCCGATGCTCACGCAGGTGAAGCTCCTCAAGGTCCTCCAGGAGCGGACCTTCGAGCGCGTCGGCGGCAACGAGTCGATCCACACCGACGTCCGCCTCGTCGCGGCGACGAACCGAGACCTGGCCGCGGACGTGCAATCGGGGCGTTTCCGGGAGGACCTCTACTACCGCCTCAACGTCGTCCACATCGAGATGCCGCCGCTGCGCCTGCGCGGCGCGGACGTGGTCATGCTCGCCAACCACTTCCTCCGGAAGTTCGCCCTCGAGAACCACAAGCGCGTGGAGGGGTTCTCCGACCGGGCGCGCGCCAAGCTCCTCGGCTATCGCTGGCCGGGGAACGTACGCGCGCTCGAGAACACGATCGAGCGCGCCGTCGTCCTCTGCGCGGGACCGCTCATCGACGAGGCGGACCTCCCCTTCGAAGCTGCGCCGGAGGCTTTCGGCTCGCTCCGCGTGCCCGGGTCGACGATGGCCGACATCGAGCGCTACGCGATCTTGAAGACGCTCGAGGCTTGCGAGGGCTCGACGTCGAAGGCGGCCGAGATCCTCGACATCAGTGTTCGCACGATCCAGTACCGCCTCCACGAGTACGGCGTCGCGCGCGGCCCCAAGTCCACGCGCGACGGCGGGTGAGGGGGATCACCTGCGCGGAGCGCGCGCCCCCACCGAGAGAGCGATCGCGTCGCGGTAGGTGCGCGTCACCGGACCTAGGTCGACCCCGTCCATGAACGAGGTGAACGCGAAGTACGGGAGGAGGGTCGTCCACTCGCGGAGCCACTTCGGGCGGTAGCGTGGCCTGACGAGGAGGCCGCGCGCGCGGAGCTCGAGGACGGCGGCGACGTCATCGAGCGCGAAGCGGCCGGCCGCGAGCATCTCGGTCTCGTCGCGGAAGCCCTCGCGCACGAACGCTTGGAGGAAGGCGTAGACGTGGAGGAGGCCGGCGACGTAGACCGCGTCCTTCGTGAAGGGGCCGCCACCCTCGGGAGGTCCGCCGCGGAAGACACGCGCCGCGTCGAGGTAGGCGCTCCTCGGCGGGAGGCCCTCGTCCTTCACGAGGAAGCGGTAGACGTCGAGGAAGCTCGCGCCGTCCTCGGCCATGCCGACCGTCCGGACGCGGAGCGCGAGGCGTCTGAGGCGCGGCACGGCGAGCACGCGGTGGTAGAGCTCGGCGAAGACGGCGAGGCCCTCCTGGGTCGGCGTGGAGCGAGGGCCTCCGCTGGCGAGCAGGGTGGGGTAGACGTGGCGCGCCGCGTTCAGCAGAGAGAACGAATGAGTCTCGATCTCGTGACGGTAGAGGCCCTCCGCCTCCCACGAGGTGAACGTCGCGTCAGGGCGGATTCGGACGCGTCTCGCGCCCGCGATGGCCTTCGCCGAGCAGGTCTCGTCGATGCGCACGGCGATCGGTAGCTTCCGCTTCGCGACGCGCTCGGCGAGGAAGGCCTGGAAACCGGCGGCGTCGAGCGAGGGCTCGTCGGTGCCGAACGCCTCGTCCCAGCCGTGTGTGTCGAGCCGGCGGAGGAGGTGCTCGGCGAGGTCGAGGTTCGTGAGGCCCGTGTCGTAGAAGCGCGTCCGCGAGCTGCCGTAGATCCCCGCGGACACCTGCCCGAAGGCGCGGGTGCCGAGCGCGAGGAGGAGGCGGTTTCTGTCCTGCATCGAGCCGAGCACGTTGCGGAGGAGCTTCGGCACGGGCCCGTCGCCGCGCACGCGACGCTCGGCCGCGACGAGCGCGCGCGACTCGGCCTCCAGCAGATCGCGAGGGACCTGGTATCGCGGCTTCGGCAGGCGCTCGGCCTTGTCGGCGAAGAAGCGCTCCTCGACCTCTCGCGGCCACGCGAGCGCCTCGAGGAGCGAGCCCTTCGAGCGGACGCTCGCGAGCGCCCCTGCGGTCTCCTCGACGAGGGCCACGACGCGGGCCTGGTCACGCGGGCCGCCGGCGAGCACGCGCCGAGCCTACCACGCGCCGATCAGAGTCCCTTCGGCCACGTCCGGAGCCGCTCCTCCAGGGTCGCGACGGACGTGACGACCGGAAGCGAGGTGTCGAGGACGAGGTGCTCGGCCTCCGCGAGCTCCACGGTCGGCTCCACCGCCTTCACGAAGTCCGCGAAGATCGCGCGGCGTCCGTCGGAGACGGATCCCTCCGCCTCGCGCTTCGCGAGCCTCGCGACGCAGACGTCCTCCTCCGCCCTGCACTCGACGAACAAGAAGGGGATGCCGTGCCGCTTCGCGAGCGCTCGCGCGCGTTCACGCATCGCGCGCGTCCGGAAGGACGCGTCGAGGACGACCGGGCGACCGCTGTCGAGCACGACCTCCGCGCGCCGGATGACCTCGTCGTAGACGGTGTCCGTGACGCGCGGATCGTACGGCCCCTCGAAGGCGCCGACGTGGAGCTCGGCGCGGTGGCCGACACCGAGGAGCGACTTCCGGGTGCGGTCGGCGTCGACGACGGGCGCGCCGAGGCGGTCCGCGACCGCGTCGGCGATCGTGCTCTTCCCCGAGGCGATCACGCCGCCGACCGCGACGACGACCGGCGCGAGCAGCGAGGCGCGATCGGACGAGAGCGCGAGGAGGAGGTGCTTCCGGGCGTCCTCCTCGGCGCGGACGCGCAGCGCGTCGTCGGCCTCCTGGGAGGCGACGACCATGGAGACCTTGCCGCGCACCCAGGCGCGGTAGCTCTCGAAGAGATCGATCACGCCGTAGAGGTCGTAGTCGTCGGTCGCGCGCGCGTACCTGGCGACGAGCCGCTCGGCGAGGTCGACGCGCCCGTGCGCCGCGAGGTCCATCGAGAGGAAGGCGAGGTCACAGGCCACGTCGGCGCATCGGAAGCGGTCTGCGAACTCGATGCAGTCGAGGATGGTGATGCCTCGCTTGCCCTCGTCGAAGTAGACGTGCTCGAGGCGGAGGTCGCCGTGGCCGTCACGCACGAGGCCGCTGGCGCGACGGCGCTCGAGGAGCGCGTGGCGATCGCAGAGCGTCGCGAGCTGGTACGACTCGACCTCGCTCGCCTGCGCGGCGGTGAGGAAGCGCGTCACGTCACCCCGGGTGCCCTCGAAGTTCTCGCGCACGTTGGCGGCCACGCGGTGCGGATCCCCGTGGGCAGAGATGGCGGCCGACCGCTCGCACCGAGCGTGGAACGCGGCGAGGTGCTCGGCGATCCGGTCGACGTCGTCGGGGCCGAGGTCGCCGCGGGCCAGCCGTACGTCGGCGCGCGCATCGTCGGGCAGGCGGAGCATGTGCACGGCCCAGTCGACGAGCTCTCCGCCTTCGTGGAAGTGCCTCCGCCCGTCTTCACCCCGACGCACCGGCACGACGCCGAAGTACGTCCCGGCGGCGAGCCGCTGGTTCAGGAGGACCTCGTCCTCGCATGCCTTCCGCCTCGCGCCGATCTGGCGGAAGTCGAGGAAGCCGAGGTCGACCGGCTTCTTCACCTTGAAGACATCGCTCTCCGTCAGGAACACCCACGAGACGTGCGTCTCGCGGAGCTCGACCTGGTACGGCCGCGGGGGCGGGTACGCGTCAGGCCGGAGGAGATCGCGCGCGAGGTCGTCCACGACGGGGCGTGGAGCACGCCGCGTGCCGCGCGCGCTTCTCCCGGGGGCCGGCGGGGTCTCGTGGCCGTCGCCCGGCACGCCCTGCGGTCGAGCGCAGGACGTGCGCGAGCTCGAGCGGGAGGGTCGTGTGCCCCCGCGCCGCTGCGCGCCGGCATGTCTCTCGCATGGTCAGCGGTCGTGCTCGACGCGCGATGCGTCGGCGACGCGGGGAGAGAGCCGCCATGATCAGGGACGGTGCGCAGATCTACCGGTACATGACGCCGAGCCCGCAGACGATCCAGCGGGACGCCACGCTCGCGAGCGCTCGCGAGGCGATGAGTCGGTATGGCATCCGGCACCTGCCGGTGCTCGACGGCCACGATCTCGTCGGCATCCTCTCGGACCGAGAGCTCGCGGTCGCGGAGAAGCTCGGCGACGTCTTCGCCCTCCCCGTAGGCGAGGTCATGACGACGGACCCGTACGTCACCTTGCCCGAGACGCCGGTGGTCGAGGTCGCCGGCCAGATGGCCGCCCACCGCTACGGGGCTGCCATCGTCGTGGACCGCGGCAACGTGGTGGGGGTGTTCACTGCCATCGATGCGCTCCGCATCGCCGCGCGCGACCGCGCGGTCGAGACCGAGATGGTCCCCGATCCTGCCCCGGCGCGGAGGGTCGGATGAAGCTCACGGTCGAGGACGTCATGACCGAGCAGCCGGTCACGATTGGACGACACCAGAGCCTCGAGGTCGCGCACAAGATGATGCGCGACAACGCGTGCCGGCACCTACCCGTCCTCGAGCACGGCGAGCTCGTCGGCATCCTCAGCCAGCGCGACCTCTACTTCCTCGAGACCCTCGGTCGCGCAGACCTCGAGAAGGACCGCATCGACGATGCGATGACGCAGGAGTGCTACGCCGTCGCCCCGGGAACGCCCGTCGAGCGGGTGGCGAGCGAGATGGCCGAGCATCGCTACGGGTGCGCGGTCGTGATGGAGCGGGACCGCGTCATCGGCATCTTCACGACGACCGACGCGCTGCGGGTGCTCGCCGGCGTCCGTCCCCCGAGGTCCCGATGAGGAAGCTCCTCGTCGCCCTCGACGGCTCGGCGCGGGCGCGGGGCGTCCTCGCCGCGGCCGCGTCGCTCGCCTCTCGGACGGGGGCTCGCCTCGTCCTCCTCCGCGCGACGTCGATCTCGGGCGAGCTGCCGCTGGAGGCGTACGCGTCCGACCCCGACGAGGTCGAACGCGTGCTCGCCGAGCGCGCGCTGGTCGACCTCGAGGAGCTCGCGCGCAGCGCGAACGCGATGTCGGTCGTCGAGTCGATCCGTGCCGACGCAGGACCCGCCTGGCGCGTGATCGAGGACGTCGCGCGGAGCGAGGACGTCGACATGATCGTGATCGGCGCGCACGGCTACGGCGCGATCGAGCGGCTCGTCGGGACGGTCGCGGCGAAGGTCGTCGACCACGCGGACCGTCCCGTCCTCGTCGTCCGCGCGCCCGAGCGACTCGTCGCCTGAGGGGCGGCGCCTTCAGCGATCGCGGAGCAGACGCGCGAACGCTTCTCCGGCGACGGCGGCGAGCTCCTCGAGATGACGTGTGGCCAGCATCGTGTCGACGAGCGAATCGGCGAGGAGGATGACGATCGCCTTGTCCTTCACTCGGACGGGGACGATCGCGACGTCTGGGCTCGCGTCCTTCATGGCGGCCCACAGCGCGGCGTGCGCCTCGTCACGCGGCACCGGACCGAGCGTCGGTCCGTCGTGGACCGAGCGATCGAACACGTTGTCGGCGTCGAGCGGCAGGAGCACCTCCTGGAACACGTCGCGCGGCGCGAACGCGGCGCTGCAGGACCAGCCGAGGTATCCGCCGCGTCGCACGACGAAGAGCGCGACCTTGTCGGCGACGTGCTCCGCGCTCGTGAGGAGGCGCTCGAGGATCTCGTCCCGCGTCGACGCCTCTCGGACCTCCGCGAGGGCGTCGGGGAGGGCCATGGCGACCGTCGACAGGCGGTCCGCGTTCCGCTCCGTCGAAGGCGGCGCGTCGGCGAAGGGCGGGACCCGCGGCGCGAGGGGGATGTCCTCACGCGCGCGCTCGTCGACCTCGACGACGGGCCGGAGGGCGTCGACGTCGAGGTCGTAGCCCTCGCCGAGGGCCGCCGTGGCGGGATCGACGAGGGGCGGAGGTCGCTGCGTGCCGCCGCTCACGGCGCTGAAGGTTCGGCGCGTGAGCGGGATCGGGATCTCGGAGCCGACGCCGCTCTTCGGAGCATCCGAGCCCTTCACGTCCTTGGGGATCTGCGTCCCCCAGGGCGGGGTGTCGCGCGAGCGACGGCCTGACGCAGCGACGGGGCGGTCGTCGTCGTCCTCCGTCACCACGAGGAGGGCGCGCTGGAGCGAACGCGGCGTCATCGGCGGAAAGTCCGTCGAGGCCGGCGGCGGGGCCGCGCCGGAGAGGAGGCGGAGGCCCTCCGTCATGGCGGCGAGCGACGCGCGCACGGGGCGCACCGTCGTGCCGAGGTGGAAGGCGATCTCCGAGGCGGCGTGCGCGTCCGTCACGTCGGCCATCGCGACGTCGACGGTGCCGGTCATCCCGTCACGACGCACCGGTACGACGTGGAGGCGCGCGCAGAGGCCGGGCGGGAGGAGCGAAACGAGTTCGCGCGCCGGGACGACGCGCGAAACGACCGGCGCGTCTGCGATCGCGAGCACGCGGGAGAGGGCCTCCTGCCCGACCGCCCCCGTCTCGAGGAGGGCCCGAACGAGCGGGACGCCCTGGCTCACCGCCACGTGCAACGCCTCGGCGACGCCGCGGGCGGAGGCGACGTCCTCGTCGAGGAGCGCCTTCGTGAGCTCGTCGGTCACGCTCGAAATCTACCTGCGCTCGAACTGGAAGACGACTTCGTTCTTGCGCACGAGGCCGAGCTGCTCGCGCGCGATCCGCTCCACGGCGGCCGGGCTCTCGCGGAGCTCCTTCACGTCGGCCCGGAGCTTCCCGACGTCACGCTTGAGCTCTGTGTTCTCGCTCTGGACCGCCGCGAGCTCCTTCTCGAGCGCCCGCATCCGAGGGAGCCCTTGCGGCTCGAGGACGAGGACGGGGACGGCGATCAAGGACACCGTGAGGACGGCGATCGGGAGGCCGCGGAGAAGGGACTCGGATGCCATCAGACCCAAGACGCACCCTAGTCCGGCACCTCGGCGATGGAAAAGTTCGCGGCGAAGTTCGCAGGGGATTTCGCGGTAGACTGCGCCCCATGCCCCCCTGGGAGGCCGTGATCGGCCTGGAAGTCCACGCCCAGCTCCTGACCGAGAGCAAGCTCTTCTGCCCTTGCTCCACGGCCTTCGGGGCCCCACCGAACACGCACGTGTGCCCGACCTGTCTCGGCCTCCCCGGCGCGCTCCCGGTCCTCAACGCGGAGGCCGTCCGCCTGGCGGTCCGCGCGGCGCTCGCCCTCGGATGCGAGCTACGACGAGGCGGTACGAGCCGGTTCGCGCGGAAGAACTACTTCTATCCGGATCTCCCGAAGGGCTACCAGATCAGCCAGTTCGACGAGCCGCTCGCCGAGGGCGGCCGCCTCGTGATCGGGGAGGGCGTGGAGGGCTCTTCCGCGGTCCGCGTCGCGCGCATCACGCGCGTGCACATGGAGGAGGACGCGGGGAAGAACCTCCACGAGCTCGCGGGCGGTTCGGTCGTCGACCTGAACCGCGCCGGCACGCCGCTCGTCGAGATCGTGGGCGAGCCGGACCTGCGCTCGCCGTCCGAGGCATCGGCCTACCTCCGCGCGCTGCGCGACATCCTCGTCTTCATGGGGGTCAACGACGGGAACCTGGAGGAGGGGTCCTTCCGCTGCGACGCGAACGTGTCGATCCGGGCCGTCGGGGAGGCGAAGCTCGGGACGCGCGTGGAGCTCAAGAACATCAACTCCTTCCGCTTCGTCGAGAGGGCGATCGCCTCCGAGATCGCCCGGCAGGAGGAGCTCCTCGAGGCGGGCAAGCACGTCGTCTCGGAGACCCGAGGCTGGGACGAGAAGAGCGGCACGACCTATACCCTCCGGACCAAGGAGACCGCCCAGGACTACCGCTACTTCCCCGAGCCGGACCTCCTCCCCCTCGTCGTCGACGAGGCCGCGCTCGCCAAGGCGCGAGCCGAGCTCCCGGAGCTCCCCGAGGACAAGCGCGCCCGGTTCGTCTCGGAGCTCGGGCTCTCGCCGTACGCGGCGAGCGTCCTCACCGCCCACCCGCGGATCGCGGCGTTCTTCGAGGAGGCGGCGACGCTCCACGGCGACGCCGTGAAGGTCGGGAACTTCGTCCAGGCCGAGGTGCTCCGCGACGTCACCACCCGCGGGCTTCACGCAGACCTTCCGGTGTCCGCCGCCCAGGTGGCGGATCTCCTCCGTCTCGTCGACGAGGCGACGATCAGCGGCAAGCAGGCCAAGGAGGTCTACGCGAGGATGCGCGGGACCCCCGCGTCGGCCGCGTCCGTGGTCGCCGCCGCCGGGATGACTCAGATGAGCGATCCCGAGGCGATCGAGCAGGCCTGCGCGAAGGTGATCGCCGACAACCCGAAGCAGGCCGAGTCGCTCCGCCTCGGCAAGGTGGCGCTCTTCGGCTTCTTCGTCGGGCAGGTGATGAAGGCGACGAAGGGCGCCGCGAACCCGCCGCTCGTGAACGAGACCCTCAGGCGCCTCCTGGGGATGCCGTGACGGTCGCCCATCCGAGCTCGCTGCCGTCCCTGCCGGCTCACAAGGGGAGCGGCCGCATCCTCATCGTCGACGACAACGCAGAGCTCGTCGACACGTTGCGGTCGGTCCTCGCGTCGGGCATCCCCGGGATCTCGATCGAGACCGCGACGACCGGCGACGCGGCCCTCGCGCTCGCTCCGCACGGGTTCGACGTCGCGATCATGGATGTGAAGCTGCCCGACGCGAGCGGCGTCGATCTCATCCAGCCCTTGAAGGCGCTGTCGCCGTTGACGGAGGTGGTCCTGCTCACCGGGTTCGCGAGCGTGGACGCGGCGATCGGAGCCCTCCGATCGGGCGCCTTCGCCTTCGTGCTCAAGTCGTTCCGTCCCGAGGAGCTCATCGCCACCATCGAGCAGGCGCTCGGCAAGGCGCAGCTCAAGCGAGAGCGGGAGGAGCTCGAGCGGCGGTACAGAGACCTCGTCGAGGTGACCGACGTGCTCGTCATCGCGCTCGACAACGACGATCACGTCTCCCTCATGAACCGCAAGGCCGCGACGATGGTGGGGACGTCCTCCGATCAAGCGCTCGGTCGGCCGTTCTTCGACGCCTGGATCCCGAAGGAGGATCGGAGCGGCCTGCGGGCGGCTCTCGCGGAGACGCGCGACGGCCGCGGCCAGGGCCGGGCGATGGAGGTGGAGACGGGCTTCGTCGACATGGACACGCCCGCGCAGCCGCGGCGGCGCGTGCGATGGCACCTCTCGCGCTCCCCGGAGTCGCGGGCGCTCGTCTACGGGATCGGGATCGACGTCACGGAGCGTCGCGCGCTCGAGCGTCGCGCCGCCGACGCCGAGGCCCTCTCCGCGATGGGAGAGCTCGCGATGAACCTCGCGCACGAGATCCGAAACCCCCTCAACGCGGCCGTGCTCCAGCTCCACCTGCTCGTCCGCGGCCTCGATCGTCTCGAGGCCGACGACGCCACGCGCGAAGGGCTGAAGGACCGCACGCGCATCGTGGGCGACGAGATCGGGCGGCTCAACCGCCTCCTCACCGAGTTCCTCGAGCTCGCGCGCCCGCGCGGCATCGCCCGCGAGCCCGTGCACGTGCCTCGGCTCGTCGACGAGGTGCTCGACCTCGAAGAGGAGAGCGCGAGGGGGAGGGGGATCCGCATCGTGCGCGACCTGCCCGCGGACGGATGCATCGCGATCGGCGACCGCGAGAAGCTGAAGCAGGTGACGATCAACATCGTCGTCAACGCGCTCGAGGCGATGAAGCACGGCGGTGTGCTCACGGCCCGCGTCCGCGCCGAGGCCGACCGCGTCGTCCTCTCCGTCGAGGACACGGGGCCGGGCATCGAGCCCGAGGTCCTCGCCTCCATCTTCGACCCGTTCTTCACGACCAAGGAGGCCGGCACCGGCCTCGGCCTGTCCATCGTCCGCAAGATCGTCGACCAACACGCGGGCGATGTCTGGATGACGAGCGACCGCGGTCAGGGCGCGCGGATCACGGTGTCGATTCCCACGGGGCGCTGAGCCCGCCGGGGAGCGGAGGCTCGTCGCCCGGACCCCCGGCTCAGCGCCCGGGAGGCTTGAGCGGCAAGACGGAGGACGACAACGGCGGGGGCGGAATCTTCCCGCTGGGCCGCGCGTCGGGGGCCATCCCGTCGCCCGCTTCGATGGACACGAGCACCATGAAGATGCGGTCCATGCCCATCTCGAGCGCGGCTTCCTTCTGGAAGAGGCTGGCGATGCGGACGAGCCGGAGGGCCGTCGTCTTGCCGATCTCCGCCATCTCGCGCTCGAGGAAGGCCTCGAAGGTCCCGAAGCCCTTCGCCTCGAAGAGGCGGCGCGCCTGGATCTCCTTCAGGACCACGCCCACGTCGAAGAAGCCCTTGTTGAGGTTCTTCCGGAGCGCCTTGATCTGCTGGAGGGAGTTGTGGAGCTCCCCGATGCGGGCCTTGATGTCCTCGGCCTTCTCCGGCGTGCGGATCGTCGCACGTGCGCTGCCGGGGAGCGGGGGCTCGGCCGCCCGGGCACGCGCCTCGGCAGCATGCTTCGCCGCGTGACGGGCTGCCCAGGGGGCAGCCCCTCGCAGACCGAGCTTGCGCTTCGGCGAATCCCCGGCCTTGTCGGCCTTCCCTGCCGACGCCTTGGCGCCGTTCTTCGCCGAGCCCTTGGGCTCCGCTGCTTTGCCCTTGGCGGGCTTCTTGGAAGTGGCCATTCTGGATTCGCGCCTCTCGAAGCTACGTGGTGCCGCATACCATCTCGGCGCGCGGGAAGTCCACAAAGTTGTGGCAAGCCTTGGCTATAGTGCGGCCGCTCCGCTGCCATGGCCATCCTCACTGTCCCGAGCGACGACGAGCTCCGCGCCTTTGCTTCCGCCTACGCGTGCGGCCCCCTCGAGGCGGCGCGCGGCATCGAAGCCGGCACGGTGAACACGAGCTACGCCCTTCGGCTGGGAGGCCGACCCTGGTTCCTGCGCATCTACGAGGAGCAGGGCGAGGACGGGGCGCGCGCGGAGGCGGAGCTCCTCGTCCATCTCGCGGCGGCGGGGGTGCCGACGCCTGCGCCGGAGCCAGGGCGCGACGGGGTCCGCGTTCGCGCCGTCGCCGGCAAGCCTGCCGCGCTCTTCCCGTGGATCGAGGGTCGGATGCGTTGCCAGCGGTCGGTCGATCCCGCCGCCGCGCGAGCGGTCGGGGCGGCGCTCGCTCGCCTTCATCGCGCGGGCGCCCCGTCCGGGTCCCCGCTCGGCGCGGGCCGCTTCGGCCCCCTCGATCTCGCCGCCCGCTGCGATCGCGTGGCGCGCGCGGCGGAGCCCGAGGCGAGGGCCCTCGCCGAGCCGCTCCGCGCGTTCTTCCGCGACTACGCCGCCCGCCGGGATCCGGCGCTGCCGAGCGGCCTCGTCCACGGCGATCTCTTCCGGGACAATGTCCTCTGGGCGGCGGAGCGCGGGGACGAGCTCTCGGCGCTCCTCGACTTCGAGAGTGCCTTCGTCGGTCCGTTCGTCTACGACCTCGTCGTGACCGTCCTCTCGTGGTCGTTCGACGACACGCTCCGGGCCGACGTCGCGCGCGCGGTCTTCGACGGCTACCGCTCTCTGCGCGAGCTCGAGCCAGAGGAGCGTCGGGCCCTCGCCGACGAGGCGATCTTCGCGGCGAACCGGTTCACGACGACGCGCATCACGGACGACGCGATCCGCGTCGGCAAGCGGTGGCAGCGCTTCGTCCAGCGGCGCGAGGCCGTCGAGCGTCTCGGGAGCGCGGGCTTCTCGGAGATGCTCGGGCTGTGAGCGCGCGTCACCTCCTCGCGGCCATGTCGTTCGTGTCGCTCGCGAGCCTCCTCTCGGCGCGTGCGGGCGCCGA
>JALHPN010000092.1 GCA_022842465.1 Polyangiaceae bacterium | reverse complement strand
ACGGGACGCGCAGGGCCAAGCTCGCGAAGTGGCGTCCGTTCGTGACGCCGAGCCCCACGAAGGCGCCTGCCGCCGCCGCGAGCGCCGCGAGGGGGCGCGCGTCCCTCCGCGCGAGGAGGTGACCGAGCCCGACCGCGGCGCACGCGAGCGGGATCGACGCGGCGAGGGCGAGGGGGCCGAGAGCGCTCCCGGCCAGCGACATCTCCCAGCCGGCCGTGAACTCCGCTCGGTAGCCGAACCCGATCGCCAGGTTCTCGAGGACGAGGAGGACGACGAAGGAAGCGAGCACGCCGCCGACGTCGTGGAGGGCGCCTCGGAGCCGCCTCTCGCTCATCCCGCCTCCTCGCGCACGGCGATCACGCGCCCGAGGCGGGCGGCGAGCGAGCCCAGGACGGCGTGCTCCTCGGCCTCGAGGCGCGGGTCTCTGGCGAAGAGCGCGCGGGCGTCCTCCTCGATCCGCTCGAGCCACGGATAGGTCGCGTTCGGATCGAGGTAGACGAGGTCCTCCTCCGAACCATGCTGCCGCGTGCCGCCGAGATCGCCGGCCCCGCGGAGCTCGAGATCGGCCCTCGCGACCTCCTCGCCGCCGTCGAGGGAGGCGAGCGCCTCGAGGCGCGACCTCGCGAGCGCCGTGAGCTCGTCACCGTGGAAGAGGACGCATCGACCGCGTCGCTCCCCTCGCCCGACGCGGCCGCGGAGCTGGTGGAGCTGCGCGAGGCCGAAGAGCTCCGCGTCCTCGACGACCATGAGCGTCGCCTCGGGCACGTCGACGCCGACCTCGATCACGGTCGTCCCCACGAGGACGGGCGACTCGCCGCGGCGGAAGCTCTCCATCACGCGGCGCTTCTCGTTCGCGGAGAGCCCGCCGTGGATCATCCCCACGTTCGTCGTGCCGAGCGTCTCGCCGAGGACGCGCGCCCGCGTCACGACCGACGCGAGCCTCTCGTCCTCGGTGGGCGCCTCGTCGTCACCGGCCTCGGGCTCGAGGACGCGCGGCACGACCCAGAACGCGCGGCCCCCCTCCTTCACCGCCGACACGACCTGCGCGACGACCGAGGCCTCCCGCGCGCGCGGCACGAGCTCCGTCGACGGCGGAGGGCGTCCGGCCGGACGCTCGCGGAGCGTGCTCGTCCGGAGCTCGCCGCGGAGCGCGAGGGCCAGCGTGCGAGGGATCGGCGTCGCGGTGAGCGTGAGGAGATGCGGGCGCGCCCCCTTTCGCACGAGCGAGAGGCGCTGCGCGACGCCGAGCCGCTGCTGCTCGTCGACGACCACGAGCGCGAGCGACGGCATCACGAGCCCCTCGCCGAGGAGCGCGTGCGTCCCGATCGCGACCCTGGCCGATCCGTCGAGAAGCGACGCGACGGCGGCGCGGCGCGCGGCAGCCGGCTGCCCGGCGGCGACGAACGCGACCTTCACGCGCGCGGCGCGCTCGAGGGGCAGAACGGCGCGGAGGTACTGCTCGGCGAGCACGCTCGTCGGCGCGAGGATCGCGACCTGCTTACCCGCGGCGACCGCCTGCGCGGCGGCGGCGAGCGCGACGGCGGTCTTGCCGGTCCCGACGTCGCCGAGGAGGAGACGTCGCATGGGCTGGTCCTTCGCGAGCTCGGCGGAGACCGCGCCTATGGCGGCGCGCTGGTCGCGCGTGAACGTGAAGCCGAGCTCGCGCTCGAGCGCGTCTACGAGCTCCGGCCTCGGCGGCAGCGCCGGCGCGGGCGCGCGCCCCTCCTCGGCGCCGCGCGCGAGGCGCTCCCACGCGCGCGTGAAGGCCTCGGCCCAGGCGAGACGCTCGGTGAACGCGATCTGCGCTCCGGCCCCGGGCACCTCGCCCTGCGTCGCGTGGATCGCGGCGAGCACGTCCCCTGCGGTCGTCATCCCTTCGCGCGCCGCGATCGACGGCGGCACGGGATCGGCGACGAGCCCCCGCCCGAGGGCGTGCGCGATGCCGGTCCGGAGCGAGGCCTCGCTCGGCCCGAGCTTCGGGTAGCGCGCTCGCACCCGCCGCGCGGACGGCTCGTCGAGGAAGAGCTCCGGATGCGCGACGCGCGGCGGCTTCCCCTTCTCGACGCGGATCCGCCCGACGAGGAGGACGCGCGCGTCGGGCTTCGCGAGCGCGAGGAGGCCGTGCGCCAGGAAGAACCAGAAGGCGTGCAGCGTGCACTTCGCATCCGCCTCGTCCTGGACGACGACGCGGACGCCTCGGCGCCGGCGGATCGGGATGACGCTCGCCGCCTTGACGACGGCGTGGAGCACGACGCGCGGCGGGCGGCCGGGGTGATCGCCCTCGGCGAACGCGCGCGCCGCGTCGATCGCCTCCGCGAGGCGGACGGGGGCGCGGAGATCGTCCCAGGCGACGGGCGGGACCCAGAGGAGATCGGCGACGCGCGCGATCCCGTGCTCGGCGAGCTTCGTGCGTGCGGTCGGCCCGAGGCCCGGCAGGCGGTCGACCGGATCGAGGGCGCCGAGCGGCGGCGCCGGCTTCGCCGCGCGCGGCTTCTTCCCGAACAGCTTGCAAGCGCGATCGAGGCCCTCGACGTAGGCGCGCGCCCGCCCCGACTCCCCCTCCCGCGAAAGGCCGTCGAGGAGCTTCGTCCAGTCGGAGCGGCGCTCCTCGGGGACGAGGTCCGTGACGTCGCGACCTTCGCGGACGAGGACGTCGAGCAGAGGCGCGTCGGGCGTGTCGAGCCACGCGCGGGCGAGGCGGGCGAGCGGCCCGAAGGGCGTGGTGGGGGTCGCCAACGCCCGGCGCCGGCTACTTGTAGGAGACCTCGAGGACCTCGTAGACGCGCTCGCCGGCGGGCGTCCGCACCTTCACCTCGTCGCCGACTTCCTTGCCGACGAGCGATCGCGCGATCGGGCTCGAGATGCTGATGCTCCCGGCAGCCAGGTCCGCTTCGTCGGCGCCGATGAGCCGGTAGGTGACCTCTTCCTCGGTCTCCGTGTTGAAGAGCTTCACGATGGCGCCGAACGCGATCTTGTCGCTCTCGATCTTCGACGGATCGATGATCTCGGCACGCGCGAGCTTGTCCTCGAGCTCCTTGATGCGGCCCTCGTTGAACCCGCCTCGCTCGCGCGCCGCGTGGTACTCGGCGTTCTCGCTCAGGTCACCGTGCGCGCGGGCCTCCGCGATCATCTGCGTGATGAGCGGACGCTCCACCGTCTTCCGGTGGAGCAGCTCGTCGCGCAGCTTCTGGCAGCCTTCGGGGGTGATGGGGTTCTTGTCCACCATGGCGGGGCCCTTCCTAGCACGGCCGCGCCGTGCTTGGGACCCCTCCGGCCGATCCTCGATCGTGCTAAGCGGGCGCCCTACGTCATGTCCATCGCAGGCGAGAGGCCGGAGACCGGCGTTCGGATCGAGCTCACCCGCCCCCGGGGCGACGGGGGCCCCTGGACGTACGAAGGTGCGGCGCATCTGCCGTTGGCCTCCCATCCCATGGCCGTCGTCGTCGCCGAGGACGGCCGGGTGGAGGTGACGTTCTCGGGCACGCCGCCCGAGGGTCACGCCGAGCTCGCCGAGAAGGTGCGGCTCATCGTGCGGACGGCCTATCGGCAAGCGAAGGCCGACGAGGAGGCGCCGCCGCTCCGCATCGTCCGATGGCGGGGGGAGAAATGAGCGCGCAGACGGTGTATACGCTCGGGCCCATGTCCCGTCCGGTCCGGTACCTCGTCACCGCGTGCGTGCTCGGCTCGGCCCTGGCGAGCGCCGCGCTGGTCACCGGCTGTGACAAGCAGGAGCCGCGGAGCGCGCTCGGGTACACCGAGGACGCGCGGCGCGCCTACGAGGCGGCGTACGAGGAGCTGAAGTCGAAGAACTACCTCGAGGCGCAGCAGCTGTTCCGCGAGGTGAAGCGGAAATACCACTACTCGAAGTACGCGAAGCTCGCCGAGCTCCGCATCTCGGACGCCGACTTCGAGCAGGAGAAGTTCGCCGAGGCCATCCGCGGCTACCGCCAGTTCGTCCACGATCACCGCGCCGACGTCGAAGAGGTGTCGTACGCGCGGTCCAAGATCGCCGAGGCGCAGTACAAGCAGATCGGCGACTCGTTCCTCCTGCCGACCGCGGACGAGCGGGATCAGGCGATCATCCTCGACGCCTTCAAGGAGCTGAAGGGCTACGTCCAGGACTACCCGAAGGGGAAGGACACGGCGCGCGTCCGCGAGCTGCTCGTCGACGTCGTCGCGCGCTTGATGCGGCACGAGCTCTACGTCGCGCGCTTCTACCTCGATCGCGACAACTTCGAGGCGGCCGTCCTCCGCATCCAGTACGCGATGCGGAACTTCGCGCAGGTCTCGACCGCCCGCGGCGGCTCGGGGAGCGAGGTCGTCGACAGCGGCCTCGAGGCCGAGGCCCTCCTCCTCCTCGGTGAGGTCTACCTGAAGATGAAGAAGTACGCCGAGGCCCGCGGCGCGTTCGAGCTCATCCTCCGGGACTTCGCGCGGAGCCCGCTCACGGCCCAGGCGACGAACTACCTCACGTACATGAAGGAGCGCGGGGTGTGAGCGAGCGCGGGCGCGCGGCCTCTCGGCTCGCCTCGCTCGTCGTCACGGCCTCGCTCCTCCTCGGGGCGCCGGAAGCGCGCGCAGAGGAGCCCCAGGGCCTCGCGCGCGCGCCCGACGAGCCTCCCGGGCCGGCCTGCGAGCAGGCCTTCATCGAGCGCGTCTACCGCGTGACGAAGCCGAGCGTCGTGCGCATCACGCGCCCCGACGGCGGGCTCGGCACGGGCTTCGTCTTCCACTCCCGGAGCCACGTCGCGACCGCCCTCCACGTCGTCGACCTCGGACGCGGCGTCCGCGTGGAGTTCCCCGACGGCAAGGTGACCGCCGCCGAGGTCGTCGCGTGGGACGACGGGCACGATCTCGCGATCCTCGAGCTCGCGGAGCCCGCCGCGTCTCCTCCGCTCGTGCCTCGACGCCAGGTGCCGATCGGTGCGCCGATCCTCGCGATCGGCAACCCGTACGGCTCGCTCGCGCGCGGTTCGCCCGACCTCGAGGGGCTCCTCAACTTCAGCGTCTCGCAGGGCATCGTCAGCGCCCGCGGCGAGGCCTTCCTCCAGACCGACGCGCTCCTTTCGCCCGGCAACTCGGGCGGCCCGATGCTCACCTGCGACGGACACGTCGTCGCGATCGCGGATCGTCTCCTCGAAGGACGGATCGGCTTCGGCGTCCCCGTCCTACACCTCGAGAAGCTGACGGGCGAGATCCGGAAGAGGCGCTTCCTCGGCACCGCGAGCTTCAAGGACGGCGCCTTCGGCCTGGCCGTCCACGGCGACGCCGCGACGTACTTCGGGCCGTATCTCGGCGGGAGCGTCGTCTTCGCGGACCGCGTCTCGCTGACGACCCGCCTCGGCATCGCCTTCGCCGGGCGGGACGCCGAGAGCACGGACCCCGTCGTCGACCGCTCGATGCGCCGCCTCTTCGGCGAGCTCGTCCTCGGCTACCGCGTCCTCTTCTTCCCGTACGCCTTCCCGACGTACGTGACCTTCGGCGGTGGGATGCTCGCCACGATCGACCGCGGCGAGGAGACGCGCCTCGCCGCGAGGCTCGACCCGGCGCTCGGGCCCGTCCTCACGTCGTCCACGACCCGCATCCGCGGCGGCGGGATCATGCCCATGGCCCAGGGCGTCCTCCACCTCGGCGCCTTCGAAGTGTCGTACGGCTACGCGCTCGACGTGAACCATCCGGAGTATTCGACGCACCGGATCCTCGTCGGGCTCACGCCATGAGCGCTATCCTCCGCCGCCGATGACGAGCCCGGACGAGAAATCGGAGGAAGCGGCCCCGACGGCGAAGACGATCCTCGTCGTCGACGACGAGAAGAACATCCGGCGCACGCTGCAGCTCGTCCTCGAGGGCGAGGGTTACAAGGTGATGGGCGCCGAGACCGCGGAGCTCGGCCTCGAGATCCTCGGCAACCCCGACACGCCCGTCGACCTCGCGATCCTCGACGTGAAGCTCCCCGGGATGAGCGGCCTCGAGGCGCTCGAGCGCATCCGGCGCGAGGAGCCGACGAGGGACCTCCCCATCGTCGTCATCAGCGGGCACGCCACGGTCAACGACGCCGTGCACGCGATCAAGCTCGGCGCGAGCGACTTCTTCGAGAAGCCCCTCGCCCGCGAGCGCGTCCTCGTCAGCGTCAAGAACGTGCTCGACACGGCGCAGGCGAAGCGGGCGCTCGCCGAGGTGTCGCGCGAGCAGCTCGCGAAGTACGAGATGATCGGGAAGAGCGCGCCGATGCAGCGCATCTTCCACGAGATCGAGAAGGTGGCGCCGACGCGCGCGAGCGTCCTCATCACGGGGGAGAGCGGCACGGGCAAGGAGCTCATCGCGCGGGCGATCCATCGCCTCAGCCCGCGCACCGACGGGCCCTTCGTGAAGGTCAACTGCGCAGCGATCCCGCGCGAGCTCATCGAGTCGGAGCTCTTCGGTCACGAGAAGGGCGCCTTCACGGGCGCGCAGGCGAGGCGGCGCGGCTTCTTCGAGCAAGCCCACGGCGGCACGCTCTTCCTGGACGAGATCGGCGACATGGACCTCGTCGCGCAGGCGAAGGTGCTCCGCGCCCTCCAGTCCGGGGAGATCTCGCGCGTGGGTAGCGAGCACGTCATCCACGTCGACGTCCGCGTCCTCGCGGCGACGAACAAGGACCTCGCGCGCGGCGTCGAGTCGGGCGCGTTCCGTGAAGACCTCTTCTTCCGCCTGAACGTCTTCCCGCTCCGGAGCCCGAGCCTCCGGGAGCGCGTCGAGGACATCCCCGTCCTCGCGCACTCGTTCATGCAGGGCTTCGCCAAGGAGAACGGCACCAAGCCGAAGCCGATGGACGACGCCGTGATCCGCGCGCTCACCTCACGGAAGTGGCCGGGCAACGTCCGCGAGCTGAAGAACGTGGTCGAGCGGATGGCGATCCTCTCGGGCGACCGCGTGACCATCGCGGATCTCCCGGAGGACCCGCACGAGAGCCCGTTCGGCGAGGAGGAGGCGACGGCGGCGGACGCCTTCGACGACGCCGCGCCGGACGTCATCTCGCTCGAGCCCGAGCCGCAGACCTCACGCTCCGCGTCGGCGCCCGTGCCGGGGACCTACCTCACGCTGCGCGAGTACCGGGAGCACACCGAGCGGCGGTACATCGTCGACACGCTCAAGCTGACGGGGTGGAACATCTCGCGCACCGCCGTGATCCTCGGCGTCGAGCGGACGAACCTCCACAAGAAGATCCGCGGCTACCAGATCAAGCGCGGCGAGGGCTGATCAGCGCTCGGGGGGCTCTGCCCCTCCGAGACCCCGCCCGGTCGATCCGTAGCCGCCAGCACCGCGGTCCGTCGCGTCGAGCGCCGCGACCTCCACCAGGGCGGCCGTCGCGTGCCGCGCGAAGACGACCTGCGCGATCCGGTCGCCGGGCGCGATCGTGACGGGATCACTCCCGAGGTTCACGAGAACGACGGCAACCTCGCCGCGGTAGTCCGAGTCGATGGTGCCAGGGCTGTTGAGGACGGTGACGCCGTGCTTCGCTGCGAGCCCCGAGCGAGGCCTGACTTGCGCCTCGAAGCCGCGCGGGATCGCGAACGCGAGGCCCGTCGGGATCTTCGCGCGAGCGAGCGGCGAGAGCGTCACCGGCGCCGGGAGGGCCGCGTGGAGGTCCATCCCGGCCGCCTCCTCGGACTGGTAGCGCGGGAGGGGGACGGCGACGTCGCCCACGCGCTGGACGCGGATCTGCAAGGGATCGTGCATGGCGCGAGCTGCCTACACCACCTTCGCGTAGGCGAGAAGGAGGCCGCTCCGCCGACAAATCGCGTCTGGTCGCGCTCCAGGCGCGGCCCCATCCGACGTTTGCAGGTACGCTCTGCCAGGTATGTCCGCTCCCGGGCCCCAGATGCCGCGTAGCGTCGGACGCTACGTGCTCTACGGCGAGATTGCGTCCGGCGGGATGGCGACGGTCCACTTCGGGCGCCTCAGCGGGCCCGTCGGCTTCTCGCGCACGGTCGCGATCAAGCGGCTGCATCCGCAGTTCGCGAAGGACCCCGAGT
This sequence comes from Polyangiaceae bacterium, assembly GCA_022842465.1. Taxonomy (GTDB): domain Bacteria; phylum Myxococcota_A; class Polyangia; order Polyangiales; family Polyangiaceae; genus Labilithrix. The sequence continues at coordinate 24,539 of JALHPN010000092.1, read as the reverse complement.
TCGTCTCGATGTTCCTCGACGAGGCGCGGCTCGTCGGGCGTATCCGTCACCCCAACGTCGTCCCGACGCTCGACGTCGTGGCACTCCCGGAGGAAATCTTCATCGTCATGGAGTACGTCCCCGGGGAGGCGTTCTCCAAACTGCTGAAGAACGCGTGGGCGAAGGCGGTGCCCCCCTCGCCGCGCGTGACGGCGACGGTGCTCTCGTCCGTCCTCCACGGCCTCCACGCCGCCCACGTCGCGAAGGACGAGCAGGGGCGAGAGCTCGGCATCGTCCACCGGGACGTCTCTCCCCAGAACATCCTCGTCGGCCTCGACGGCGTCGCGCGCGTGCTCGACTTCGGCGTCGCGAAGGCCGCCGGGCGCCTCCAGACGACGCGCGACGGCCAGGTCAAGGGCAAGCTCGCGTACATGCCCCCCGAGCAGCTGAACGCCGGCAGCGTGAACCGCCAGACGGACATCTACGCGGCGGCCGTCGTCCTGTGGGAGGCCCTCGCGGGTCGCCGCCTCTTCGACGGTGAGACGGAGGCGATCGTCCTCATGCGCGTGCTCGAGGGGCGCATCGATCCGCCGAGCGCGCACAACCCCGAGGTCACGGCCGCGATGGACGACGTCGTCATGCGCGGTCTATCGCGAGATCCCACGCAGCGGTTCACGACCGCCCGCGAGATGGCCGTCGCGATCGAGCAGACGCTCGGCCTCGCCTCCCCGAGCGCGGTCGGCGAGTGGGTCGAAGCCGCCGGCGGCTGGGAGATCGGGCGGCGCGCCCAGACGATCGCGGAGATCGAGAGCGCCTCGCTCTCGGGCGTCCCGCAGTCGTACACGGCGCAGCACGTCCCCGCGGAGCCTCCGCACTCGCAGGTCTCGAGCATCTCCGTCTCGCGTCCTGCCGTCTCCCTCGCGGCCCCTCCGGCGAAGGCCGGCGGGGCGAAGGTGGCGGTCGCCGTGGCGAGCCTCCTCGCGACGGCAGCCCTCGTGGCTTTCGCGGTGGTCATGCCGAGCCTCGTCAGGAAGCCGTCCGCCGCGGCGCCGAACGGCGTCGACCACGAGGGAGCGCGTCCGATCGTGCTCCTCGGTCCCCCGTCGTCGGGCCAGAAGGCGACCGACGCGAGAGCGAAGGACGTGAAGGAGGGCGTCGGGGCCAAGGTGGCCGCGAAGCCTCCGCCCCCCGCCAGGCCCGCGCCTGCGCCGAAGGCGGTCCCGGCCGTCTCGTGCGATCCGCCGTTCACGATCGATCCCGTGACGGGACGGAAGAAGTACAAGCGCGAGTGTGACTGACGCGCGGAGGCGCCCGCTGTCGGTCCCCTCGTTTAGTTCCCATGGCGCGCCGTGCGGGATAGGCTCGACCGTGGAGAAAGGAACATGACGACACTCGTGACGAGGGGCTCGCTCGTGGCTGCCGCGTTCGTCGGGCTGTCGCTCGTCGCGCCGCGCGCGGCGCAGGCGGACGATCGCGAGCAGTGCATCTCCGCGGCCGAGTCGGCACAGGCGTTGCGCGACGAAGGCAAGTACCGGCGCGCGCGCGAGCAGATGCTCGTGTGTGCGCGTGACGTCTGCCCCTCCGCCATCAAGCGCGACTGCGTCCAGTGGCTGAGCGAGCTCGACCGCGACGCCCCCTCCGTCGTCGTCGTGGCGCGCGAAGGCGACAAGGACGTCGCCGACGTGAAGGTCATGATGGACGGCGTGACCGTGTCGGAGAGGCTCGACGGCCGCCCCATCCCGGTCGACCTGGGCGAGCACACGTTCACGTTCGAGCGAGGCGGCGTCGTGAAGGAGGAGCGGGTCCTCATCGGCGCCGGCCAGAAGAGCCGCAACATCGCCGTGAGCTTCGGGACGTCGAAGACCGGGGGCGACGGGGCAGGCGCGGCCGTGAAGCAGGAGCCCGGCTCGATCGTCCCAGCCGTCGTCGTCGGCAGCATCGGCGTCATCGCGCTCGGCACGGCCGTGGTCTTCGGCCTCCAGGGCAAGAGCGACGTCGACGAGCTCCAGAAGTGCAAGCCGCGCTGCAACGAGAGCGACGTCGACAGCGCGCGCACGAAGCTCATCATCTCCGACATCTCGACGGGCGTCGGCATCGTCGCGCTCGGCGTCGCCGCCTACATGTTCTTCACGCGCCCCAAGGGTGACGTGGACGCCAAGGTCGGGGCGAGCGCGAGCGGATGGCGCTTCGACGCGTCCCCCGTCCGGGGCGGCGCCGCGGCGGGACTCTCGGGCTCCTTCTGACGCGGCAGTTCTCGCGCACGGATCAGGCTCGAGCACGATAGGATCGGGGCCGTGGGCACCGAGGTCACCCAGCGGCGCGGAGAGCGCTCCGGCGAGTTCCTCGGCGGGAAGTACCTGCTGGAGGCGTGCCTCGGCATCGGAGGCATGGGCGAAGTGTACCGCGCGACGAACGTGTCGCTCGGACGCAAGGTGGCGATCAAGGTCCTCGCCCACGACATGGTCGACAACGAGGACGACGTGATGCGCTTCCTCCGAGAAGCGCGGGCGGCCGCCGCCGTGCGTCACCCGAACGTCGTCGACGTCCTCGACGTCGCGCGTGACGACGACGGGACGCCGTTCATCGTGCAGGAGCTGCTCTCGGGCGAGGACCTCGAGCACTACGTCCGCTCTCGCGGCGGGCGTCTGTCCGCGGAGGAGGCCCTCGAGATCCTGATACCGGTCGCGGAGGCCGTCGCCGTCGCGCACGCGCGTGACGTCGTCCACCGGGACCTCAAGCCCGCGAACATCTTCCTCGCGCGCGAAGGGACGCGCATCACGCCGAAGGTGCTCGACTTCGGGGCCTGCCTCTTCCCCACCCTCGGCGCCGCCCCGGCCTCCGAGAAGCGCCTCCTCATCGGGACGCCGCACTACATGGCGCCCGAGCAGGTGACCGATCGCGCCGGCGTCGATGCGCGCGCGGACGTGTGGGCGCTCGGCGTCATCCTGTGGGAGCTGCTCGTCGGCGAGCCGCCGTTCCAGGGCTCGACGGCGATGGACGTGCTCCGGCTCGTCAAGGCGAAGGAGGTCCCCCCTCTCCGAGAGCGCGTCCCCGACGCGCCGGTCGCGCTCGCCGCCCTCGTCGCGTCGTGCACCGTGCGCGACAAGACCGCTCGCCTCGGCGACGCCAACGAGCTCGTCAGGCGCATGAGAGACCTCCGGGATGCGTCGAAGCCGCCGTCTCGTTCGTCGGTCGCGACGCTGCCCGACATGAGCGATTTGGCCCTCGACGAGCCCGAGCTCGAGGACGCGCCGCGCTCGCGGAAGCGAAACTCCCGCGTCGACGACCTCGTGCCGCCCGTGCGGCCGAAGTTCGACAGCGACGAGGACGCCACGCCGAGCGGGCTCGACCTCGCGATCGACAAGCCGCTCCTCTCGTCGATTCCGCCCGTCCTCGATGCGCGGAACGCAGGGCCGGCGCCGCCGCCTCCGCCGAAGGAACGCGCCGCCCCCGCGGCGCTCACTGCCACGCTGCCGAGCGCCGACGCGACGCGGCGCGCGAGCGAGCCGCGCGCGCGAGCGGCGTCCGAGATCGGCGTCCCGACGCCTCCCGCCGCGTTCGCGGTCTCGAACCCGCGGACCTTGCGGACGCCGATCACTCCCGTGTCGGTCCCCAGGCCCGCTCCGTCGCCGCTCTCACGCTCGGAGCTCGGTCGTCTCGCCGGCATCGTCCTCGGCCCCGCCGTCGTCGTGCACGGGCTCCTGCGGCTCGCCCCGGTCACGCGCCCGATCGGGCATGCGCTCCGCGGCGACTCGATCATGGCGAGCGGCGTGGCGACGGTCTTCGTGCTCGTCGTCGCCGCCACCCTCGCCGCGAAGAGCTTGGCCCCGGAGCGGACGCGCTCGACGACGGTGGCCGCAGCGGCCGCGTTCGCGCTCGGCATCCTGATGATCATCATGACGTTCTCCGCGAGCGAGTCGGCCGCGCTGGGGATCCCGCCCGTCGCCTCGGGCCTCGTCCCCTTCCTGGCGCCGGTCTTCCCGTGCGCGCTCGCGGTCGGCCTCTTCGCGAGGGCGCGCGACGCGTGGCGCGATCACGGAGAGCGCCGCTCCGCGACGTCGTCGCTCGTCATGGCGAGCCTCCTCGTGCTCCTCGCGCTCGAGGTGGGACCGACCGGCGCCGTGCGCTCGGCCGCCGCGAACGTCGCCGGTCACGCGGGCCCGTAGTCGAGAGCGCCGAGCCTTCCGGCGGTCTCGCCCGCGTGCTACGTGCGGCCCACCGCCATGTCGAAGGACCTCGTCCTCATTCTCGATTTCGGGTCGCAGTACACGCAGCTCATCGCGCGCCGGGTGCGCGAGCACAAGGTCTACTGCGAGATCCACCCCTGCACGACGCCCTTCGAAAAGGTCCTCGCGATGAGCCCGCGCGCGGTCATCCTCTCGGGCGGCCCTGCCAGCGTCTACGACGAGGGCGCGCCCGGGGTCGACAAGCGCGTCTTCGAGCTCGGCGTGCCCGTGCTCGGCATCTGCTACGGGATGCAGCTCCTCGCGCACGCGCTGGGCGGCAAGGTCGAGCGCGCCGACAAGCGCGAATACGGCGCCGCGCGCGTCACGATCGACGACACGAGCGGCATCTTCCACCGCTTCGCGAAGGCCGAGGCGATCGACGTCTGGATGAGCCACGGCGACCGCATCGCGTCGATGCCCTCCGGCTTCGCGACGATGGGCACGTCGGGCAACACGCCCTTCTGCGCCGTCGGCGACCCCGCGCGGAAGATGTACGGGATCCAGTTCCACCCCGAGGTGGTGCACACGCCGCGAGGCTCGGACATCCTCGCGTCCTTCCTCTTCGAGGTGACGGGCCTCGCGCCGACGTGGACGCCGGGCTCGTTCACCGAGGAAGCGATCGCGGCGGTCAAGGCGAAGGTCGGTCCCGACGAGCACGCCATCTGTGGCCTCTCGGGCGGCGTCGACTCGTCCGTCGCCGCGGTCCTCTGCCACAAGGCGCTCGGCGACCGCCTCACCTGCATCTTCGTCGACAACGGCGTGCTCCGGCAGGGCGAGTTCGAGCAGGTCGCGAGCACCTTCCGCGAGGCGTTCCACCTGAACCTCATCGCGATCGACGCGCGCGAGCGCTTCCTCTCGGCGTTGAAGGGCGTGAGCGATCCGGAACAGAAGCGAAAGATCATCGGAAAGGTCTTCATCGACGTCTTCGACGAGGAGGCGAACAAGGTGAAGGGCGCGAAGTACCTCGTCCAGGGCACGCTCTATCCCGACGTGATCGAGAGCGTCTCCTTCAAGGGGCCGAGCGCGGTCATCAAGAGCCACCACAACGTCGGCGGCCTCCCCGAGCGCATGAAGCTCTCGCTCATCGAGCCGCTCCGCGAGCTCTTCAAGGACGAGGTGCGGGCCTGCGGCGAGGCGATGGGCATGCCGAAGGACATCCTCTGGCGCCAGCCCTTCCCCGGGCCGGGGCTCGCCATCCGTTGCCTCGGCGAGGTGACGCCCGAGCGGCTCGGGGTCCTCCGCGCCGCCGATCACATCGTGAGCGAGGAGATCCGCGCCGCCGGGATGTACGACCAGGTCTGGCAGAGCTTCTGCGTTCTCCTCCCCGTGAAGAGCGTCGGCGTCATGGGCGACAACCGCACCTACGAGGAGACGTGCGCGATCCGCGCGGTGCGCTCGCTCGACGGGATGACCGCCGACTGGGCGCCGCTCCCGTACGATCTCCTCGGTCGCATGTCGAACCGCATCATCAACGAGGTGCGCGGCATCAACCGCGTCGTCTACGACATCTCGTCGAAGCCGCCGGCGACGATCGAGTGGGAGTGATGCGCGCGGCCGGACTCCTCGCCCTCGCGACGCTCGCGGTCCTCGGGTGCGCGCCGGCGCGAGGACCGGGCCCCACCGTCTCCCTTCGCATGGTGGGCTCGCCGAAGGCCGCGTCCGTGACGATCGACGACCGCTTCGTCGGCACGCTCGACGTCGTGTCCGCGCGCGGCGTCGCGCTTCCCCCCGGCTCGCATCGCGTCACGGTGGAGGCACCGGGCCACTTCCCGTACGACAAGATCGTGGAGGCGAAGGAGGGCGCGGGCCCCCTTCGCCTCGAGGTGAAGCTCCTGCCGATGCCGGAGTGAGCCCTAGCCGCGTGCGCGGCGGCGGCGACCGAGCATCGTGAGGACGGCGGCGGCGAGGAAGGTCGACCCGGCGAGGCCCGAGGTCGCGTCGCTCGCCCCCGTGGGCGACGCGCTGCAGCCGGTGGTGGTCTTCTTCGTCGTCTTCTTCGGTCCCGCGTCGTCGTCGTACGACGGCGTGCTCGTGCGCTCCTCCGGCTGCTCGACTTCGATCCGATCCTCCTTGGGACGCGTGGGCTTCCGCTCGGTGACGAGGCCGCCGTCGACGAGCCCCCCGTCGCCGTCGTCCGTGCTCGTGCCCGTCGCCGGCGTCGGCGGGCCTCCCGAGTAGGTGTTGCGGGGGCAGCCGTCGGTCGACTCGCTGCACGAGTGGATCGTCTCGACGCCGAGCGTGCGGAGCCAGGAGCCGACCTTCTCGCGTGACTCGTCGTCCATGCGCGTGTGATGGAGCGTCGCCGGCGTGACCCGGTCCCGCGTCCACCCCGTGTAGCCCGCCGTGACGCCGACGACGACGGCCGAGCCCGTCCGGAAGACCGGGCCCCCGACGTCGTCGCGGCAGAAGCCGGGCGCCTCCTCGTCCCAACCGGGACCGGCCGTGACGAGGTAGGAAGAGGCGAGACGGCTGACGAGGGCGTCGTTCTGCTCGTACGGGCTGCCGGCGTGGACGACGCTGCGCGCGGGGACGGCCTGCGTCCGGTTCAGGACGGTGCTGCCCGCGGGGCTGTCGAGGAGGGCGCACTCCGACATCGTCACGAAGAGCGGGTCGGCCTCGCCGACCGGATCGAGGTCGACCGGCAACGCGGGGACGCCCGCCAGCTCCTCGGCGAGCTCGAGGACGGCGACGTCGGCCGCATCGCTCGAGACGAGCGAGCCGAGGCCGCACGAGTCCTCACGGCACTTGGTCGAGAAGGACGGGTTCACGTGTACGTCCGTGATCGCGGCCTGCTGGTAGCCCGCGGCGGGCTCCTCGGGCTCGCCGGCGTCGGCCGGCCGCGCCGCGCCGGTCGCCGTCGGGCGCCCGCTGCTGCCGAGCACGAAGGAGAGCGAGCCGCCGCGGACGAGGGTGCGCGTGCTCGCGACGCAGCGAGCGGCGGTGAGGACGTGACGAGGGCCGACCTTCACGCCAGCGCAGCCGTTCTCGAAGAGCAGGGTGCTCTGGAGGAGCGCGGAGGAGCGGCTCGCGCCCTCGGTCACCCGGTCACCGCCGACCCCGATGTCCTCCTGCTCGGGTTGCATGCAGCCGACGGCCGCCGCCGAGCCGGCCGCGGCGACGCCGAGGCAGAGGAACGTCCAGATCGCACGGGAAGACCGGAAGAGCGAAGCCACATGTAGGTTCAAGCAAGCGTCGAACCACGACGTGACCTCGCGGACGACGGCCGGGATCACGGAGGATTTCAGCAGGAACGGAGGGGTGATCCGGCCCGGCGAGCGCCCCGCGCGGCCCTGTCTGCGTGGATCGGCCGTCCACCCCTCAGAAGCGCTTGCTTTTTGGTGTCGTTTTCGCGAGATTGCGCCCCCCGCTATGTCAAACCGCGCAATCTGGAGCATGAGGAAGCGTCACGAGTGGCTGGCTACGCCGCTCAAGAAGAGGCGCGTCAAGCGCGCCACCCGCGTTCGCTGTGGCCTGCAGGACGCCATCGATCGCAAGGGCACGCCCGAGAGCAAGTGAGCCCGGGGCGGCGTCTCCTCCGACGTCGCCAGCATCGCTCACGCTCGGGACTCACCCTCCCGAGTGCAGGTGACCGTCGACGACGGCCGCCCAGGACATCGTGCGCGTGGAGCGCGCGAGGCCGAGCCGTCCGGCGCGGTCGACGAGGAGGAGCCCACCTTCGCCCTGCGTGCGTTCGCGGAGGAGCGTGAGGATCGCGCGTGCAGCCTCCTCCGGCAGCCAGGCCGTCGGTCCGCGCATCCACTCGATGCACGTCTTCGCCACGCAGAGGCGCATCATGGCCTCCCCGTCCCCGGTCGTGCTGCACGCCCCCGCCGCGTCGTCGGCGTAGGTTCCGGCGCCGAGGATCGGCGAGTCGCCGACGCGCCCACGGGCCTTGTTGACGAGCCCGCCCGTGCTCGTCGCCGCCGCGACGCGCCCGCGTTCGTCGCGCGCGACCGCGCCGACGGTGCCGCCAGCCCAGCCCTCGGTCGTGCGGTTCGCCTTCGCGGCCTCGAGGCGCTGCCGCGCGAGCTCCGTGATCATCCTCGCCTCCTCCGGGCGCACGAAGCCGTTCGCGAGGGCGAACGCGACGGCGCCGTCGGCGGCGAGGAGGACGTGAGGAGAGGTCTCCAGCACGGCGCGCGCGATCGTCACCGGGTGCTCGAAGGCGGGCATCGCGCAGACGGCGCCGGCGCGGAGGGTCGTTCCCTCCATGATCGCCGCGTCGAGGGCCAGGTGGCCGTCCGCGTCGAGGCAGGCGCCGGTCCCGGCGTTGAAGAGCGGATCCGCCTCGAGCGCCTCGACCGCGCGCTGGACGGCGTCGAGCGCCGAGCCGCCGGACGCCAGCACGTCGCCGCCTGCGCGGGCCGCGCGCTCGCAGCCCGCGACGTGGAGCGGGAGCCGCTCGGGCGCGACGAACCCCGCGCCGCCGTGGACGACGAGGGACGTCCGGGCCGGACCGCTCGACCAGCTCGCGCGAGCGGCTTCGGGCGCGGACGCGTCAGCGGGCGTGCTCATGGCGATCACGATACCCGAACAGCACGGCGACGAGCAGGAGCGCCGGCGCGACGACGGCGACGAACGCCGGCGCGACGCGAGCGGCCGCGGCCTGGAACGCGACCAGGGTCGAGAGCGCGCAGAGGAGGCCGAGCGCGAGGGCGAGGAGGCGCCGACGCCGCGTCTTCTGCTCGCCCTCGAGCGACGGGGTGAGGACGGCGCGCGACGCGAGGACCGCGAGGGCGGCGCCGGCGAGCGCCGTCGCGAGCGCGGCGGAGACGCGGCCTCCACGCGGCAGGGCGGCGTCGTCGGGCTCGCCAGAGCCCTCGCCGCCGGGGCCTTCGAGCGGCGTCGCCTCGCCGTCCTCCCCCACACGGACGCGGAGCTCGGCGCTCTCGAAGGAGGAGGACGCCGCGCTCCACGTGAACGACTCGGCGCGAGGGGCGCGCGGGTAGAACGCCTGCACGTCGAGTCGCGTCCAGGTCGCGAGCAGGAAGGCGACGAGGACCGACGGCAGCGCAGCGCCGAGCGCGGCGGAGAGGGCGATCTGTCTCGGCGAGCGCCCGAGGGCCTCGAGCGCGCGGGCTTCGTCGCGGAGGCGCGCCGTGCCGAGCGCGAGCGCAGCGCCCACCGCGCTCGCGAGCGGCGCGATCGGCATCACGCGCGTCGCGCGCGTCGCGAGGGTGAGGTTGCCCTCGTCGGTCGCCGCGGTCACGAGCCAGACGACGACCATCGCGAGCGTCGTGGCCGCGAGCGCGCGCGTGAACGTGCGGGTGTCCCAGGAGGTCATCGAACGGATCTCGGCCTGGTAATTTTGGCCCTCGCGACACGATCCGGATAGCAGAGATGAGGTCGTGAAGGTGCGTCTCTCGTTCGGTGCGCTCGGGCTGTGGATGGCGTTGGGGTGCACCGGGCGCGATCCCTACGCCCCTGGGACACCGCTCGGGACGTTCGCCGTCGCCGGCGCGCTCGCGAGCTCGACGTGTGGGGCCGTCCCGGACCCGTGGACCTTCGACGTGCGCCTCTCGCACGAGGGCGCGACGCTGTACTGGCTCCAGGGTGGCCTCCCGATCGAAGGGAAGATCGACGCGGCGATGAAGGCCTCGCTCACGTCACGCACGGAGCAGACGGTCCGGGCTGCGGACGCGAAGACGCAGACTCCGGCCTGCGTGCTCGCGCGCGAGGACGTGCTCGACGTCGTGCTCGCGGACGCAGCAGGGGCGCCCGTGACGGACGCGACGAGGACGACGAGCTTCGAGGGGACGCTCACCTACCGCTTCGCGCCGGGCGCCTCGTCCGGCGCGGGCGAGTGCACGGATCAGCTCGCGGCGTCCGGCGGCGACTACGCCGCCCTGCCCTGCGCCGTCACGTACACGGTGACGGGGACGCGAACGAAGGCCCCCGCCGCGAAGTAGCTTCAGGAAGAGCTTCGCGAAGCGGAGGGCCGGTGTGCGAGGAGGGGCTCGCGATCTTCGCCCCCTCCCCTGCCGCGACCGATCCCGCGTGTTACACTCTTCTTCATGGCCGCGTCCGGACAGTTCCCGGGCTGGTCCGGCGGAGGGTCACCTCCGCGGGCGTGGCGAGGAACGGTCGAGGTCGCGGGTCGTGGTGACCACGCGTACCGACCCAATACAGGAAACGTCCGCCAGAGGGGTGGCTCGTCCACTTCCCCGCGGGCGCCGGCACGTCCGGAGGAGGTAGAAGACATGCACAGTCGTTGTGGCTCTCATCCCAGGGGGATGAGCTCCTGAGTCGAGCGTAACCAGCGCGCGTGGACGCGGGACGCGAGTCCCGGGCAGCCCACCGCGTGTGACCGCGCCGGCCAGAGCCGCCTCTGAGAATCTGGAGGGCCGACGTCGCCGGAGCCGCATGAAGAGCTCCCACGACGCCGCGCAGTGCGGGACGGCCCGGGGTGAACCCCCGGGCCGTTTCTTTTTTTCGCGGGTCCCCCGGGCCCGTGCTCGGCCGTTGACACCGTCCGCGGGCGACGTTACGAACGGGTGGCTCTGCGGGACTAACTCAGTTGGTAGAGTGCCAGCTTCCCAAGCTGGATGTCGCGGGTTCGAATCCCGTGTCCCGCTCCAGACTCCAGGTTCGCCTGACTCCAGGTTCGCCTGACTCCAGGTTCGCCTGACGGCGAGCACGGAGGAGGGACCTGCGCCTCCCTCCCCAGACCCCTCCTCGCCGGAGCGCCCCGGGGCCGGGCGGGCTCTGGCTCTTCTCACTTGATGGTGGGCGGGGCCTGCAAGTGGCTCTTCTCACTTGATGGGGCCGGACGGGCGGCGAGGTCGAAGCCGTCCGTGATGGCGTTGGGGAGGCCCGTGTCGTCGGCGCGCGTTGTCGAGAGAGTGCGACGGAGGGTCGCGACGTCGGAGCTTCGAGGCGGCGAGGCCACGGGTCCGGTGCACGCGATGGAGCGCCTCTCCTCGCCGGAGAGACCTCGCGTCGCACGGGGTGGCCGGCGACAGAGTGCGGGACTCGAGCTCCTCCCAGAAGTCGAGCGTGTGGCCGTTGCGGAGGAGGAGTCGAGCGTCGGTCTCCTGGACGGCGGAACGTCCCCATCGTCGTTCGTGGCCATGTCCGCTCGCTCGAATCGGTCCGGCCATTGTAACGTCCAAGCGGCGATGCGCATTCTCGCGGTGACGGTGCTCCTCACGGCTTGTGGACACGCCAGCCCTCAGCCTCGCGCGGCCGAGGCGCTCGGTGAGGCGGACGGTGCGCTCTACGCCGTCGACTGGCCGACATCGGCGCGCGCCGACCTCGAGGCCACCGCGACGAGGTCCCTCGCCGTCGTTTCCTATCAGCCCCCCGGACCCGTCCGCGTCCTTCCGAGCTGTACGGCCCCGGGCTCCTACCGGGTCGAAGCCGTGGCGCCGAAGGAAGACGTCTTGCGGCTCGCGACGCGCGAGCAGATCGGCGCCACGCTGCCCTTCTCGGCACCTTCGTTGACGGCGAGGCTCGAGGCTGGCGCTTCGGAAGACCGGGTATTCGATCTCGCCGTCGTCACACGTCGCCGCGCGTCCGCGCCCGCGCTGCCCGTCTCGACGACGGACCTGCACGGTGACTGCGCGGGCGCGACGCACCTCGTCACGAGCTACCAGCGCGGTGCGTTCGTGCTCGTCGAGCGCAGGCGTCGCGACGTCGCATCGTCGGTCGAGATCTTCTCGCTCGGTGCGCGCGCAGCGTCCCACGGCGACAGGCTCGTCTCGAAGAGCGATGGCGACCCTGACGCGTGTCGAACGGGGAGCGACGAGGCGTGCACCGCGCTCGTGAAGGTCGCGCTGACGCCGCTCTCGAAGTCTTCCGCGGCCACCGCACCCCGCGGCGCGGGTACGTGGTCATCGAGCTGGAAGAAGCGCCCGTACGACGGAGAGGCCGCCTCCCGGTGCGATCGCGGCGATCTCGAAGCGTGCGTCCAGGTCGGCGCCAATGTCCAGGACGCGGATCCACAGCGCGCCGAGCGCTATTACCGGCTCGCGTGCGACGGGGGCGTCGGCCACGCATGCTCACTTCTCGCGTTCGTCTACGACCCGAAGGTGGGGCTCGGCGGGGGCGACGAAGAGAAGGCCAGGACGCTCTACGTCCGAGGCTGCGATCTCGGCAGCCTCGACGCGTGTTCGATGCTCACGGCGTACCTCCGGTGGGGAAGCGTGCTCGAGCCGAAGAGCGACGCCTTCGCCAAGCGCGTCGCCCGCGCATGCGACGGCGGAAGCCAAGACGAGGTAGGATGGCTCGCGAGCTGCTACGGCGCCTCGTCCTGGTACGCAACGGCGTTCAAGCAGACGAAGACCCGAGCCCAGATGAAGCCGCTCCTCGACGAAGCGCTCCGACTGCACCGGCGCTACTGTGACGCCGCGACGGCCGAGGACCTTGCAAAGCACGGCGCGTGCATGCTCGACGACTGGACGCGTGCGCGGAGTCTGCTCGAGTGAAGCCCGGCCGCGCTACGTCTTGCGCCGCCACGAGGACGCGGCCGAGCGACTCCGTGACGTCGCGGACGATCTCGGCCTTCTGAGCGCGCGTAGCGCCCTTCGTGATCGGCACGTTGACGTAGGGCATCGTAGGTCTCCGAAGCGTTCGATGTCGGGCGCCGCGGCAACGTCGCGCGTGGGGGCAGGACGGCCTATGCTCTGCGGGGTCGGAACGTCCGCCGAGCTGGAGCGCTCACCATGACGATCGCGTCGCTCGTGCCCTCGTGAGCTCGTCGCGCCCCCCTGCGAGGCGGTCGGAGCCGCCGGATCCTCGCGCCGCGCTCGCCGCGCTCGCCGCCGTCGGCGTCCGCGTAGGTGACGTGGTGGGGGGCGTCTATCGCGTGGAGCGCGTCCTCGGCGTCGGAGGCATGGGCGTCGTCGCCCTCGCGCGGGACCAGATGCTCGAGCGCGACGTCGCGATCAAGTTCGTGAACGCCGCGACCGTGAGGCTGCCCGAGGTGCACGCGCGGTTCCTCGAGGAGGCGCGCGGCATGGCGCGCCTCGCGCACCCGAACGTCCTCTCGGTGTACGCCTTCGGAGACCACGGCGAGACGCCGTACTTCGTCATGGAGTACGTCGAAGGTCGGACCGCGGCCGAGTGGCTGACGGATCACCCCGAGGGCACGCTGCCCACGCCCGACGAGGTCGTGACGGTGATCGAGCAGGTCTGTCGCGGCGTCGAAGCCATTCACGCATCGCAGACGCTGCACCGCGACCTGAAGCCGTCGAACATCATCATCGACGACGAGCTCCGCGTCGCCGTCGGAGACTTCGGGCTGGCGTGCCTCGCGGGTCCCGTGTCCACGACCGGGGCCGCCGGGACGGCAGCGTACATGGCGCCGGAGACGGCGTACGGGGAGGCGACCCCGTTCGAGTACGCGCGGGACATCTATGCGCTCGGCTGCGTGACGTACGAGCTGCTCGTGGGTCGACCGCCGTTCGTGGGCGAGAGCGCCTTGAACGTTCTGGCGAAGCACGTCGTCGAGAGCCCCGAGCCTCCGAGCGAGCGCCGTCCAGGGCTCGGCACGACGTACGACGACGTGATCGCGAAGGCGCTCGCGAAGGATCCCTCCGACCGACACCCGACGGTCGCTGCGTTTCGCGAAGCGCTCGTCGCGGCTCACCGCGGCACGCTCGACCCCGAGCGCATCCTGGTCGCCGACGACGACGCGGACTGGCGAGAGGTCATCGTGGCGTCTCTCGCGCACTGCTTCCCGCGCGCCGTCATCGACTCCGTCGCCGACGGCGTCGCCGCCCTGGACAGGTTTCGCGAGGGCTCGTTCCCTGTCGTGCTCGTCGACCTCGAGATGCCGGAGATGGACGGCATCGCGCTCACGCGGGCCCTGCGCGCGAACGACAGCGCGCGCAGGACGGCGATCGTCGTGCTGACCGCGGCAGGAGGACCGAGCGAGTGGCGCCGGTTGTCGGCGCTCGGGGCAGACGCGTTCCTCGTCAAGCCCGTCGATCTCGAGGACCTCGAGCTCGTCATCCGCCGAACGCTGCGCGCGCGACGCCTGGCGAAGTGACCCGTCCTCCTCGTCAGGCCGAGCGCATGGCGCTGCCCCGCATGTGGGTGGATCTCCTTCCCCACCGTGCGCGGTTCGCCGTGCGCGAAAATGCGAGGCACGTCTCCAGGGACGTCGTGGTCTCGACCTTGCACGACCGCGGGCGACTACCGCGGAGCCCCCCATGAAGATCGTGCTGCCCACCCTCGTCGCCTGCCTCGTCGTGTCGTCCGTCGCCGCGGCGGAGACCCCGCATCCTGCGGCGGCGCCGCCGCCTGCGCCGAAGGTCGCCGCGCCACGCGCCGCGCTGCCCGTGACGCCCCGGCTCCCGAAGACGATCGCCGTGCACGCGACCGAGCCGAAGGCCGCGCAGACGCCGAAGACGCACGCGACCGAGCGCAAGACGAACGAAGCGGAGGGGAAGGCTCCCGTGCCGACGCCTCGGATCCAGACGCGCGTCTCGGACCCCGGCATCACGCTCCACCCGGACGAGACCGGCACACGCATCATCGTCCGCGGCACGGCCGAAGGGCCGCAGCTCATCGACTACATGGGGAAGCCGACGCAGAATCCACGGCACGTGAGCTACGAGGTCGCGCGCGGCGTGAGCTTCGAGATCGACAAGCACGAGATGCCGGACTTCTCGAAGGACGCGAGCTACCGCCGGAAGAACGCCTGGTACTTCTCGCATCTGGCGACGTTCTCGCCGAGCCGCGGTGACTCGGCCCTGCGCGTCGCGCAAGCGCTCGCCGCGTCGCTCGCCAAAGGTGACGCCTACGAGGCGAAGGTCTCGCCCACCGACGACGGCGCGGTGATCGAGATCGCGAAGCGTTGACTCCGCGCCTCCCGCGCCTCCTCCTCCCGCTCCTCCTCGCGGCGTGCAAGGGCGCGAGCCCGGAGACGCGAGGGACGGATGCCTCGCCGATGGTCGCGTCGGCGACGCCGCCCCCGGACGCCGCGACCGCGCTCGGAGGCCCCCCAGGCGACGCGGGGGCGGCGACGGATGCCGCCCCCTCCGTCGACGCAGGCGACGACGCGGGCGACGACGCGGGCGGCCTCGCCGCGGACGGAGTGCTCACGCTCGAGGTTCACCCGGGCCTCTGCCCGCCCGGCGCGTGCCGCTCGTACACGTACGCGCTGCGCGCCGACGGGAAGCTCCGCGGCGGCAGGCGCAAGAGCGACGTCCCAGCCGCGGACGTCACGGAGGTCTTCGGGCTGGCCGAGAGCGCGTTTGCCGCGAAGCACGCGTGCATCCCGAACGGTCCCGACCGACAGAGCCAGTCCATCACCCTTCGCAGTCGCGGAAAGACGCAGACCGCACGCGGCGGGTGCGGCGCACGCTTCGAGGGCGTGAAGACGCGGCTCGAGACGCTCGCGGCCAGGGACTGATCCGACGCGAAGGCGTAGAGTCTCGCTCATGCGCGCGACCGTCGACTCCGCCTTCGGCGATCCCTCCTCCGCGCTCGAGCCGGGCGAGCGACCGATGCCCGAGCCCGGGCCCGGACAGGCTCGCGCGGATGTACTCTGCATGGATTGTGGGCTGTGCTGCGACGGGACGTTCTTCGGGAGCGTCGTCGTCGCCGAGGACGAGCGAGAGCGACTCGCGCGCGTGCGGCTCGTCGTCGTCGAGCGAGACGGCTCGCCGGTGATGGCGCAGCCGTGCTCCGCGCTCCGAGGCTCTCTCTGCGACGCCTACGCCGACCGGCCCGCCGCCTGCGCCACGTACGCGTGCGTTCTCCGGAAGCAGGTGAGCGCGGGGACACGGAGCCTCGCCGAGGCGCGGGGGGAGATCACGACCGTCCGCACGCTCCTCGCGACCGTCCGATCGGAGCTCGGCATCCCTGAGAGCGGCTCGATCTGGGAGGGCATTCTTGCGCTCGAGGAGCCCCCGCCTGACGAGGCCTCGCGGTACGGACCCGCGATCGAGGCCGTGGGCACGCTCCTGGAGCGCGCGCGCGCTTCCTTCGAGCCTGCGTTCGCGGGCGGGGGCCGGCGGTAGCGATCCCGCCGCGGGGGTGATGACGCACCGCGCGACGCGGGAACGTTCCGATCCGACGTTGCATCCGGCGTGGACGGCGCTAGAACCTCGCCCCGGTGAGGTCGGAGCTACCCATCCCGCGTTGGCTGCGCAGCGCGCACGTCCAGACCATCGGGGCGGCCGTTCCGATCCACGTGCCGACGCGCCCGACGGGTGACGTCGAGACGGAGCTGCTCCGTGTTCCGGTCGAGGGCGGCTACGTCCACGCCCACGCCTGGTGGGCGGGAGCGCGGGCCGCCTCGGCGATCGTCTCGCCGCGCGTCGCGGTCGTCCTCGTCCACGGCATCGCCGGCTCGGCGGACTCGCACTGCTGCATGCGCGCGGCCGCCGCCTTTCATCGCGCGGGGTATCACGCCGTCCGCATGAACATGCGGGGCGCGGGCACGAGCGTCGAGGACGCGCCGTCGCTCTATCACGCGGGCCTCACGAGCGATCTCGATGCGGTCGTGCGAAAGCTCGGGAAGGATCCGCGCGTCTCCGGCGTCGCGATCCTCGGCTTCTCGGGCGGCGGAAGCGTCGCGCTCAAGCTCGCCGGCGAATGGGGAGATCTCGCGCCTCGCGCCGTCCTCGGCGTCGCGAGCGTGTCTGCCCCCCTCGACTACGTCCGGGTCGCCGCCCGGATGGACGGCTGGACGTGCCTCCCCTACCGCTTCCACGTGCTCCGCGGCCTCCTCGATCGCGCCCGCGCCTTCGCGGCCGCGCACCCGGCGAAGGCGCGCTACGGCGAGCAGGACCTCGCCCGCATCAAGCGCTTCCGCGCCTTCGACCGCGAGATCATCGGTCCGATGTTCGGCTTCCGCGACGTGGACGACTACTACCAGGCCGCGAGCGCGGGGCCGTGGCTCCCGAGCGTCAGGGTCCCCACCCTGCTCCTCCACGCCGAGGACGACCCGCTGGTCCCGGGCGACACGATCCGGCCGTGGGCGAGCTCCGCGTCGCGTGCGATCCGCTTCGAGCTGACGGCCCACGGTGGCCACATCGGCTGGCTCGGGGGCCTGGACGAGGCGAGCTGGGTGACGGGCTGGTCGGCGCGTCGCGTGCTCGGGTTCTTCGCCGATCACGCACCTCCCTGCCGCGTCGCCATCGCGCGCGCCTGAGACACCTCGCGACGCAGCCTGCGGCGCCGGAGCGCGTTCGTCGCGAGCCCGACGGGCACGAGCGGGACGATCAGCGCGAGGAGCAGGAGCGAAACGGCGACGCCGCCGGCCGCGGCGAGGGCGAGGAGCGCGGCGTCCCGGAGGCCCGCCGCGCGAGGCCCGGCCGCGAGGTAGCGCGCGCGCGCGTCGCCGACGCGGAGATCGAGGAGCGCCTCGTAGGCTTCACCGTAGACGGTCCGATCGCCCCGTCCGCGGAAGAAGGCGGCCACCGTCCGGCGCGGCGCCACGAGGAGCCCGAAGAGGAGGCCGCCGAGGTTCAACGCCCAGGCTGCGGCGAACCCCTTGCAGCCGGCGGCGAGCTCCCACGCCGCGATCTCGAACTCGCCGACCGTGCTCGTCGCATACCCCGTGAGCACATGGTGCAGATCGTGGAAGCGCACCGCCCGCACGCGCGCCGGGGTGTTCGGGAAGGGGAACGGGACCGGGCCGAGCGAGAAGTCGACCCATGGGTCGTCGTACCCGCCGTTCGGCCCGAAGCCGTTGGTCTCGAAGTAGAGGTCGCGGGCCTGGCGGAGCGTGAGGTCGTTCATGGTGAGTACACTCAGTGAGTGAACTCAGTATGGGACGCGACGCGGCGTCGTCAAGGGGTATACTGACGAAGACCCCATGGCGACACGGCGACGCTCCCCTCCTCCCGCGAAGCGGACCCGCGCCGACAAGATGGCCGACACGCGGGACGCGATCCGACGCGCGGCCTGGGATCTCTTCGTCGCCCAGGGCTACGCGACGACGACGACCGGCCAGATCGCGGCGCGCGCCAACGTCGCCGCCGGCACCGTCTTCGTCCACGCGAGCGACAAGGCCGACCTCCTCTTCCTCGTGATGCACGAGCGGCTCTCCGCGGCCGTGGAGGCCGGCTTCTCCACGCTCCCGAAGGCCCCCGAGGCGACGCTCCTCGAGCGCCTGCTCCACGTCTTCCGCCCTCTCTTCGCGATGTACGGCGAGCACCCCGAGGTCGCATCGGCCTTCGTGCGGGGCATCCCCGGCGCGCGCGGTCCGAACGCGCTCCGCACCGAGACGCTCACGTTCGGATTCCTCCATCGCCTCGCGCTCGTGATCGGCGAGTCACAGGCGACCGGCGAGGTCGCGCGCGACCTGGACGCGGTCCTCTGCGCGCAGAACGTCTTCGGCCTCTACTTCATGGCGCTGATGAGCTGGCTCAGCGGTCACACCACCATCGAGACCGCGTTCGACCCGCTCCTCCGCAACGCCCTCGCGCTCCAGATCCGGGGCTTCCGCCGGTGAGCTCAGCGCACGAACGCGCCGGGCGGCGTGGTCGTCGACGGGGCCGGTGGTGCATGCATCGCCTGGTAGCCGAGCCACCCGGCGATCGCGACGGCCGCGGCGAGGACGACCATCGAGAGCGGGGGCACCCCTTGCGCGGATCGGACGGGGTCCGAGGCCGCGACCACGTTCGCGCCCGTCGACGGCGGCACCTGCGCGGCCACCATCGCCGCGTCGGTCGCCACGTCGTCCCCGCGGGCTGCCGACGGCGGCGCGCCGCTCTCGGTACGTTCGGCGTGCTCGGCAGCGCTCGCGCTCGGGTGATCCGGAGGCGGAGGGGCGGTCGCCTTCGTATCGGATGCTCCGAGGCTCGCGTCGGTCGGGACGCGCGCCGGCTTGAGCGCCGCGTCCTCCTCGGCCTGCCGGACGAGCTCGAGGATCTCCGGCGCGGCTTGCCCGACCTTCGTCGATGCGCTGTAGACGTCCTCGTCGCCCTCCGGAGGACGGACCGTCTCGTACGCCTTCGGTACTTCGTCGCTCATCCGGTTCGACGTTCCTTCCCTAACGCTTACCACGTTCGCCATGCGTGACGCCAAGGCCAAGACAGACGACGGGAAAGCCTCGTCGTCACGGCTCGTTCCGTCACGAGCACGGCGCTGGTACGGCGCCCTTTCCGGAGCCGTTCTCGCCGTGAGCGCATGCGCTCGGTCGGCGGGATCGGACGCCTCCCCGGCGAGCGGCGGCACGCTCCCGACCGGCCCATCGGCCGAGGCGACCGACGCCTCTCCCGCGGACACCGGCGCGCCGGTCGGCGCGGACGGCGGAGCGGACGCAGGCCGCGAGCGGGCGCCCGAGCGCCCGACGATCCTCCCGCGCGCGTCGATCGACGGTCCTCACGAGCTCCTCCTCGCTCCCGGACGCCCGATCTTCTTCGCCTTCGCGAAGGCCGACGCCGGCGCTCCCCCGTCCCGTCTGGTCGCGCATCTCCACGGCATGTGCGGGCCACCGTCGTACGCCTGCGGTACGTGGCTCGGCGCGGGCACGGCGATCGGCGCGCTCGTCTGTCCGACCGGCAACGCGAGGTGCGGCGACTCTCCGGTCGGCCCGCCGAGCTGGGACGCCGCGACGTGGCCCGAGCTCCTCCGCGTCATGGACACCGACCTCGAGAGCGCGATCGCGAAGGTCGGGGCCCGACGTCCGGGGGCCCTCGTGCGCGAGGGCGCGATCCTGACGGGCTACTCGCGCGGCGCCTACGCGGCCGTGCCGATCGCGCTGCGTCACCCGGGTCGCTGGCCGTACCTCGTGCTCGTCGAGGCGGACGCGCCCGTGGACGCGACGGCGCTCCGCAAGGCGGGGGTCCGCGCCGTGGCGTTCGTCGGCGGAGAGCTCGGCGATCAGATCAAGGGGCAGCGCGGCTCGGTCGAGAAGCTCGAGAAGGCCGGCTTCCCCGCGCGCCTCTTCGTCATGAAGAAGACGGGCCACCTCTACTCCGCGGACATGGAGGAGGTCATGCGCGACGCGCTCGCCTTCGTGCTCGCTCACGAGCCCGGGTGAGTCTGCTCACTCGGGAAGCCACGCCAGCATGCAGAGCTGGACGGCGACGCCCGTCTTCTTCGGCTTCGTCACCACGTGCTCGAGCGGCGCGGTCGCCGGATCCGTCTCCGCCGCGAGGGCGGCCAGCTCTGCGGCCGCCTCGGCCTCGAGCGCGCGATACTTCTCCGTCAGCGCATCGAGGTTCTCCTTCGCGCGGGTGACGTCGCCCGCCGCCTTCTTCGCGCGGCTCGCGCCCTTCGCCGCGGACGTGAAGCCGGCCATCCCGCGCCTTCCCGTCAGCATCCCGAGCGCGCTGCCGACCGCCGACGCCGTGAGATCGGCGTTCGCGGCGGTCGCCTCTGCCTGCTCTCGCTGCAACGTCGCGTGCTTGCCCCGGATCTTCTCCGCGAGGGCCTCCAGCTTCGTTCGATACTTCTCGCGGAGCTTCGCCGTGGCGCCGTCCCGCGCTTCGCGGGCCGTCTGCGCGAGGCGAGCGCGGAAGACGCGCTCGTCCTCGTTCGGCAGAGACCACGTCTTCGCGTACCTCCACCGCGCGATGCCTTGCGTCCGCGAGAGCCACGCCGCGAGCTCCTTCGACCACGCGGCGTAGCTCTTCGGTACCAGCATCGCGGCCGCCGGCGTCGCGAAGCGTGCACCGGGGGCGGGCTCGGTCCTGAGCTCCCGAGCCTGCACGTGACCGGCCCACTTCGCGTCCTCCCAGCGGACCGCGACGGGCCCGTCGGTCGCCGCGGTGACGAACATCACCTCGCGCGAGAAGTCGAGGCTGGACCGCGCGTCCTCGAAGGACACGCGCGCGGCCCCGACGACGACGGGCCGATAGGAAGGAGACGGCTTCGTCGTCGGGAAGAAGACCTCGTCGACGCCGGGCGGGAGCACCGGGCGCGCGCCGGTCTCCGCCGCGTTCGGAGCGCGCGCAGCGCTCATCAGCGACGTCCCGGTGGGCGACGTCGACCCTCGCTCCGCCTTCGAGAGCTTCTTGATCTCCTCGCGCGTGAGCGGGCCGCGCAGGTACGACATCGCCCAGCGCGACTCCAGGATCACCGGCGCGTCCTCGTGCACGCAGTGCACGTAGAAATGGCGCTTCTGGAGGCCTGCGAGCACGCGCTCGACTTCCCCCCGATCGAAGCCGCCCCCGCTCGCGGCCCCCTCGAGGCCCTCGATGACACGCGCCTTGTCTCGCTCCGTCTGGAGCCGGCCGATGAGCCATGTCCCGGCGTTCGAGAGGCCCTTGTAGTCCAGGTCGACCGGGTTCTGGGTGGCGAGCACGATCCCGAGCCCGTAGGCGCGCGCCTGCTTCAGGAGGAGGAGGAGCGGCGGCTTCGAAGGCGGCACCGCGACCGGCGGGAAGTACCCGACGACCTCGTCCATGAAGAAGAGCGCGCGGAGCGACGGCGTGCCCGGCTGCCTCCGCATCCACGTCACGATCTCGCCGAGCAGGAGCGAGACGAAGAACATCCGCTCGGCTTCGCCGAGATGCGCGATGGACAGGACCGAGATCCGCGGCTTGCCCTCCTTCGTCCAGAGGAGCGCTTGGACGTCGAGGGGCTCGCCCTCGAGCCAGGCCTCGAAGCCCGGCGACGCGAGCAGGGCGTTGTAGGCGACCGCGAGCTCGAACCGCTCCTTCTTCGGGAAGAACGACTCGAGATCGAGGACGCCCACCGTCGTGAACGGCGGGTCCTGGACGCGCGCGACGAGGCCCGCGACGTCGAGGTCCTCCCCCGCCGCCCACGCCCGGGCGAGGATCGCGCTGACGAGCGCATGCTCACGGCTCCTCCCGGGCTCGGCCTTCACGCCGACGAGACCGAGGAGGCTCGTCGCCACCTGCGACACGCGCTCGGCGACCGCGTCGCGATCCTCCCGCACGTCGGGCGGCGGCGACGCGAGCGACGCCAGGATCGAGAGTGGCCGCCCCGCGCGGCTCCCTGGCGTGTAGAGCGCGACGTCCGCCGTAGCGCGGAGCCGCGCGATGCGCGCGCCGTCCTGCTCCCAGGCTGCGAGTCCCTCCTTCCACGTCGCCGCGACCTTCGCCGGATCGGCGCCGGGCGGTACCCACGGCGCGAAGTCCTCCGGCGCGAGCGCGGGGAACGTGAGCAGCAGGTTGCCGAGGTCTCCCTTCGGATCGACGACGATCGCGGGGATCCCGTCGATCGCGGCCTCCTCGAGGAGCGCGACGGAGAGGCCGGTCTTGCCGCTCCCCGTCATCCCGATCACGACGCCGTGGGTCGTGAGGTGACGCGACTCGTAGAGGTACGGTCCCTCGGCGGTCCGGCCCAGGTAGAACGCGCCGAGCCTCTCGAGATCCGCGAGCGACATGCCCCCGGCGGATAGCACGGTCCCGCGGAGTCAGCGCACCTCGACCCGCGTCTTGCACCCGAACGCGAGCGTGACCTTGCCGAGCGAGGACGCACGCGCCGCGTCGCAGGCCGCCGAGCAGAGCAGGATGCGCGAAGGCTTCGCGGCGTCGTCGTAACGCCAGCCGTCGGCCGTCGTGCACTCCTTGCTGTAGGCGAGGACGCGCTCGGCGCCGTCTTGCCCCGCGAGGACGACGTTGACGGCGGTCGGATCGAGCTCCTGGCCGCTCGGCGGCGGCGGGACGGAGAACTCGCAGGTGACCTCGCGGCGACGGATGGTGTCGAGCGCGGCGACGAGGTCGCCCTTCACCTTCGCCGGGTCCGAGGTGTCCACCATGATCGCGTTCGCGGTCCCGCCGGAGGCGGCGATCTCGTTCAGGTTGTCGAGGCGCGAACCGACGCCGATCACGTAGGTCGCGATCGACGCGTCTCGGGCGCCCTTGGCGATCGACGCCGCGGTCGCGACGTCGTTCTCCACGCAGCCGGGTTGGAACGCGCCCTGCGTGAAGTAGCCGGGCATACCGTCGGTGACGAGGACCACCGCGGTCTTGTCGCCCGGGCGCTCGCTCGCGACCTGCTTCGCGTAGGTCACAGCGCCCTCGAGCGCCGGGACCGTCGGCGTTCCGCCGCTCGGCTTCGTGGCGTCGATCGCGCTCACGATCGCCGGGTCGGTCGCGAGCGTGAGCGGGACCTTCGGGCTCGCGTACGCGTAGGTGCACTCCTGCGCGATGTCGTCCGCCTCGGTGTCCGTGCTGCTCGGGACGTCCCCTTCCGGGAAGAACTGGAGCGAGGCGCGGATCGTGGTGGAGTACGCGTCGGCGAAGAAGTCCTTCATCCCCGACGTGAGGGGCACCCACTTCTGGCTCGGATCGCCGCCCTGCGCCGGGTCGCCCATGCTCCCCGACCGGTCGAACATGAAGACGAGGTTCGTGGGCGCGAGGTTGGCGCTCGCGACCTCGCCCACGCACGCGGAGCCCGTCCCCTTGACGCCGATCTCCCCCAGGTCGGCGCCCACGGGGACGCCGTTCGGGGCGTCCTTCGAGCCCTCGTCCCCGAAGGTCGAGTCGTTGCTGCTCCCGCAGGCGACCGCGAAGAGCGCGCACGACACCACACCCACGAACGTCCGCTTCATGGCTCTCTCCTCGTCACGTCAGGGAAGAAGAAGTCGACCGTGCCGGCAGTCGCGCGCGCGCTCAGGGCTCGAGGCTCACCCAGGCGGGGAGCGTCGACTGCGTCGCCGGGTGACCGTTGTTCGGCGGGTGCAGCTGGATGTTGCCGCCCTGGAGCTCACCCTGGGTCTCGTAGATCCTCGTGCCGGACGCGTTGTTCGCCGGGTCGTCGATGAGCCGGATCGTGAAGTGGTAGGTGTCCGGCAAAAACCCGTTCTTCGCCTTCGGCACGCTGCCGGGCTCGCCGTGGTCCTTCGCCACGACGTCGAACCAGTAGCCGCCGCCCCACGCGCCGGTCGCCGCGTCGCGCCACTCGGCCGGGCCGCCGAAGTACACCTGGTTCATCGTGAAACCCTTCTTCGCGCCCGGCCCGCCGGGGCCCGGCTCGTCGACCTGACGGCAGTAGATGTACTCGGGGCGACCCTTCGCGTGGTTCCCGGTGCCGTGATCGACGTGGTTCCAGTGGCCCTTGATCGTGCCGTCCTTCATCGGCTTCGCGTTGCCGCCGAAGTTGTCGTGACCGTCGGCGGCGTCGCCCGTCACCGCGTTCGGCGCGACCACGAAGCCGCCGCCCGTGACCCAGCAGCCGCCCGCGCTCTGCGGGAGGCACTCGCTGGCGCCGTCGCCGTCCGAGACGCACGCGCCGCAGGACGATGGGTGAGAGCCCTTCGCGCAGGACGGCACGCTCTGACAGGCCTTGTTGCCCTTCTTGTCCTTCTTGCAGGTGTACTCGTGGCCCCCGGCCTTGCCCTTGCCGCTCGTGCCGCTCGACGCGCCGCCGCTCGTGCCGCTCGACGCGCCGCCGCTCGTGCCGCTCGACGCGCCGCCGCTCGTGCCGTCCTTCGTCTGGCCCGGAGCGCCGCAGTTCTTC
>JALHPN010000091.1 GCA_022842465.1 Polyangiaceae bacterium | reverse complement strand
CGACCGCCGCCCCGACCGCCGCGACCGCCGCCCCGACCTCGATCCCGACCGCCGCCCCCGCCGCGACCTCGATCCCCGCCGCCTCCGCGGTGCCCGCCTCCGCCTCCGCGTCCGCCTCGGCCTCGGCCTCCGCGGCCCCCGTCTCCTCCTCCGCCACGGCGAAGGCCGAGTCCGACACCCAGTCCGCCCAGACCGTCCTCGAGAAGGGCAACGCCGGCCGCGCCGTCGAGCTCGCCCTCCGCGCGACGAAGCAAGACCCTTCCAACGCCGACGCCTGGCTCACCCTCGGCGCCGCGTACCACGCGAGCGGCCGCAAGGGCGCCGCCCTCGAGGCCTACAAGCAGTGCGCCGCGAAGGCCGCGAGCCACCCCCACGCGAGCGAGTGCCGCTCGCTCGCGGGCCTCGACTGAGTCACCGCTCGCGCCGGAGGCGCGGATCCAAGAGCCCGACGAGCACGTCGGCCGCGATCGTCGAGAGGACGACGGACGTGCTCGTCACGATCACGCACCCCATGATCATCGGACCGTCGCGATCGAGCAGCGCCGCCACGCTGAGCGAGCCGAGCCCCGGCCACCGGAAGATCGCCTCCGTCACGATCGCGCCGCCCACGAGCACGCCGACCTCGAGCGCGAGGATCGTCACGATCGGCACGAGCGCGTTCCGGAGCGCGTGCCGCACGACCACCCCGAGCGGCGAGACGCCCTTCGCGCGCGCCGTCCGCACGTAGTCCTGCCCGAGCTGTCCGAGCATCTCGTCCCGGACCATGCGCGTGTAGTACGCGGCGCCGAAGATCCCGAGCGTCAGCGCGGGGAGGACGATCCCCTTCGCGTGATCGAGCATCGTCTCGCCGTAGCCGTCGAGCGGGAGGAGCCGCAGCTTGTAGGCGAGGAGCCACTGGAGGACGAGCCCCGTCACGAACGTGGGCGCGCTCACGCCGAGGAGGCTCCCGCTCACGGCGAGCGCGTCGACGAGCGTGCGCTTCTTCGCGGCGGCCATCGTGCCGAAGACGATCCCGAGGAGGGCCTGCACGAACGCCGCCGCGAGCGCGAGCATCACCGTGCGTGGGAGGCGCTCGCCGATCACCTTCGTCACCGCGCGCCGCTGCTGGAAGCTCTTGCCGAGATCGACGTGGATCGGCCCGAACGTCGCGCACGTCCCGTGGACCGCGTCCTTCGCGTCGACGTCGCTCGGCCCGACGTGCAGGAGTCGCGTCATGAAGCGTGCGTACTGCACGTAGAGCGGTCGATCGAGGCCGAGCTCCTTCCGGATGCGCTCGACGTCCTGAGGGCGCGCCTGCGGCCCGGCCACCATCCGCGCCGGATCGGAGGGGAGGGAGTTGTTGACGAGGAACGCGATCGTCACCGTCGCCCAGACGACGAGCACGCTCCACGCGAAGCGCCGGCCGAGCCGGACGATCACGGCCGCCTCCGCGTCTCGCCGTCGCCGTCGCCGAAGATCGACGCGAACGCCTCACGCCCGAAGAGCCGCCGCGCCGAGACGGGGCCCGACGCGCGATCGATCCACGCCTTCGTCGCGTCGAGGCTCCACACGGGGTGCTGCCGCTGATCGCGGACGTACGCCTGCTGCTGGACGTACCACTGGTAACCGTAGGTGAAGGCCCAGGGCGCCTCGTCGACGAGGATCCGCTGCGCCTCGGAGGTGAGCCTCTTCCGGCGCTCGGCCGACGGCTCGCGGCGCGCCTTCTCGACGAGCTCGTCGTAGATCTTGTTCGAGTAAAACGACGTGTTGTTCGAGTCCTCGTCGTTGATCGCCCCCGTGGTCCAGAGCGGCTCGAGGAAGGAGAGCGCGTCGGGGAAGTCCTGCTGCCAGAAGCCCGGGGCGATCGCGGCCTGCTTCCGCCGGCCACGGATCGCGACGAAGGTGGGGTAGTTCACGATGCGGAGCTCGAGGCGGAGCCCCACGCGCGCGAGCTGCTGGGCGAGGACCTGGCCCGTCGCCTCGCTGAGGCCCTCCTTGTAGACGAGGTACGGGATCGGGTGCGGCCACCCTCCCTTGCCCGTCGCGGGATCGAACGGGAGGCCCGCCTTCTTCATGTGTGCGAGCGCGGCGTCGAGGTCGAAGCGTTGGCCAGGGAGCTCCGCGTCGTAGCCGGGGACGCCCTTCGGCACGGGCTTCGTCTGCACGCGGAGGTTCATCGGCCGCACCCGCCGGAGCTGCTCGCGATCGATCGCGGCCGCCACGGCGCGCCTCACCTCCACGTTGTCGAACGGGGGCACCTCGACGTTCATCGCCTCGCCGTTCACCTGCTTGTCCGGCTCGAACGCGCCGAAGGGCTTCCAGCGCGGATCGTTCTGGAAGGCGATGAGGTCCGGCGCGAGGAAATCGCGCATCACGTCGAGCTCGCCGCGCGTCATCTTGAAGCGCTGGCTCGTCTGGTTGACCTTGAAGGTCCACCGCACGCCGTCGAGGAGCGGATACCCGGGGCGGAAGTAGCCCTCGTGGCGGACGAGACGGAGCTGCCGCCCGTGGTCCCACCCGCCCGGCGGCAGCTTGAAGGGGCCCGCGCCGCACGGGAGCCACGTGTCCTCGTAGCGGTCGCCGGCGCTCCGGCACGTGGGCCGGAGGACGGGCATCCCGAGGACGGGGAGGAAGATCGCGTCGGGGCGCGACAACCGGAACGTGACGAGGTAGCGGCCCTCGACCACGACCCCCTCGAGGTGCTCCGCCTTCTTGCCCTGGTAGTCGGCAAACCCCGCGATCGACTCGAAGTAGCTCGCGAACGGGTTCGGCGCGCTCGGGTGGAGCGCCCGCTCGACGCTCCGCTTCACGTCCTCGGCGGTGACCTCCTCGCCGTCGTGGAAGCGCACGCCCTGCCGGAGCACGAAGCGGAAGGTCGTGCCCGAGTCCTCCTCCGTGAAGCGCTCGGCGAGGTCGGGGACGAGCGAGCCGTCGTCGGCGAAGTCGACGAGGCCGGCGAACATCGCCGCCAGCATCTGCGGGGCGAGGCCGTCGGAGAGGTTCGCGGGATCGAGCCCTCGCACGTCCGCGAAGCTCGCGAGCTCGAGGACGCCGCCTCGCTGCGGCGCGCGGCCGTCGGTCGCCGCCGGGATCGGCGCAGGGAGATCGGTCCCGCACCCCAGGAGCGCGCACGCGAGGACGGCCGCGAGCGGCGAGCGCACGTCAGTCCTTCCGGGGGTCGACCGCATCGCGGAGCCCTTCGCCGAGGAGGTTGAAGCCGAGGACGGCGAGCAGGATCGCGAAGCCCGGCGCGAGCGCGATCCAAGGCGCGACGTTCACGTAGGGCTGCCCGTCGAAGAGCATGTAGCCCCACGTGGCCGTCGGCGGCGCGAGGCCGGCGCCGAGGTAGGAGAGGACGCTCTCGGCGAGGATCATCTGGGCGACCGAGATCGTCGCGATGACGAGGAGAGGGCCGGCCACGTTCGGGAGGACGTGCCGGAGGAGGATCTCGAAGGTGCTGCCCCCGAGCGCCCGCGCCGCGACGACGAAGTCGAGCGTCCGCACCTGCATCGTCTTCGCCCGGACGAGGCGGGCGGTGCCGAGCCACCCTGTCAGGCCGAGCGTGAGGAAGATCGACGTCGCCGTCGTCCGCTCGAGCGCCGCGCCGAGGGCCATGACGAGGAGGAGGAACGGGAAGGCGAGCCCGACGTCGACGAGGCGCATGAGGACGGTGTCCACGACCGTCCCTTCGAGCCAGCCGGCGGCCATCCCGACGATCGCGCCGATGCCGGTCGCGAGGATCGTGGCGGCGAAGGCGATGAAGAGCGAGACCCGCGCGCCGACCGCGAGGCGGGTGAAGACGTCGCGGAAGAGGCGGTCGGTGCCGAGCCAGAACGTCCCGTTCGGGCCGACGGGGAGGTCTCTGGGGCTTATCCCGCGCGCGAAGTCGCTCGCGTTCGGATCGTGACCGGACAGGAGCGGGCCGACGAGCGCGAAGAGGACGAGGGAGAGCACGATCCCGGCGCCGACGGCGGCGGCGCGATGCCGGAGGAACCGGCGGAGGGCGTCGCGCGGTCGGTCAGACATCTCCGACGCGGGCGCGCGAGAGGGACGGCTTCACGGACGGCGGGGCGGGGGTGCCGCGCGACGCGGGCGGGCTCTCGAGGAACGCGGTGAGCGCGCTCACGAAGAGATCAGGCACCTCGTCGGGTGGGCAACGACCACACTCGAGCACCTCGAACCGTCCGCGGAGCTCGCGCGCGAGGCGACGGCCCTGATCGACCGACGCGAGCTCGTCGTCGCGTCCCCAGACGACGAGGGTGTCGGCGACGAGGCGGGAGAGACGCGCGGCGAGCGGTCGTCCATCCCCCACCGCGACGAGCGTCGCGTGCGCGGCCTGCCGAGCGGCAGGGGAGCTGAAGCTCGTGTAGAGCGCATCGAGCCGGCCCGGAGGCACCGCCTTCGCGCCGGAATAGGTCGAGCCCGCGACGAACGAGCCGAAGAGGGCGCGGCCGACGATCTGGCGCCAGAGGAGCCCGCCGACGACGGGGACACGCGCGGCGCGCGCGAGCGGAGGCTCGACGCCGTGCACGAGGGCGTCGACGAGGACGAGCTTCCGGACGACGGAGGGGTGCTTCGCCGCGAGCGTGAGGGCGACGCCGGCGCCCATCCCGTGGCCGCAGACGTCGACGCGCCCGAGGCCGAGGGCGGCGACGAGGTCGAACACGCTCTCGGCGAACGCGTCGTAGCCGTAGGCGTAGCGGAGCGGGTCCGGCTTCTCGCTCGCGCCGAAGCCGGGGAGGTCGGGGGCGATGACTCGGAAAGACGTGGCGAGCGCGTGGACCGCGCGCTCCCATATCTCGTGGCTCGCGAGCACGTCATGCACAAGCACTAGGGGTAGGCCTGCGCCGGCCTCGACGAAGCGGATGCGCGCGCCGCGCGTGGTCACGTCCTTCGAAGGCAACATGCTCGGTCTCGTCGTCCGCCCAGCGGGTAGCACGGCAGCGTGGGTGCAGGCGGGAATTTGATCCCAGCGCTCGCGATGCGCGACGATTTCCCTACGCGATGCGATCGGCCGACGACCTCCGGTGCGAGGTCGTGACGAAGGTCGAAAGGAAGCTCGTCCGTGACGTGACGTCTCGACGTCGCAGGGGCATGACATAGTTTGTCACGCCAACGATCCAACTGCGCGAACACAGTTCCATAATGGAAAGTGGCAAAAAAAACGCGAGCGCCTCGTTGACCCGCGAAATGCCCTCGGAATAGAGTCAGCCCCGTCGGAAGCTACGCCGGCGGTTCCTTCCACGAAGGACCGCCAGGCGACCTCGTCGTGGTCCTACCGAAGCGTCGGGACGACCGGAGGCGAGGGTCTCTATCAACGCTCACGTCGCGACTTGCCGGGGTTCTCCGAGGGGCCGAGTCCTCTCGGGAGAGCGCGCGGGCGGAGTCGCGAACGGGAGCGCGCGTGTTCCATCTTTGAGTGACTCTCGGACGATGATCGCCACCTTCACGCAAGACGAGATCAACCGGGAAATCCTGGTCGTCACGAACGACGTCGAGGAAATCTCGCGCCGGCTCGAGGCGAGTCTCGCGGGTGTGGAGCGGACGACGGATCGAGAGGCACGCCGACTCGAGGGGGCGCTCGTCGCCACGCAGTCTCGACTGCGTGCGCGTCAGGTGACGGCTCGCACGGCGTGACGAGCTTCCGAGCGCTGCTTCCAGGCGCTCGCGACGGTGAGGGTGGGGAAGGCAAGGTGCCGCGGAGTGGGACAAGCGTCCCGCTCGCCGCGACGCCCGGGAGACGTGCGCGCCCTTCGCGTCGCTCTCGGTACGGATGTGACTCGAGGCAGCGTGGGAGGAGCAATGAACCCGAAGGACGTCATGGAAGAGCAGGGGAACGACGCCGAGGATCTGGGCGTCGCCTCGGAGTCGGCTCCCGCGACCGAGGGCGCTCTGGCGCTGCAGGTGGACGAGAAGGCCGTCACGCGTGAGCAGCGTCGCTCGCGTCGCAAGCGCGACGTGCGGGCGCGCACCATCAGCGTGAAGCGCATGACCAAGCGCGAGCTCGAGCTCGGCCGCATGCTCTACCCGGACGTCGAGGACGTCCTCAAGCCGACGACGCGTGCGGAGTGCGCGAACGGCGAGCGGCCGTGCCCGTTCGTCTCGTGCAAGCATCACCTCTACCTCGACGTCTCGGCGAGGACGGGCGCCATCAAGCTCAATTTCCCCGACCTCGAGGTCTGGGAGATGACGGAGACGTGCGCGCTCGACGTCGCCGATCGCGGCGGCACGACCCTCGAGGAGGTCGGCGCGATCATGAACCTGACGCGCGAGCGGATCCGCCAGGTGGAGGTGAAGGGGCTCGCGAAGCTCCAGGCGCTCCGCGAGATGAGCTCGCTCCGCGACTACGTCGACGAAGGCCCGGTCGGCAAGCGCCGGCTCCCCGTCCTCGCCGCTCCCGAAGAGGACGAGGAGGAGGAGGAGGACGAGGTCGAGGAGACGAAGGCCAAGGCCGAGCCCGACTTCGACGCCGACGAGTTCGCCTCCGCCGCCCTCGACGCGGAGTGACCGAGCGCCCCCCGCAAGATCACGTTCCCCCTGCACCCCCGGCCCGAGGAGACATGGCGTCTCCTCGGGCCGTTCCCTTTTCCGCGCGGGATGACGCCGTGCGTTGACCCTCACGGGCTGGCCCGCTAAGTCCGGCCCATGCCGATCCGTACCGCCCTCCTCTCGGTCAGCGACAAGTCCGGTCTCGTGCAGTTCGCCCGAGCGCTCTCCCAGCGGGGCGTGACGCTCCTCTCGAGCGGCGGCACGGCGAAGTCGCTCGCGGCCGAGGGCCTCCCCGTCGAGACGGTCGAGGCCTACACCGGATCGCCGGAGGTGATGGGGGGCCGCGTGAAGACGCTCCATCCGCGCGTCCACGGCGGCATCCTCGCGCGGGAGGGGACGGACGACGGCGATCTCCAGAAGATCGGCGGGCGCTTCATCGACCTCGTCGTCGTGAACCTCTATCCGTTCGAGAAGGTCGCCGCGAACCCGGAAGCGCCGTTCGAGGAGCTGATCGAGAACATCGACATCGGCGGGCCGTCGATGGTCCGCTCGGCCGCGAAGAACCACGCGCGCGTCGCGATCGTGTGCGACCCGGCCGATTACGACCGCGTGCTCGCGGAGCTCGCCGCGACCGGCGAGGTGTCCGAGGGCCTCCGTCGTCAGCTCGCGGCCAAGGCCTTCGCCCACACCGCCGCCTACGACGCCGCGATCAGCGGGCTCCTCTCGGGGCCGCGCGCGGGGAACGAGGGCGCGTACCCGCAGTACCTCACCCTGCCGTTCGAGCGCGCGTACGGCCTCCGGTACGGCGAGAACCCGCACCAGACCGGCGCCTTCTACGTCGAGCGCGGCGCTCTGCCCGGGACGATCGCGCGCGCGGAGAGCCTCGGCGCCGGCGGCAAGGAGCTCTCGTTCAACAACCTCGTCGACGTCGACGCCGCGCTCGAGGCCGTCCGCGAGTTCGATCGGCCGGCGGCGGTCGTCGTGAAGCACACGAACCCGTGCGGCGTCGCCGTCGCGACCTCCCTCGACGCGGCCTACAAGACCGCACGCGACGCGGACGCGCTCTCCGCGTTCGGCGGCATCGTCGCCCTGAACCGCGAGGTCGACGAGGCGACCGCGAAGCTCCTCGCCGAGACGTTCCTCGAGTGCGTCGTCGCTCCGGCCTTCTCCGGCTCCGCCCTCGAGGTGCTCCGGGCGAAGAAGAACCTCCGCCTCCTCGCGACCGGGCCCTGGCTCGCGGCCGACCACGAGGCGCTCCAGTACAAGCGGGTCTCGGGCGGCGTCGTCGTCCAGAGCCGCGACGCGACGGCGGCCGGCGAGGTCGAGAACGGCAAGGTCGTCTCGAAGCGCGCGCCGACGGAGGAGGAGCGGAAGGGCCTCGCCTTCGCCTGGCGCGTCTGCAAGCACGTGAAGTCGAACGCCATCGTCCTCGCGAAGGGCGAGGTCACGGTCGGGGTCGGCGCCGGTCAGATGTCACGCGTGGTCTCCGTGCAGATCGCCTGCGACAAGGCAGGGGACGCGTCGCAGGGCAGCGTGCTCGCGTCGGACGCGTTCTTCCCGTTCCCCGACGGGGTCGAGGCCGCCGCCGCGCGCGGCATCACCGCGATCGCGCAGCCGGGCGGCAGCGTGAAGGACGCCGACGTCGTCGCCGCGGCCGATCGCCTCGGCCTCGCGATGATCCTCACCGGCGCGCGCCACTTCCGGCACTGACGTCGACGTACGCCGGGCGGGCGCGCGGGACGCTCGCGCACGGCACGTCGAGGGGCCCGGCGTCCTTCCTCCCGATCCGGACGCGTCCGTCGCGCGCGCAGGCGAGGAAGGCCGCGTCCCAGGCGCGCGCGCCTTCCGCGCCGACGTCGATCTCGGCGAGGCTCACGACGACGTCGCCGCGCGCGAGAGGAGCGCAGGCGTCGCTCGTGACCTGCGGATGGGCGGCGTGGTTCCCACGGAAGGCGAGCGCGGCCGCGCACGCAGGGGGGAGGAGCGCGCGCACGGCGAAGGGGCCTGCCTTCGCCTCGTACGTGGGAGGGAGGAGGATGCCCCCGTTCGGGCGCCGGTCGGTCCGGACGCCGAGGCGGGCGAGGGTCGAGGTGAGGGTCCGCTCGGGATCGTCGAGCCGGCCGCGGGTGAGGGTGTCGACGACAGAGGTCGCCTCCCGATCGGCCGAGAGCCGCGCTAGCGTCGCGAGGTAGAGCGCCTCGTCGTAGCGACCGCCGCGCGGGGCGGTCGCGTCGAAGAGCGCGCGCCAGAAGGTGAGGAGGTCGGCCTCGGGGAGGCGGGATCGGACGGCGGCTTCGGTGACGAGCGCGGCGGTCGCTCCGCAGGTGTAGAAGTCCCGCGAGCGACCAGGCGCGACCGACGCGCGCAGCGAGCTTCCCTCCGCGAGCGCGAGGAGACACAAGGAGAGCGCCGTCGAGACGCGCTCGCGACGGGTGGCCTCGTCGTAGATCCCGAGGGTCGCGAGGAGCCGGAACGCGAGCGCGTCGGCGGACCCTTCGTACATCCAGGCCGTCGACGCGTCCCCTACGTGCTCGAAGCGGTCGGTGTTCCACAGGTGGACGATCTCGTGCGCGATCACGAGCTCGATGTCCTGGCGGAGCAGCGCCTCTGGCTCGCGGAGGAGCTCGTCGCCGAGGCCGAACCCGAGCGCGACGACGCCGGGGTGCACGACGCCGCCGCCGAGGTCGCGGACCTTCCCCGGATGACGGCCGAACCGCGCGAAGAGGAGCGGCTTGCCTCGCGCGGCGCCGCCGCCGAACGCCGTCGTGAGCGTCGCGAAGAGCGGGGGGAGCAGGCTGTCGATCTCCGAGCGGAGCCACGGGGGGTACCCCCGGTCGACGACCGCGGTGACGTCGCGCGTCTCGACGGGAGGCAGCCCGCCGACGTACGCATACGTCCCGTCTTCCCCCATCGCGAGGGTCGCCTCCTTCGCGCGCGGATGTCCCTGGACGAGGACGGCCTCCCCCTCCGCCGCGGCGACCACGAGATGCCCCGGCAGATCGAGCGCGAAGTGGCCCGTGTAGAGGAGCGTGCCGCGATCGGTGAAGACGTCGAAGGGGCGGTAGTCCTTGTCCGGCTGCTCGTCCGTCGCCGTGATGTCGAGGACGAACGATCGACGTGGCGACGGCGAGATCACGACGTGTTTTTCGCCCTCGTGCACGAGGCGTAGCGGCGGAGCGAGCCGCCACCCCTCACGGAACGGATGAGGCCTGCCGCGGAAGGTGAAGGAACCGACAGGCTCCGAGAAGGTGTACTCCGCACGCCAGGTCGTCCCGTTCACGTGGACGACGCGCGCCGAGCAGGTGAGGGGAGCGGGCGCGTGCGGCGATGCGGCGTGCCCCGGCGCGCCGCACGCCATCATCCCGCACGCGAGGAGCGCAAGCCGTGAGCGGCTCACGGGAAATCGGACTCCGGCGCCGCTCATCCGGCTCCGAACGTACCAGCCGCGTGCGCGGCGGTTCGTCACTTATTTGGCCCGCTCCCTCCAGACATGCGACCGGTGGTGCATGCCCGGCATGCACGAGACGTGTACGGTTTGCGCGAAGCCGTTCGAGGTGCAGTTCCGCTACCAGATGGAGGAACGCGACGGCGCGTTCTCCTTCTTCTGTTCGCAGGCCTGCCACGGCAAGAGCCTGCGCGGGGAGATGGCCGGCGGGGTCGTCTGCACCGCCTGCAACAAGCGGTTCACGGTCGAGCTCGTCTCGCAGGTCATCCGCGTGAAGGGTGAGGCCCGCTACGCCTGCTCCGAGGGCTGCCGCTCGCAGATCCTCGCCGAAGCCGGCGGCGCCCGCCTCGGCGGCATGACCCTCCCCTCCCACGTGCCCGTGCCCGTGCCCGTGCCCGCCGTCTCTTCTCCGGCGCCCGTCCCCGCGGCGGCGGCCGCGCCCCCCGCGTCCTCGCCCCGCCCGGTCACCTCCCTCCCGCGCCCCGCCATCGCTGGCCCCCGCCGCATGGCGATCTTCAACCACAAGGGCGGCACCGGCAAGACCACCACCTCCGTCTCCGTCGCCGCCGGCCTCGCCGCGAAGGGCTTCAAGGTCCTCCTGGTCGACACCGACTCGCAGGGCAACGTCGCCGTCTCCCTCGGCGTGAAGGCGGAGAAGACGCTCTACCACTGCCTCGTCATGGGCCTCCGCCCGCAGGACGTCGCGGTGAAGATCCGCGAGAACCTCGATCTCCTGCCGTCGAACGAGACCCTCGCCGCCGCCGAGCTCTACCTCGCCGGTCGCCAGAACCGTGACCGCGTCCTCAAGGAGCGGCTCGCCGCGGCCGAGGCGCACTACGACATCATCCTCCTCGACTGCTCGCCGTCGCTCTCGCTCCTGAACCAGAACGCGCTCGTCTTCGCTGACGGCATCCTGGTCCCGGTCGCCTGCGACTTCCTCTCGCTCGTCGGCGTGCGGCAGGTCATCAAGACGGTGAAGAACGTCAACTCGCTCCTGCACCACCCCGTGCAGATCTACGGCGTGCTCCCGACGTTCTACGACGCCCGCGCGCGCATCTGTCGCGACGCGTGGAGCACGATGAAGGAGCACTTCGGCGAGCGCTGCTTCCAGCCGATCCGCTCGACGACGAAGATCAAGGAGGCCCCCGCGCAGGGCCGGACGATCTTCGAGTACGCGCCCGACTCCCACGCGGCGGCCGACTACCAGGCCGTCGTCGACCGCATCGTCACGGGCCGCTTCGAGGAGACCGCTCCCGAGGCCGAGGCGGACGACGACGCGAAGGCGATGGCGGGATGAGTCGCGCGGCCCAGGGGTTCGAGGAGGAGGACGTCATGACGGTGCGAGACGACGGAGCAGGACTGAGCGGCGCGCGCGTGCTCGACGGCGACGAGGTGGAGGGCGTGCTCTCGGGCGCCTTCTACGCTCCGCCGCCCGCCTCGCGTGTCGTGAAGACTTCGCACCCCGAGAAGGCGAAGCCGACCCACTACAAGGTCATCTGCATCTCGATGTACACGAAGGACCTCGAGCACCTCGACGAGCTCGTCGACCAGCTCAAGTCCCGCGGCGTCACGAAGGCGAACCGCAGCGCGCTCATCCGGGTCGCCCTGGAGCAGCTCGATCTCGCCAAGGTCCCCCGAGGGCTCTGATCGCGGGCGGATTTTCCGCGGTTCGGTGACGAGGCGGTAACGAGACGCGGTGTCCGGCAAGATCACCTTGCGCGGGGGTGCCGCGGAGAACATAACCCTGGCGCCTGATGCGCCGTACCCGCCGTCTTGCCGCCCTCGTCGCCTCTGCCTTCGGCTGCGTGGCGCTCGTGGGCGCGAGCGCCGCGACCGGATGCGCCGTCGGCGACAAGTCGGATCTCGCGACCGACCTGGGCGCCACCGATCCCGGGGTCGACGCTGCCTATGATCCTCGCCCCGCGCAGCCGCTCCCGGCCTCCGCGAGCGACAGCGAGGGCGAGGGCGAGGGATCGAGCGCGAGCTCGGGCGGCGCGAAGACACCGGCGCCCGACGCCGACGGCGGGAGCTCGTCGGGAAGCTCCGGATCACCCCCCCCGAGCCCGCCGAAGCCAACGCAGGGCGAGGTCCTCGTCACCGAGGTCCTCTACGATCCGTCGACCCCCGAGCCCTCCAC
The DNA here is from genome assembly GCA_022842465.1 of Polyangiaceae bacterium. GTDB lineage: Bacteria > Myxococcota_A > Polyangia > Polyangiales > Polyangiaceae > Labilithrix. Next base: position 20,784 of record JALHPN010000091.1, on the reverse strand, counting down.
GGAGTGGATCGAGATCCACAACGCCGCGCTCTCGTCGCGCTCGCTCGCCGGCCTCACGCTCGTGGACGGCGCGGGTCGCACGAAGGTGATCGGCGCGGGCGTCGAGGTACCGGCCGGCGGATACGTCGTGCTCGTGCGGAGCAGCTCGGGCGCGCTCGGCGCGAAGGTCCCGTCCTCGGCGATCGTGTTCGAGTACGGCGCCGGGGCAGACGCCTCGTCGGGCGTGCTCCTGACGAACGCGGGGACGGGCAAGATCACCCTGAGGGACGGCGCGACCGACATCGCCCAGGCGCCCTACGGTGGCTGGTTCTCGAGCATGAGCGGGAAGAGCATCCAGCTGAAGACGCTCTCCTACGCGGCCTCGCTGACCAAGGCGAGCTGGTGCGCGTCCGCGAACGCGTGGGCGACGGGCGCCGACAAGGGCACGCCGGGCGCGCCCAACGACTGTCCGTGAGCGACTAGACGACGAGGGCGTCCCAGAAGGCGGAGAGATCCGTCGGGAGCGGGGCGTCGATGACGAGGGGGTCGCCGGTCATCGGGTGCGGGAGCGTCAGGCGGGCGGCGTGGAGGGCGTGGCGGGGGAGCTCGAGCATCTCGCGGTCCTCGTCCGTGAGCTCGCCGTCGGCCGCGCGGGCGAAGGCGCGCTCGTCGGGGCCGTAGAGCTTGTCCCCGACGATGGTGGCGCCGAGGGCCATGAGGTGGAGCCGGATCTGGTGCTGGCGCCCCGTCTCGAGCTCGCACCGGACGCGCGCGTAGACGCGACCGCCGGCGTTCCTCCGGGTCCCTTCGACGCGGAAGCGCGTGGAGGCTTCGAGCGCGTCGCTCGACTCGCCGAGTCGCATCTTCACCTTGAGAGACGCGACGGGATCGAGCTCGACGGATCGCTCGAAGCGGAAGGCGCCGGCGCCGTCGAGGGCCGACGCGTCCGTGACGACGCCACCCACGCCGGCGGCGAGGGACGGATCCGGCACCCCCCACGTGATCGCGACGTACGTCTTGTGGATGTTCGCGCGCCCCTCGAGGTTCTTCTTCAGCGTCCGGTCGCAGAGGGGCGTCTTCGAGACGACGAGCACGCCGCTCGTCTCGCGGTCGAGGCGGTGACCCAGAGACAGCCACTCGCCGGGACGACTCGCCTTGAGCACGTTGATGAGCGTGTTCTTGTGGTACCGCGCCGTCGGGTGGACGGGGAGGAGCGCCGGCTTGTCCACCGCGAGGAGGTGCGCGTCCTCGTGGAGGATGGGCACCTCGGTCGGGACCGGATCCTCGTCCCAAGGCGGCCGCCAGAGGAGGACGTGCTCCTCCGCGCGGACGCGGTGGTTCGGGCGGAGGCGCTTGCCGGCCGCGTCGAACGCGCTGTTCCGGACGATGAACTGGGTCCGCGTCCGGCTCGTCCGGCGGAGCTGGCCCTGGAGAAAGACGTCCAGTCGCTGCCCCGCGAGCTCGGGCGGGACCCGGAACACGCTCACGACGGACCCCTCCGGAACGCCGTCCGGACGCAGGAAATCCGACTCGGACGCGCGCAGGCGGGTCACGCCCGCTTCCTTAGCTCCTCTCCTCCTCCGGCGCATGCTAAACACGCCCCCGCCATGGAGATCCTCTTCGTCACGACGGAGCTCGCCCCCTACGTCAAGGTCGGAGGGCTCGCGGACGTCAGCGCCGCGCTGCCGAAGGCCCTGAAGGGCCTCGGGCACAAGGTGACGGTCGTGGTCCCGCGGTACCCCGCCTTCGAGGAGGCCGGCCTCCTCGTCGCCCGCAGGCTCACGCCGCTCGCGGTGAAGCTCGGGGACGCGAGGATGGACATCACCGTCTTCGACGGCCGCCTCTCGTCGCAGGTCGACATCATCCTCCTCGACGCGCCGGGCCTCTTCGACCGCCACGCGCCCTACGGCGAGCGGGGCGAGGACTTCCCCGACAACGCGAAGCGCTTCGGTGTCCTCTGCAAGGCGGTCGCCGAGCTCGTGAAGCAGCGCGAGGAGACGGGCGTCCCCGTGGATCTCGTCCACCTGAACGACTGGCCGACGGCGCTCGTCGCGAAGTACCTGAAGGACCTCGGGGCGAAGACCCCGTCGCTCCTCACGATCCACAACGTCGCGCACCAGGGGGTCTTCCCGAAGGAGGAGCTCCGGACGCTCGGCCTCACGGACGCGGACTTCTCGGTCGGAGGCATCGAGTTCTACGGGAAGGTGAACGTCCTCAAGCAGGGCATCATCGTAGCCGACGCGGTGAGCACCGTCAGCCCGACCTACGCGAACGAGATCACGTCCGAGCTCGGCGGCGAGCGCCTCGACGGCGTGCTTCGCGCGAAGGGCCGCATCGCCGGCATCGTGAACGGCGTCGACTACGGCGTCTGGAACCCCGCGACGGACTCGACGCTCGCCGCGCGTTTCGACGCCGAGGATGCGTCGAACAAGGCGCGGAACAAGGGCGCGCTCCAGAAGGCCCTCGGGCTCCCGCTCGACGCGGCCGCGCCGCTCGTCGTGTCCGTCGGCCGCATCGTGCCCCAGAAGGGGACGGACCTCGTCGCCGAGCTCCTCCCGCGGGCCGCGCGCGGGAGCGACGCGCAGTTCGTCCTCGCGGGCGACGGCGATCCGTCCCTCGTCGCGAAGCTCGAGGCGGCGGTCGGCAAGGCGCACGGTCGCGCGGCCTTCGTTCGCTCCGCGCCGGAGCAGATGGTGCACCACATGTTCGGCGCGGCCGACATCGCGCTCGTCCCGAGCCGGTTCGAGCCGTGCGGCCTCGTCCAGCTCTACGCGCAGCGCTACGGCGCGTTGCCGGTCGCGCACGCCACGGGCGGTCTCGTCGACACCATCGTCGACTGCGACGCGAAGCTCGAGACCGGCACCGGCTTCCTGTTCGAGGAGCCGACGGCGGAGGCGTTCTTCGGCGCCTTCCAGCGGGCGATCGCGGCCTACGGCTCGCCGCGCTGGGCCACGCTCCGCCGGCGCGTCATGCGCCTCGATCGCGGCTGGGAGCGTCCGGCACGGCAGTACGATCAGCTCTACAAATCGCTGCGCGCCTGAGCGAGCTCCGCCGGCGCAGGTGAGTCGGCGGGCGCGAGGTGCCGCGCCGCGAGCGCCGACGCGCGTGCGAGCCACGAGGCCCGCAGGGTGACGCGCCCGAGCACGACGAGCTGGTGCAGGATCCAGAGCGGAACGACCGCGCGGACGCCGAGCGCCTCGGTGAGCTTCGCGGCGACGAGCACGAGGACGACGCCGGCCGCACCACGCGAGGCCCACGCGAGCGCGGCCTTGTGTCGGTCCATCCGCGGCACGCGCAGCGCGATGCGCAGCGCACGGAGGAGGACGCGCACGGTCGTGGGAGGCTCCGACGCGCCGCCCTCCGCGCCCTCGCCTCCGACGAGGATCACCGTCGCCGCGCGCGCGACGTCGAGCCACGCGTTGACGAGCAGCGCGAGGGCCACGCCGAGGAGCGTGACGAGGACGCGGATCGTGATCCCGCCGAGGTCGGACACGCGTGAGCCGAGCCCGTGGCCCAGGGCCGAGCCGCCGAGGCCGAACGCGAGGACGAGGAGGAGCTGGAGCACCGCCCCGAGGACGAAGAGCGACCCCAGAGGCACGAACGAACGCATCGCGAGGCCGAGCGCATCCGCGGTGCGGATCGCGCGCCCGTCGTCCTCCCGGCGCGCGAAGGCGAGCGAAGCGAGGAGCGCACCGAGCGGGAGGAGCGAGAGCACGGTCCCGAGGACGACGAGCGACGACGCCGACCGGAGCGCTACGGCACGAGCGGGCCCCTCCTCGCCGATCCAGACGAGCAGCTCGCGTGCGCCGGGCGACCACAGCACGCGATCGCCGTCGGGATGAGCGCCCCACGCGGCGCGGGCCCAGGCATGGATCGGCGTCGCGACGATCAGCCCGGAGGCGAGCTGCCACACGAACATCGCGAAGACGCCGAAGGGAGCACGGCGAGCGCGCATCGCCTCGGGCGCCCGGAGGACGCTCACGGCGACACCGCCTGGAGGAGGAGCTCTGCCCAGTACGTCGCGCGCTCGAGCACGCGCGGTGCGCCCCGCGTCGGAGCCGAGGACGACGTCGCGACGTTGTTCGTCGGCGCGGCGTCGAGGAGCACCTTGTGATCCGGATCGACGACCACGCCGACGAGCCGCGAGTCCCCCGCGTAGGGGATCCGCTTCGACTCGGCGTTCCCGTCCCAGACAACGCGCTTCCGGGTGCCGTCCTCGAGCGCGAGCTCGACGTCGACGGGGAAGCTCAGCGTCCCGCGTCGCGTCACCAGCACCCAGCCCTCGTACCGTGCGCCGTTCGCCGAGCGATCGACCGGCACGGTCTCGCGCTTACCGGCGACGTCGAAGAGGCCTGCGGGCTTGCGCGCCGGGTGGCTGCTCATCTGGAGGACGGCGTAGTCGACCCAGCCCTTGTCGAAGAGCGCGGTCTTCAGGTTCGCCTTCGCGCCCTCGCCGATCGCGCCGCCGATCACGGCGAGCAGATCGTCGGGCGTCGGATGCCGGAAGCGGTACGCGCGTGCGTACCCGCCGAGGGCACGCTGCATCGGCTCGTCGCCGTACACGCGGCGGAGCGTCTCGAGCGTCGCGGCGGTGCGGCTGTAGACCTGCGAGCCGTAGGCGCTGCCCGTCGCGAACGCGTGGGCGGGCTGCGCGACGCGCTCGTCCTGCGCGTGCATCGACGCCTGGAGCGCGTGGCCCTCGGCCCCGCCGACCGAAAGCCCGAGCATGTCGACCATCGACCCTGCGCCTCGCCACGCCGTCATCGCCTCGGACTCGGCGTAGCTGTTGAGCCCCTCGTCGAGGAACGGCCACTTCGTCTCGTGCGACGCGAGGAGGCCGTAGAAGTACTGGTGGCCGAACTCGTGGATCGTGACGAGCTCCGGCATGAGCACGCCTTCGGGGATGTAGACGGCGCCGCCGGTCGTGATGAAGGTCGGGTACTCCATGCCCCCGGCCTCCTGGGCGGTGGGGGGCGGGTGCATCACGGTGAGCACGTCGTACGGGTAGGCGCCGTAGCGCTTGCCGAAGTGCGGGAGCGCGAAGCGCAGGGTCGCTAGCTCGCGCTCGGCGAGCGCGTCGTAGGACGGCGGGAAGAGGATCCTCACCGCGACGCCGTCGATGGTCTCCTCCCGCGTGCGGAAGCGGTCCCAGGCCGTGAAGGCGAAGTCATGGACGTCGGCCTGGACGCGGCGCTCGACCCGTCGGCCGTTCTCCACCTTCGACGACGCGACCTTGCCCGTGCCGCCGACGACGAACGCGTCGGGCACGTCCACGGTCACGTCGTAGATCCCGTAGTCGGCGTAGAACTCACCGAGGTGGTGGAAGGGGAAGTGCGCGAACGAGCCGTCGGGCTCGAGCTTCGCGAGCTTCGGGAACCACTGCGCGACCATGTGGAACGAGCCGTCGAACCCCGTGCGTTCGACGATGCTCGGGAGCTGCGCGTCCCAGGAGACCTCGAGCCTCATCGTCTCGTCCGTCGCGAGCGGGCGGGGGAGGGGGACGCGCGCGTCGGTCTCGTCCTCGTCGTCGGGGCGCTTCACCTCGGCGGCGGCCCAGAGATCGCGCCGCTCGTTTCCGTCGAGCCACGTCAGCTTGCGGACGTCGATCGTGCCCCAGGTCGACGGCACCGTCGCGCCGCGAAAGCCGCCGACGGGGGTGCGGAGGAAGACGGAGGACTGGTTCTTGAAGGCGTTGAGGTAGAGGTGGAACCAGAGCTCCGAGAGCGGTCGCGACGACGCGTTGCGGAACGTGATCGTCCCTTCGCCGTGGATGGTGTGCTTGTCGGGATCGAGGCGAGCTTCGAGGGTGTAGCTCGTCACGTGCTCGGGATGCGCGAGCATGAGCACGTCGCCCGAGCCCGCGGCATAGGCGCTGGCCGGCGTGTCGGGCGGCGCGGCTCGATCATCGCCCGCGAGCGTCGCGAAAGCGACGACGAGCGCGCTGGCGATCAGGGAGCGCATGCGAGGGGGCATGTCGCGTGCGACCCTAGCACGCCCGCAGGCGCAGCCCGCGGGTCGGTGGCTCTTCATCGGGGCCGCGAGCGTCGCAAGCCTCCGGCCGTTCAGTTCTCGACGCGAAGCCCCAGAGTCGCGCGGCCTTCGGCTTGGCCGGCGGTAGACGGAAGGAGCGAGAGAAGCTCGGGCCGGTTGAACCCTCCCGACAGATCGACCGCAAGCGCGAACGGTCGCCATTCGACGTCGAACGAGAGACCCGCACCCAAACCGAACGCAGCGGGTCTCCCTCCTGGTCGCGACGCTTCGAAGAAGCGGCTCCTGAAGACGGTGGCTTCCGCGTGAATGCTTCCGCGTACGAAGGAGATCTGTCGCTCACTCATGAAGATCGAGTCTTCGCTCGCTTCCCATCGGAATCGCGCGTGGCGAAGGCGTGCGTCGCCCGTCTCCACCGAGATCTCGGCGACCGGGCCGAGAAAGGCTGCTTCGGATGTCTCTCCGAAGACGGTCTCGTCACCGACTGTCGACGCCCCCGGCCGGCGCTTGCGTCGTCCGAGCGCCCCGAGAGCGTTGCCGCGAACGCGAAAGAAGCCGACCGTCTGACGCTCCTCTCGGATGTATGTCGGGCCGAGCGAGAGCGCCGTGGACGAGCCGGGAACGGTCAGGTCGCGCGCCATCACCTGAATGAGCTCCGGACCGCCCGTGTCGCCGACCGTGAGCAGGCTCATGTGAAGCGCGGGCACGTCGACGCCGTAGAACCACGGCGACGTGCGACTCGTCGGAAGGCGTGGCGTCAGCGTGACGCCGTTGGCGCCGTTGCCATATGCCCCCTCGGCGGTGAGACGTCCGATCACGAGACGGCCCCATCGGTGGTGTCCGAAGCGGAGCGCGACGAGGCCCTGACGGTACCCTGCCCGAGCGACATCATCGTCGTCCGAGTCCGCCGTCGCCTCGGGGCGCGGCACGTCGAACGCGAGCTGGTCAGCGGCGCCGACGAACGAGACGCGCAGATGGAGGCCTGACTCTCGGTGCGTCACTCCCGTCGCGCCGAAGAGCCTGTAGCGCTCGAGGGTCGCCTCCTCCGTGCCTCGGGACGAGCACGCGGAAGCTCCGGCGATCCATTGTCCGCCCACGCCTGCCGTCGCGAAGACTTCCCAAGCCGGCGGCGCGACACCGTGCTCGGCGAGAAGGCCGCGTTTGTATGCGCGATGGACATCGAGGTGCGACTGCGCGAGGAGATCCTCGCCCACGAGCCAGCGGGCCGCACGTGCCTCCGAGAGGGCCGCCGGCGTGGCGGTCGCGAAGCACGGAGTCGTTGCCTGGGCCCTCGCTCGCCCGGGCTCGAGCGAGACCGCCAACGACCACGCGAGCGCGGCGCCGAGTCGGACGTTTCGGCGCCTCATGAGCCCACGGTAGGCGAAAAGGAGTCTTCGGAGAACGGACGTGCTGGGGCGGTCGCGCGTCTCGCGTGACCTGTCAGAATCCGAACGAGGTCTGGCCCGTGCGATCCGGCCTCTGGAACGTGTCCTTGACGGGCGCCTGGACGACGAGCTCGTCGCTGCTCAGGCCGAGGCGCTTCGCCGTCTTGTCGAAGAGGGTCGAGACCATCTGCGCGTAGACGCCTTCGCCCGTCTGCCGCGCCGACCACCGCGTGTCGTAGAGCTTCCCGCCGCGCGTCTCGCGGATGCGGTTCATGACCTTGTCCGCGCGGAGCGGGAGCTCCTGCCGGAGGCGCTGCTCGAAGACGTCCTTCACGGCGCCGGGCAGGCGGAGGAGCACGTAGAACGCATGCGACGCCCCCGCGTCCTTCGCGGCCTGGAGGACGTCGGCGACGTCCTCGTCGTTCAGCCCCGGGATGATCGGCGAGACGCTGACGCCCACCGGTACACCGGCGGCGGCGAGGCGCTCGACGATCTTCATCCGCCGTTCGGGCGTGGTCACGTACGGCTCCATCGCCCTCGCGACGTCCTTCTTCCAGAACGGGATGCTGACGCTCACGCGCGCCGTCGCCTGGCGCGCGAGCTCGGCGAGCAGATCGACATCGCGCTCCACGAGCGGCGACTTCGTGATGATCCCGACGGGGTTCTTGTACTCGAGGCAGACCTCGAGGCACCCCCGCGTCAGCGCCATCTTGTTCTCGAGCGGCTGGTAGCAGTCCGTGACGCCGCTGAAGACGACGAGCTCCCCCTTCCAGGACCTCCTGTCGAACGCCTCGCGGAGCAGCGCGGGCGCCTGGGGCTTGACGACGATCTTCTTCTCGAAGTCGGTCCCCGCGCCGAAGGAGAGGTATTCGTGGGAGGGCCGAGCGTAGCAATAGGCGCACGCATGCCTGCAGCCACGGTACGGGTTCACGCTCCAGCGGAAGCCGACGTCGGGGCTGTCGTTCGTCGCGAGGATGTTCTTCGTGCGGTCCTCGTAGACGTGGAGGGTCGCGCGCGGGATGTCCTCGACCGACTCGACGTCCCACGTGGTGAACGTCGCGTCGAAGCGGTTCTGCGGGTTCTGGACGGGGAGTGGGCGACCCACGGCCCCGATTGTAGTGTACGGATGTTCAGTGTCAAGCCAGGCGATGGGCCGAGGGGGCTCCGGCCATGAGTCGGCATGCGCGTTCTCGCCGCGGCCTCGTTCCTTCTTGCCATGGCCTCACGCGAGCCCGCCGCGCGGGCCGAACCGTCGCCGCCCGCCCGTGCCCACGTCCGCGTCCACGGCGCGTGCGCCGCGTCGGTCGCGCTCGAGGCGCGGCTCGAGGCGATGGGCACGTCGACGGACGGTGCTGACGCCGACGCTCCCGTCGTCCTTGCCTTCCGCACGCGTGAGCTCGGGCGCGATGGGCTCGTCGAAGGCGAGGTCGTCCTCACCGACATCCGCGGCGTCGTCCTCGCGCGGCGGTTCGCGGACTCCTGCGAGAGCGTCGCCGATGCGCTCGCGCTCGCGGCCGCGCACATGATGGAGGCGGAGCGCGATGGGCTCGTCGATCGTCGCGCGCGCGTGAGCCCGGACCCGGTGGATGCGAGCCTCGACCTTCCGCGCGCTCCAGGGACGGGGGATGCCACCTCGAGCTACTGGCCGGCTCCGGTCGATCGGCTCACCCCCGAGGTCCAGCGGCGCGGTGGAGGCGGCGTCCTCGCCCTCGGCGGCGTCGGCTTCGGCGCCGGCGGTTTCTCGAAGCGGGCGCACGCCGTCGTCGCGTTCCGGCTCGGTCGGACCCGCATCGGCGCCTCGGCCGCCTTCGGAGAGGAGGATCGATTCGTGCGGTCCGCGGCGACGGCCACGGAGCACGGATTCACCATTGGCGGCGTGTCGACCCGCACGGAGCAGACCACGCGTGCCGCGCTCGCGCTCGGCTGGGGCGCCCCCTGGAAGGACGGTCCGGCAGGCTTCCTCGTCGAGGCCGGCCCCGTCCTCGCGACGCGGAAGGACGGTGGCGAGCCTCGGCGAACGGCGGGCGCCTTCGTCGCGTGGTCGCTCGTGCTCATGGCGCCGGTCAAGGGCATGCCCGTCCGCCCCGTCGCGCTCCTCGGCGGACAGTACTCCCGCACGCCGGACGGAAGCGTCCTCGCCATGACGGCCGAAGCAGGCCTCGTCTGGCAGGCGTTCTAGACCTCCCCGCCGTGCTCCGCGCGCACGTCGGCGAGGGCCTCGTCGAACCAGCGGTTCACGGCCCGTGGAAAGGGCCACATCCAGCCGTACTCGGGCCCCGTGAAGCGCTCCACGATGTGCCGACGGAGGCTCGCGGCCGCCTCGAGACCGTGGACCTCCGCCGTCGCGCGGATGGTCTCGACGTAGGCCTCCCATTCGATCCGCGCGCGCCCGTAGGCGAGAAAGAGCGGGAAGAAGGGGACCAGGTACACGAACGCCATGAGGACGTCGCCCATGCGCTTGCGCTGGCGGAGGTGCACGCGCTCGTGCCGGAGGAGGACGTAGCGATCGTCGTCCGACATCGCGTCCCACGCGTCCGGGACCCAGAGCACGCCGAAGAGGACCGTGTGATAGCGTGTAAGGTACACGCGTTGACCGCCGAGCGTGATCACCGCGAGCGCGACGTGGATCGCGCGCTGGAGCGCGCTCGTGCGTTTCTTCGCGATCCGGAAGGTCGGGAACTCCACCCGCATCTCCGCGAGGAACACGTCCGTACGCGTCATGACTGACACCGCGGGCAGAAGTAGGTGGAGCGGCCGGGCGGCGGCCCCTGGTAGATCCGCACGATCGCCGCGCGGCACACGAGGCACGCTCTCCCGGCGCGGCCGTAGACCCACTTGTTCGGGCCGGCGAGGGCGAAGCGCGTCGTACGCGGTCCCCGCGCCGCCACGTTCTTCCTCATCAGCCAGCGGGCGCGCGCGAGGAGCTTCGCGAGAGCCTCGTCGCGGACCTGGGCCAAGGGCGTCCTCGGCGCGATCTTCTCGAGGAACAAGATCTCCGACTTGTAGACGTTGCCGATCCCCGCGACGAGGCCCTGGTTCATCAGAGCGGCGCCTATCTCCGTCTCGCCCTTCGTGCGGAGCCGCGCGATCGCGCCGCTTTCGTCGAAGGTCTCGGCCAGGAGATCGGGCCCGAGCCCTGCGAGGTCCGGCGAACGCGCCTCCGCCGCCGCGCTCCGGAGCAGCCGGAGCACCGGGATGCGGTTGCCGACGACGCGCGCTCCTTCCACCTCGAGCGCGATCTGCGGGGGAGCCCGCCGGAAGTGCGCGCGCGCTCCCTCCGCGCGCTGTGCCTCGACGCGCATGCGCCCGAGCATCTTGAGGTGCACGTGGAGGACGCGCCCGTCGTCGAAGCGGACGAGGAGGTTCTTGCCGCGCGCCTCCACGGCGACGACCTCGTGGCCGACGAGGTCGTCGGTGGCGGCCTTCGGGAGCGGGCGCGCCTCGAATCTCGTCACCACGCGCCCCACGAGCACAGGTCGGAGCTTGCCGGCGAGGATGTGGATGGAGTCGCCCTCAGGCACCGGCGCGCTCCCTCGCGCGTTCACGACGGAACGCGTAGGAGTCTTCCAGCGCATCGCGTGGCGGGCTCAGCGCGAGCGAGCCCTGCCGCGTCGCGAAGCCGTGCGCCGCGAGGCGCGCCGCGACGGGGCTCTCGGCGGCGGTGACCCCGTCGATCGTGGCGAGCACCCACGTCCGCTTCCCGCGCGCTGCGAGCGCCAGGATCGCGCGCGCGAGCGCCGTCCCAGCGCGCGTCGCCTCGGGCTCCTCCTTCGGGAGGAACGTGACGAGGTGCTGGCCGCCGCGCGCGAGCCACCCGACGAGCGCGCCGTCCCAGAGGACGACGCGCGCGCCGGGCGAGCGCTGCGCCGAGCGACCCTGCGTCTCCGGCCACGGGACGAGCGCGCCGTACGGGTTCGCCGGATCGGTCGCCGCGAGCACGACCGGGTCTGCGTCCGCGGGCTCCTCGAGATCCGGACCTTCCGCGCCGCCGAGCGGCTTCGCGCGCAGACGCTCCTCGGCGCCCGGCAACGCGAACTGCGTCGCGCCACGACCGGCGACGAAGTAGCCACGGCGCACCCGCCCCTGGTCCTCCATCGCGCGGAGGACGTCGTAGACGGCGCCGAAGCCGCTCGGGATCCCCTCTGCCGCCGCCGCCTCGCGCAGCACCACACCGTAGCGTTCGAGCAGCGTCCGCGCAGTCGCTGCCGAGCGCTCCGTCGCGGTGGGCGACGTGCCCCAGCGCGCCCGTCGGAGCGACCAGCGCCCTTCGCTCCCGGCGGGACCGAGCCTCGGCGAGCGGACGCGCCGGCTCCGCCTCCCGTTCTCGTCCTTCTCCTTGTCGCGGCGCACGAAGCTGCGCATCGCCTCGAAGGTGTCGTTCGTCACCTCGCCCGACCACACGAGGTCCCACAGCGCGGCGAGTACGTCGTTCGGGAAGACGCCGAGCGTCCGCGCGATCTCGGGGAAGAAGACGGCGCCGCGGCCCGCGAGGTGCGCGCGGATCCGCGCGTGGAGCGACGCGCCGTCCGCCGCGCCCTCCTCGACCGTGCGAGCGAGGAGCGGCTCGCGGTCGGCGAGGTAGAGCGCGATGCGACCGTCGCTCGACCCGATCGGCTCGATCCCCGCCCACACGACTTCCCCGGTCGCGAGCAGCTGATCGAGGAGGTACGGCTGGTAGCCCGGCACCCGCGAGGGGAGAACGTGTCTCTCGAGGACGGAGGCCGGCACGGGGCACCCTTCGAGCATCTGGATCGCGCGGAGGAGCGCGTCCTCGGGGTGCTCTCGCGATCGCGCGCGCTCTTCCTCGCCGTCCGGAGGGCGCGGCGCGGCGAGGGAGGTGACGCCCTGCCACGCGAGGAGGAACCGCGCGAAGGCGGCGGACGAGACGGGCTCGATGGCCTTGCGGAGCCGCGCGAGCGTCTTCCGCTTCAGGACCCGAAGCACCTCGACGTCGCAGTACTCGATCGGCGCGCCGGCGCGGCCGCGCATCGCGATCCCCGGGGCGAGCGGCCGGAACGCGCCGCTCGCGACCTTTCCCTTGTCCACGAGCACGGCGAGGGCCGCCTCCGCGGAGGCGACGCCGATCCCGAAGCGCGCCCCGACCTCCTCGGCCGTGAACGGTCCGTGCGTTCGGGCATGCCGCGCGACGAGGGTGGAGAGCGCGTCCTTCGTCGGGGCGAGGAACGCCTGCGGGAGCCCGCGCTCGAGCACGACACCGAAGGCGTCGCGGTAGCGGGCCACGTCCTCGACCGCGACGGCGCGCTTCTCACCGGCGAGTCTCACCAGGACGACGCGCCTCTCCTTCACGAGCGACGCGAGGTGCGCGCGCGCGTCCGTAGGCGTCTCCGCGCGCGAGGCGATCTCCGCCTCGGAGAGGTCCCCGAGCCAGAGGAGGAGATCGTGGAGCGCGTCGGCGTTCCGGAACGGGCGATCGCGCCGCTGGAGCTGCGCCTCGTGCTCGGCGATGACCTCCGGATCGAGGAGCTTCCGGAGCTCCGTCTCGCCGAGGAGCTCGCGGAGCTGCGCGTGGTCGATCGTGAGGGCCTGCGCGCGGCGCTCGGCAGCAGGTGCGTCCTCGTCGTAGATGAAGTTCCCGACGAACGAGAAGAGGAGCGAGCCCGCGAACGGCGAAGGCGTTCGTGTGTCGACGTCGACGACGCGGAGCTTCCGCTGCTCGACCGCGCGGAGGAGCTCGACGAGCGACGGCAGATCGAACACGTCGCGGAGGACCTCGCGGTACGTCTCGAGGATGATCGGGAAGGACGGGAACTGCGAGGCGACGGAGAGGAGATCCGCCGAGCGCTTTCGCTGGGCCCAGAGCGGCGTCCGCTTGCCGATCATCGCGCGTGGCAGGAGCAGCGCCCGGGCGGCGGCCTCCCGGAAGCGCGCCGCGAACATCGACGACGTGCCGAGCTCGCGCGTGACCGCCTCCTCGATCTCCTCTGGCGTCGGGAAGAGGAGCTCGAGCGGGGGAGGGGCTTCGCCGCCCGGGACGCGGAAGATCATCCCGTCGTCGGACCACACCGCCTCGATGTCGCCGGCCCGCGCCTCCTTCAGGCGACGGAGCACCGCCATCGACCACGGGGCGTGGACGCGGCTCCCGAAGGGCGACAAGACGCAGATGCGGAGATCGCCGAGCTCGTCGGGGACGCGCTCGACGACGATGACCTCGTCGGACGGCACCGCGCCCGTGGTCTGCCTCTGCTCGTGGATGTACGCGACGAGGTCATCGGCCGCGCGCGTGTCGAGGTGGTGCGCCTTCTGGAGGAGGACCTTCGCGTCGCGCGGGGTCTTCGACGCCACCTGCCGCGTGAGCGCGCCGATGCGTCGCCCGAAGGCGATCGCGCGCCCGGCGCGATCGCCGTGCCAGAACGGCATCTTGCCGGGTTGGCCGGCGGCGGGCGTGACGAGGACGCGGTCGCGCGTGATCTCCTCCGCGCGCCACGACGACGCGCCGAGGAGGAACACCTCGCCCTCGCGCAGCTCGAACACCATCTCCTCGTCGAGCTCGCCCACGCGCCGGCTGGGCTTGCCCTTGCTCGAGCCGCGCGACGCGTCCGCCTCGCCGCCCGAGCCGTCCTTCAGGAAGACCCCGTAGAGTCCGCGATCGGGGATCGTGCCGCCGTTCAAGATCGCGAGCCGCTGCGCGCCGGCGCGGGCGCGGACGGTCCCCTTCACGCGGTCCCACGTGATGCGCGCCCGGAGATCGGCGAACTCGTCGCTCGGGTACCGGCCCGCGAGCATGTCGAGCACGCCGTCGAAGCTCGCGCGGGGGAGCTCCGCGAACGGCGCCGCGCGTCGAACGAGGCGGAAGAGCTCCTCGACGGAGACCTCGGGCGAGAGCGAACCTTCGGTCTCCGCCGCGCTCCGCTTCGGCTGCCGCGCGCGCTTGGCGACCGCGCTTCGCGCGTCGCGAGGCGGCGCGATGCCGACCGCCGCGATCGCCACGATCTGCTGCGCGAGGACGTCGAGCGGGTTCCGCGGATAGTACGTCTCCTCGACCTCGCCCGCCTCGATCCCGGCCGAGGCCGCGGCGCAGGCGAGCAGGTCGTGCTTGTGCTTCGGGACGAGGACACCGGACGGGACGCCGCCGACGTGGTGGCTCGCGCGCCCGATGCGCTGGATGCCCGACGCGACCGACGGAGGCGCCTCCACCTGGATGACCTGATCGACCGCGCCCATGTCGATCCCGAGCTCGAGGGACGACGTCGCGACGATCGCGGGCAAAGTCCCCGCCTTGAGGCGTTCTTCGATCGCGCTCCGGGCCTCCTTCGCGACCGACCCGTGGTGCGAGAGCGCGAGCTCTTCGCCCGCTGCCTCGTTGAGGGCCGTCGCGAGCCGCTCGGAGAGCCGGCGGCTGTTCACGAAGATCATCGTGGAGCGCGCTTGGCGGATGCGCTCCACGAGGCGCGCGTGCACCGACGGCCACACGCTCTTCCCCTCGGCCGCCTCCTCCGCGATGCTCGAGACGATCTCCTCGAAGCCTTCGAGCTCGAGGGCGCCGTCCTCCAGCTCGAGGACCGGCGCCTTCGTCGGGGCCTGCGGAAGCGGCGCAGCGACGGGCGGCGGCACCTCGACCGTGATGGAGAGCACCTTCTTCGCCGACGCGTCCACGATCGCGACGGGCCTCTGCCGGAACGACTTCCCGTGGGTATCGAAGCCGCCGAGGAGGCGCGCGATCTCGTCGAGAGGCTTCTGCGTCGCGGAGAGCCCGATGCGCTGCACGCCGAGGCCCCCCCGGAGCGCCTCGAGTCGCTCGAGCGAGAGGAACAGGTGCGCGCCGCGCTTGCTCGCCGCCATCTGGTGGATCTCGTCGACGATGACCGTGTCGACGGACGTGAGCAGCGCGCGCTGCTGCGACGTCAGCATCAGGTAGAGCGACTCGGGCGTCGTGATGAGCACGTCCGGCGGCGCGCGGAGCATCCGCGCGCGCTCCGCCGCCGGCGTGTCTCCGGTCCGCACCGCGGCCTCGATCCGACGGAGGCGGTGCCCGAGCAGCCCCGCCGCCTCGCTGATCCCGGCGAGCGGCGCGCGGAGGTTGCGTTCGATGTCGACCGCGAGCGCCTTGAGCGGCGACACGTAGAGGACGCGCAAGCGCTCGCGTGGGGAAGGGTCCGGCGATCGTGCGAGCCGGTCGAGCGTCGCGAGGAACGCGGCGAGTGTCTTGCCCGAGCCCGTCGGCGCGAGGAGGAGCGTCGTCTCGCCTGCGGCGATGCGAGGCCACGCTCGCGCTTGCACGGGGGTGGGCGCCCCGAGCGCGTCGCGGAACCACGCGCCGACCGCCGGGTGGAACGCGGCCAGCGGATCTTCGCGCGGCGGCGGGGGTCGGGCGGGGCGCGCTGCCATGGGCAGCTCACCAATGTCGCTCGCGCCTCGGAGAATGCAAGCTCTACACGGAGGCGTCAGCTGCCGAGCACGTCTCCGGGCTTCACCCCGCGGCCCATGAACCACTCCGCGCCGGTCACGGCCTTCTTGCCCTCGAGCTGGACGCGTGCGAGCTCGACACCGCGCTCCGCGCAGGCGACGAGGACGCGCGTCTTGTCGGCGAAGACGACCGTGCCGGGCGCGGCGTCGCCCTCGGGGACGGAGGCTACGTGCGTCGCGTGGACCTTCACCGTCTTGCCGCCCAGGGTGGTGAACGCGCCGGGCCACGGCGTCATCCCTCGCACGTGATCGTGGACGGCGCGGGCCGACTTCGCGAACGAGATCCGACCGTCTTCCTTCTTCAGGAGCGGGGCCGCCGTCGCCTTCGCGTGCTCTTGCGGGATCGGCGTGTAGCCGCCTCCGACGAGCTTCGGGAGCCCGCGTCGGACCGCCAGCGCCCCGAGCGCGGCGAGCCGATCGGAGAGCTCGCCGGCCGTCTCGTCCGGGTCGATCGGGGTCGCGAAGGGCTCGAGCACGTCGCCCGTGTCCATGCCTTCGTCCATCTTCATGAGCGTTATGCCGGTCTCCGCTTCACCGTGGACGACGGCCCACGTGATGGGCGCCGCGCCGCGGTACTTCGGGAGGAGCGAGGCGTGCACGTTCACGCAGCCGAGCCGCGGAGCGTCGAGGACGTCCTTCGGGAGGATGCGCCCGTACGCGACGACCAGCGCGACGTCCACCGCCTGCTCGCGGAGCCACGCGGCGAACTCCCCCGTCCTGAGCTTCGTCGGCTGGACGACGGTGAGGCCGAGCTCGAGCGCGCGCGCCTTCACGGGCGGCGCGGTGAGCTCGAGCCCGCGGCCCGCCGGACGATCGGGCTGGCAGACGACCGCGGCGACCTCCGCGATGTCGACGAGGGCTTCGAGGCACGGCACCGCGAACTGCGGGGTGCCCATGAAGACGGCGCGGAAGCGCTCGCTCATCCGCCGATCTCGAGCTCGACCTTCGGGATCGTGAGCTCCTTCTCCCCGCCTTCGTTCACGCCGATGAGCGGCGTCACGACCTTCACGACGACCTTGCCCTTGCCGAGAGGACCGGCCGGGCTACGCGGATAACCGCGCTCCGGGGCGGAGCCCTTCACCTTCTCGGGCGCCCACTTCGTCTTCACGGCCTCCCAGGCGATCTTCGCGCGCGCGCTGCCGTTCGGCGCGAGCGTCACGCGGGCGGACTTCGCCTCGCTCGGCGGGGGCGGCGTCGCCCCCTTCGGCGCCGGCGGAGGCTTGCCGCCGGGCATGTCCACGCGCTGGTTCTTCTTCGCGTCGTACGCCTCGACCTCGAAGCGCGCGACCGGATCGATCCGGAAGTGGAGCGTGAGCGGCTCCTTCGACTTGTTCGTGTACGAGACGATCAGGTCGGCCTTCCCCCCGGGCGCGACCTTCGTCGGGCTCGAGGTGACGGTGACCTCGAGCTTGCCCTTGAGATCGAGGGGAGGGAGGCTGTCGGGCTTCACCCCGGGCTCCTCGCACGCGCTCTTCGAGAGCAGCTCGTCGAGGTTGCCGATCTCGAACCCGAAGCACTCGTCCTTCTTCTTGCCGTCGCCGTCGGCCTTCGCGTCGCCGTCGGCCTTCGCGTCGCCTGCCGTCGCATCGCCCTCCGCGGCGTCGCCGTCGGCCTTCGCGTCCGCCTTGTCGGGGGTCTTCGGCGGCTCCTTGTTGCCGCCGCACGCGCCCGCCCCCGCGGAGAGCGACGCCGTGACGAGGAGCGCGAGGAGAGAGGAGGGAAGGGGGGACGCAGTCAGTCGAAACATGCTTGCCAGGTCTCCGGGGTAGGGGCCTTCATGGCGCAGCGGAGCTCGCGCTTCGTGACCGTAGACTCGCACTGTTCGGTCACGCGACGGTAGCTCGGCTCGTTCTTCCTGAGCGCTTTCTTCATCTCGCGGGCCGCGCGCTCTTGCTCGGGAGAGAGGTCCGCGAGGGTCGCCTCTCCCGCGATCGTCATGTCGAGGTACTTGTCGAGCGCCTGCGTGCACTCCGCCGTCGTCCCCTTGCCGTTGCAGGCGAAGAGGAGCGCGAGGGAGGCCGTGGAGAGCGCGCGCGACACGATCATCGCGATGCGCAGCATACCGGCAAAGGCGCTAGAGTGGGCCTGACATGAGCCGTGCGATGAACTTCAGTGCCGGGCCCGCCGCTCTTCCCGTCTCCGCCCTCGAACGCGCGCGCGAGGAGCTCCTCGACTTCGCGGGCTCGGGCATGAGCGTGATGGAGCAGAGCCACCGCGGCAAGGTCTACGAGGCCGTCCACTTCGAGGCGATGGCTCTCGTCAAGAAGCACCTCGCGGTGCCGGACGACTACGAGATCCTCTTCCTCCAAGGCGGCGCGACGATGATGTTCGCGACGCTCCCGATGAACCTGCTCCCGAAGGGGAGCGTCGCGGACTACGTCGTCTGCGGCGCCTGGGGAGAGAAGGCCGTCGCGGAAGCGCGCGCGGCCGCGAGCCTCGGCGTCGGCGACGTCAACGTGGCCGCGACGACGGCCGTGGACGGCGCGTACCGGCGCGTCGCCCGCCGGGAGGAGCTCGCCCTCTCGGAGAGGGCCGCCTACGTCCACGTCACGAGCAACGAGACGATCCACGGTCTCCAGCTCGCGTCGCCCTACGACGGCGAGCCGTTCCCGGAGGTCCCGGGGGTGCCGCTCGTCTGCGACATGTCGAGCGACATCCTCGGCCGGCGCGTCGACGTACGCCGCTTCGGGCTCGTCTACGCCGGCGCGCAGAAGAACATCGGACCGAGCGGCGTCACGATCGTCGTCGTCCGGAAGGATCTCGTCGAGCGTGGTCGAAGGGATCTGCCGCAGATCTTCCAGCTCCGCGCCCACGCGGAGACGAGCTCGCTCCTCAACACGCCGCCGACCTTCGGCATCTACCTCGTGCGGAACACGCTCGCCTGGTTCGAGGCGGAGGGAGGCATCGACGCGATCGAGGCGCGGAACCGCGCGAAGGCCGACACCCTGTACGAGGCGATCGACGCGTCGGGCGGCTTCTACACGTGTCCCGTCGAGCGGAGCTCGCGGTCGGTGATGAACGTCGTCTTCCGGCTGCCGAAGCCCGATCTCGAGGCCGCGTTCCTGAAGGAGGCGGAGGGCGAGCGCATGATCGGCCTCAAGGGCCATCGCGCGCTCGGCGGGATCCGCGCGTCGCTCTACAATGCCGTCGAGCCCGCGTGGGTCGCGGCGCTCGCGTCCTTCATGAAGGACTTCGCGAAGAGCAAAGGCTGACGGACGCGCCCGCGAGACGCGAGGCCGTCAGGCCCTGATCTTGGCGAGGTGCGCCTTCACCTGCGTCTCGAGGGCGGTCGCGACGTCGGCCGCGACGGCCTCGCCGCGCGCCCACTGCGACGCCTTCACGAGGGTCGTCGAGGCGGCCTTCGCGAGGTGAGCGCGGCGGTGCCGCGAGAGCTTCTGGAACCCGCTCTGGGTGTCGGAGAGCTGGGAACGGAGGGCGGGGGAGAGGAATCCACGCATGGCGGGCGGGTTCTAGCGGGAAAGGAGCCGTCTGACCAGCGTTACCGCCGCTACCACCCGAAGAGGCTGAGCCCGCACGTCTCCTTCGTCTTCGCGTGGAGGACGACGGGCTCTTCTGCGCTCGTGTCGAGGACGAACGAGCCGCTCGCTTGCGCGGTACCGGTCACACGCGCGGCGCCCGTCACCTCGCCGAGGCCGTGGAGCGCGACCGCGAGCGGCCCGAGGGCGCGGGCCTCGGAGCGCGCGAACTGCACGCACGGGATCGGGCTCACCTTCCACGCCGTGTCGACGCGGAGGCCGGCGAGCCGGAGCTCGACGCTGCCGGTGACGTTGGCCACGAAGGGGCCCACGCTCGCGGTCGCCCTCTCGAGAGCGAGCGGACCATCGGGGACGCCGCCTGCGCGCGCGTCGACGCGGACGTCGACCGGCGCGCGGCCGCCGGGCACCTTCATGCCGAGCACGTCGATCTTCGCCGTCGCCTCGAGCCGTCCCGCGGGCAGGACGTGGGTCTCGATGTGCGCCTCGATCTCGGGGGACGCGCCTCGGTCGAGGCCGACGACCTCGAGGGGGATCCCGATCGTCGCGAGCGGGACGCGCGGCACGTTCACGGTGAGCTGATCCTCCGTGGCGGGGCCCCACACGTAGAGCGCGCTCGGGCCGTCGGGCACCGCGGGGTCGAAGAGCAGGCGGGCGCGATTCGACGCCCCGTCGACGTGGAACGAGCCGCTCCATGGGCCTATCGTGCCGCGCGCGGTGCGGATCGAGAGGCGCTCGGCGGCGCCCGCGACGGCCACGACGAAGGGGGCCGACGGGGTCGCCCTCGGGGGACCGCCCGCGGCGGCGATACCTTGCGCAAGACGGCGCGCCTCCTTGGGATCGCGAGGGTGCTGGTCGAGCTGGAAGCCTGCGCCTTCGGCGGAGAGGATCGACCCCTCGCCGACGATGCCCTTCCAGGCGACGCGCCCGCGGACGACGGCGAGACGAGACGAGGTGCTCGCCGGCAGGCCGGCCCCCGCCTCGAGGCGCCCGTGGACGCGGTCGAGGCTGGCCGCGACGTCGGCGATGCCGCCCGCGACGTCGATCGCGACGTCCTCCGCGCGGACGTCCGCGGTCGAGAGCCCGTGAGTCCGGACCGCGCTCGCTCGGACGACGACATTCGGGGCGTCGACGGCGCGGACGACGACGTCGCGGAGGGTGACGCCGTCGAAGGAGAGGGAGACGGCCGAGACGGAGACGTCGAGGCCGAGGGCCTGGGAGCGCTCGGTGACGGCGCGGCGGATGAAGAAGGGGGCCGCGAGGAAGAGTGAGAGGAGGGCGACGAAGAGGAGGAGGGCGCCGGACGCGACGAGCGACGTCGGGAGAGACGCGCGGCGGGCGCGCCCACGCGGCGAGGCGAGCGGGGTCGGCGGGCGCGCGTGCCGGAGATCGGAGGGGGAAGCGGCAGGCGCGTCGGGATCGGGACGGGCGGCGGCGCGCGCGCGGAGGGCCGAGACGTCGAAGAAGGCGTCGTTGGGGGGTGCGGGTGCGGGCACGGGTGCGGGCGCGGGCGC
>JALHPN010000090.1 GCA_022842465.1 Polyangiaceae bacterium | reverse complement strand
ATCAGCTCGGTGAGGATCGCGAAGCTCCCGCTGAGGCCGATCAGGGCGCCGTCGGCGAGCGGATCGATCTCGAAGGGCCGGAGGTGGAACGGGGTCGGCGGCTTCTTGGCCGGGTCCTAGGTCGGCGGCGGCGAAGGGGGCGGGGGCGGGGGCGGGGGCGACGCCGGGCCGCCCGCCTCCGAAGCGGGGGCTTCGGAGGCCCCCGAAGGCATCGGGCTCGTCGGGGGCGCGGGCGCCTCGGCCGGCGCGGGGTCCGACGGCGGCGCCTGGGCGAAACCGTCGGAGGCCGTCGCGACGACCGCCACGACGAGGATCACCGACGAGAGACGTCGGACGAGACGACACGCGTCCATCCTGCGGGCCCTACCAGAGTCCGATGTTCCTCACCAGGCCGGATCGCACTCAGCGCTCGGACCAGAACTTCCAGCCGCCGCGATCGAGATGGAAGTGATCGTGGTGCGCACGGTTGAAGTCGGGGCCGACGGTGTACGTCAGGTCCGCCTCGTGGCTCCGGAGGCGCCCGTAGACGGCGCGGAGGAAGCGGCGCCGATCGTCGCGAGCGGGCGACGACCGCGGCACGTCGCCGTAGTCGCGCGCGATCACGGCGGCGGCCCCCGACGCGAGGGTGAAGGACGAGACGTCGACCGCGCTCCCGAACGCGTGCGCGCTGAGCGAGCTCCCCTTCCGCGAGTTCCGCGGGCGGCAGGCGAAGCCGCCGAGGTTGCCGATCCGGACGACCTTCCCGTGGAGATGGCTCTCCGCCTCCTCTTGCACGATGCGCTCGAACGTGGCGAGCGAGCGAGCGAGCGTGCAGTCGACGGTGATCGGCGGATCGTAGCGGACGCCGCTCGGCCCCTTCACGACGACGACGCCGTGCGGGATGCCGCAGCCCGTCTTGCCGTCGGGCCGTGCGCGGTCCGGATGGGCCTGGAAGGCGTACCCCTCTGCCTTCAACGCCTCGCGGCACGCGGCGCCGTCTTCGTGGGCCGCGATCGACCACGCGTCGAGGAGCGGCTCGGGCTCGTGCGGCTCGGCGGCGGGCGACTCCGGCGCGGACGAGGGCTCGTTCGTCAGGTCCGCGGCGGGGACGGCTTGGGCAGGAAGGAGTCGCGCGGTCGCCTCGGTGCATCCCGCACACGTCAACGCCATCACGATCGCGGAGAGTCGGCCTGCGCGCAACGTCGTGGTCGAGATGGAAGCGCCTCGACGCGTCGCGCGCAACGCGGGCGTATGCTCGAGCTCGCCTACTCGGCGACCGCGACGAGCTCGGGCTTGGGCAGCTTCGGCGGCGGCGCGCGGAGGACGCGCATCGTGTCGAGCTCGAGCGGCGAGACGAGGGCGCCTTCGTGCCAGAGGCCGAGCTCCGCGCGGACGGCGTGGAACGGGAGCGCGTCCTCGCCGTCGGCGGGCTTCGGGAAGAGCGCTTCCATCACCTCCGACACCTTCACGGCGCCGTCGCCGGTGATGGACACGTCGACGAGCAGCGGGACGAGATCGCCCGCGACGCGGGCCGCGCCGAGGAACGAGGCGGCGCGCGCGTCGCCGAGGTGGATGCCGCGGAGGAAGCGCTTCACGTCCACCGACTTCGCGAGCCCGCGCTCGAAGCGCCGGATCACCTTCACGTCCTCGGACGCCAGCACGCGGGCGACTTCTTCGGCGAGGCGCGCCTCGCCGCCCACCGCGGCGAGGGCGCGGGCGGGGATGCCGACCGCGTACCGCGCGCCGTCGATGATCTTGGAGACGCCGGGATCGTTCGCGCCGAGCGACGCCGCCCCTCGCCAGACGAGGCCCTCGGGAGAGGCATTGGAGAGGAGCTCTGGGAGCGCCTCGGCG
This sequence comes from Polyangiaceae bacterium, assembly GCA_022842465.1. Lineage (GTDB taxonomy): Bacteria > Myxococcota_A > Polyangia > Polyangiales > Polyangiaceae > Labilithrix. Next base: position 31,128 of record JALHPN010000090.1, on the reverse strand, counting down.
TCGCCGTCGGCGGCGAGCTTCACGTCCAGGACCTCGGCGAGGCTCGCCACGCCGAGCGAGAGCGCCGGCGAGAAGGTCATGTCGGGCTTCGGGTTATAGCCGGACGAGTAGAAGAGCGGCAGGTCGATGCGCCGGAAGGAGCGGGGCAGAGCGCGGATCAGATCGAGGTGCGAGAGGAAGGCCATCGGCCCGACCTTCGCGAAGAGGAAGCGGAAGCGGCGCGGATCGCCCTGGACGACCATCGGGGGAGGGCCGCGGCGCTTGGGCTTGGGGGGAGGCGGCGGCGCGTCGTCGGGGGAGGCCGCGAGCTCGGGCACGGGCACGGGCACGGGCACGGGCACGGGCGGCGGCTCGCGCTTCACCTTGGCGCCGAGGCGGGTGAGGTAGACGAGGCGCTCCTTGCGCATCGCGGAGAGATCGCAGGCGACGCCGCAGTCGTAGCAGACGAGCTTCCGGTCGTCGGTGGTCGCGTCGGCGAGGTTCGTGTGGTGGATGAACATGCCCGCCGCCTTGCCGCACGGGGGGCTGAGGCGGCTCTTGAGGGCCTTCCGGTACTCGCGGAGGAGAAAGCCTTCCTCGAGGCCGACGTCGATGTGGCTCCAGGGGAGGCGCGCGGAGACGGGCAGCGTGCCGAGGAACGAGAAGGGCTCGATGCCTTCGGCGCGGAACGCCTCCTCCCACACGTCGATCTTCAGCTGGTCTTCCCACGAGTCGAAGCGCGCGCCCGCGTCGTGCGCCCGCAGGAGCACCTTGCCGAGGCGGCGATCCCCGCGCGCGAAGACCCCTTCGAGCCAGCTCGTCGTGGAGTCGTGCATGCGGAGGTCGACACCCTTCGCGCCGCGGACCTCGTCCTTCAGCCACGACTGCTTCTCGACGACGGTCGGGTGCGCGTCCATCGCGCACCACTGGAAGGGGGTGTGCGGCTTCGGGACGTGCGTCGAGACGCTCACGGTGACCTTCGGCGGCGGCGCGTTCTTGTCGGCACGGACCTTCTTCCCGACCTCGCGCGCGCGCCTGCCGACCCTCACGATCTCGCGGACGTCCTCCTCCTCCTCGGTGGGGAGGCCGATCATGAAGTAGAGCTTCATGCTGTCCCACCCGCGCGAGAAGATGCGCTCGGCGGTGACCATCAGCTGCTCTTCGGTGACGTTCTTGTTCACGACGTCGCGCATGCGCTGGCTGCCCGCCTCGGGCGCGAACGTGACGCCGCTCGCGCGGACACGGCGCATGTCGTCGAGCACGGCGGGCTCGAGGCCGTAGGCGCGGAGCGACGAGATGCCGAGCCCGACCTTCTCGGGGACGAGCTTGTCGACGACCTTCTTCACAAGCGGCGCGATGCACGAATAATCGGCCGTCGAGAGTGAGGTCAGGCTCACCTCGTCGTAGCCGCTCTCCTTCACCGCGCGGACGAGGGTGTCGACGATGACCTCCGGATCGCGCTCGCGCACGGGCCGGTAGATCATGCCTGCCTGGCAGAAGCGGCACCCCTCGGTGCACCCGCGCGCGATCTCGATCGACATGCGATCGAAGATGGCCTCGGGCCCGCCGACGGGGCCGGCGTGCGGGAACGGGAACTTGTTCAGGTCCTCGACGAGGTTCCTCCGCACGGGGAGCGGCGCCTCGGGGACGAGGGCGCGATCGACGACGTGGAACCCGGTGTCCGGATCGGGCGACGTCTCGTAGAGCGACGGGACGTACACGCCCCTCAGCTTCGCGAGCTCGACGAGGCGCTCCCTGCGGGGAACGCCCTGCCTCTTCAGCGACGTCCAGAGGAGGGCGAGCTCCGTCGTGCGCTCTTCGCCGTCACCGATGACGATCGCGTCGACGATGATCGCGAGCGGCTCGGGGTGCGTCGCGGTCGGGCCGCCGGCGACGACGAGCGGGTCGTCCTCCGAGCGCTCGGCCGCCACGCGCGGGACGCCGCCGAGCTCGAGGAGGGTGAGGACGTTCGTGTAGGTGAGCTCGAACTGGAGCGACACGCCGACGACGTCGAAGTCACGGAGCGGACGCGCGCTCTCGAGCGAGACGAGCGGGAGCCCGCGCGCGCGGAGCTCCTTCTCCATGTCGATCCACGGCGTGAAGCAGCGCTCGGCGAGCGTGCGCGGATCGTCGTTCAGGATCTTGTAGAGGATCTTGAAGCCGAGATGGCTCATCCCGATGTCGTAGACGTCGGGGAACGCGAGGCAGATCCGCGCGTCGACGGAGTCCCACGGCTTCGTGACGGCGCCGTACTCCCCGCCGAGGTAGCGCGCGGGCTTCTCGACCTTGGAGACGAACGCCGCATACGGGTGGAGGCCGGGAGCCTGGGCTGCCATGGTGCTCGGTATCTAGGCGAGATCCCGAGGAATGCAAGGAGCGCGGGCCCCCGAAGGGGCCTCGCGCCCGCGCTCAGGGCAGCGGAGCGGGCAGATAGCCGCCTGCCGGACGCGCGCATCGCGCGCCGGACCGCCCGTACTTCGTGAGCGGCGGGAAGTTGTAGCCGTTCACGCCGGTCATGGTGCTCGCGGTGAAGTGCGCCGTCTCGAAGCTCCCGTTGCGGGCCCATCGGCGTCGCGTGACGTTCTGGATCGTCGCCGTGATCTCGATCGTGTTGCCGAGCAGATCGCGGTGACCGTAGGTGCCCGCGCCGTCCGGGTAGCGACCGGGCGGGGCGACCGCAACCGTCTGATCGTTCGCGATGTTGATCCCCGTCTCGGCCGCGACGGCCTGCGTCCCGCGGTTCTCGAGCGGCGCGCGGTAGTCGAGGATCTGCGCGTTGTAGTAGTTCCAGCGGAGGTTCGCGCGGTTGATGCGGAGGAGCGTCAGCGGGCGATCGCCGGCGGCCACGTCGTAGGTGCTGATCGACGGCGTCGGCGCGGTCACCGGCGAGAGGAGATCGGTGAAGCCGAGCGCGCGCGACGTCTGATCGTTACCCCACGGATAGAGGCTCGCACCGTAGGCCGCCTGGTACTCCTCGAAGGTCTCGAGCTTGCCGCCGTCCCACGCGCAGAACGCCGCGTAGATGTAATACGTGCCGCACGTCATCGCCTTCTGCTCGACCCGCTCGCGGCTGACCGAGTGCTGGATCTCGCCGGTGTTCACCCGCTCGGCGTTCGTCATCCAGAACGTGCGCGACCCGTAGCCGCCCGTGCCCATGTAGCAGCCGTAGCCGTTGTCCCCGCCCGGATCGTTGTTGTAGCGGTAGCCGTTCACCTGGTTCAGCGCGCCGTAGTTGCACTTGATGACGGGGTCTCCGGGCGCGCTGCCCTCGGGCCGGCAGTCGTCGTTGCTGTTCGCCTGCGTCCAGCCCGTGGGGAGGAAGGCGTCGGCGCCCGCGGGGAGCTGATCGGGCGCGTAGACGCTGGCGCGATTCGCCTGCACCCAGCCCTGCACGTCGCCGTTCACCGCGTCGAGGAAGCGACGGATCCGGCCCGAGGTGACCTGGTACTTGTCGAGGCGGAAGGCAGCGTTGCCGCCGACGACGTTCGCAGGGACGTCGGCGCTCGCGCAGCAGTCCTCGTTCTGGTTGCCGGCCAGCGTCGCGTCGCCCGTCCCGCAGGTCGTGCCGCCGTTCGGGATCGTGCAGCTCCGCGCCGCGGCGCACACCCCCTTGTGGTTGCAGCCGCCGCTCCGGCAGTCGTTGCCGTCCGCGCAGAGCTTGCCCGCGTCGCAGCGCGCCGCGTTCGTGTTCGTGCCGACGCCGGACGAGCCGCAGTCGACGTCGGACTCGTTGCCGTTCTTCTTGCCGTCGTTCCCGGTGGGGGCGACGCAGACGTTCCCCGTGCAGTCGTCGTCGACGCAGTCGGCGGGCACGAGGCACGCCTTCGTCGCCAGGCACTTCGGTGCGTTCGTCGGCGCGCCGCCGCCGCAGTCGACGTCCGTCTCGGCGCCGTTCTTCAGGCCGTCACCGCTCGACGGCAGGCTGCACGTCTTCGCGTTCGCGTCGCAGCGCACGTTGCCGTCGCAGTCGCCGTCGACGAGGCACGCCTTGGCGGTGGCGCACCTCGGCGCGTTCGTCGGCGCGCCGCCGCCGCAGTCGATGTCCGTCTCGGTGCCGTTCTTCAGGCCGTCGTTGCTCGTCGGCGCCGCGCACTTGTTCGTGCCGAGGTCGCACTTCACCGCGTCGCAGTCCGCGTCCGCCTTGCACCCCTGGCCCGACGGGCACTTCTTGCCGGAGGCGCCGCCGCAGTCGGTGCCCGTCTCGGTGCCGTTCTTGACGCCGTCGCTCGCCGTCGGCACCTGGCACGTGCCGGCAGCGCAGACGCCGCTCGTGCAGTCGGCGGGCGCGGCGCATCCCTTGCCGTCCGCGCAAGCGGGCGCCTTCGTCCCGCCGCAGTCCACGTCCGTCTCGTCGCCGTCCTTCGCGCCGTTCGACGGAGAGACGTCGCCGCACTTGCCGTCGCGGCAGACGCCGGACGCGCAGTCCGGCGCGCCTTCGCACGTGTCTCCGACCTTGCACGGCGTCGTCAGCCGACCGCACTCCTTCGTCCCGCCGCCGTCCGCGCCCGGGATCGCGCCGTCGGCGCCCTGGAGGCCGCTGTCCGACGCGGCGGGATCTCCGCTCGACGTCCCCCCGTCTCCCTCGGCCTCCGTGCTGCTCGAGCACGCCGCCAGGGGCGCGCTGGTCGCGACAGAGAGCACGAGGATCGACGCGAGCCGCGCGCGGCGCGTCCCAGGAACGGTGCGAATCATGGTCCTCCCGACCGTGGGCAGGCCCTTCACGGGCCGGGACCACGAGCACTCAGGATTACCACAGCCTCAGGGCTTCGCTCGCTCTCCGCGTGTCACCCGGAAGGTCGACAGCCACGACGTTCCGCGGGGTTCGGCGCCCTTTTCCTCGGTCAGGACGAGGTGCGCGCCGACCGCGAGCACGGCGGCCCCCTCGGGAGCCCCCTCGCGCGTGTCCTTGACGAGGACCAGCGCCGGCTCGATCCCGGCCACGCCCGCGGTGAGGCTCCGCCCCGTCCGCGGGTGCGTGGCCACCTCGACCGTCCGCGCGAGATCGGCATCCGGCAAACCAGCCTCGAGCGCCCTCAGTCGAGCGGGGACAGCCGCGAGCCGCGGCAGGTCCGCCGCCGCCACCGGCTCGTCGTCGTGGGCGCGCGTCGCGGCGCGGAGCGCCACGCCGAGCAGGTCTTCGATCTCGGCGAGCGACGTCCGGTGCGGGCTCTCGCGATCGAGCCGCCCCAGCGCGCCGAGCCCGCGGTTGGCCTGCCTTACGGCGGAGAGCAAGTGGGCGATGGCCTCCGGCGCGGGCTCGACGAAGACGGGGAGGGCCGCGCCCGTCACTTCGAGCTCACGGGGCCGCGTCGGGTTCTTCGGCGCTGGGCGCGTGAAAGGCCGGCCTTCGTGCCGCGCGAGCGTCCAGGCCGCCAGGAGCGACTCGATGCGCGCGCGCTGCGTCGCGACGGACCGCGGTCCGCTCTCCTTCGCCTCTGCCCAGTGGAGGAGCACGTCGAGCAGCGAACCCTGCACGGAGCCGTGGCGGTCCGCGTCGTCCTCGCCCGGGCGCTGCGCCACGGCGCGAGCGAGCGCGTCCTCGTAGCCGGGCGCGGCGTCCTGGCCGCTCTCCCGAAGCGACGTGCGGACCCCGGGGGCCCCGAGCCAGGCGGCGACGTCGAGCAGCGCGGGGAGCGGACGCGTCTTCGCGAGCTCGCCGGTGACGAGCGAGCCGAGCGCGCGCGTGTCGGGGGACGCGTGACCGCCGAGGATGCGCACCGTCACGGGCGGCTTGCCCTCGCGCGAGAGGCCCCCGCCGCCGTCGAACACCGCCGGGGGACGGTGGAGGGCGGCGCGGTGCCGGAGCTCGTCGACGCGGAGGATGCTCGCGACCGACGACGTCTTCGCGAGGTCGATCTTCAGCGCCTCCGCGAGGTCCCCGAGCTCGACGAGCGAGAGGTCGTCGGGCGTACCCCACACGAACGCCACGAGCCGAGCGACGCGCGCGTAGGCGTCGCTCACCTCGGCGTCGACGTCGCGATCGACCAGACGCGAGAGCAGCATCGCGGCGCGGGCGTGTCTGCGGGCGAGCGTCACGTCGCCCGCGCCACCACGGAGCTCGCTCCGTCCCGCGAGGACGAGCGGGGCGGCGCCCAGCCACGTCGCCGCCCGGAAGGACGCCGGACGCGATGCACCTTGCGGCACGGCGAAGCGGGCGTAGTCGACGGGCACGCCGAGGAGCGGGCTCGTCTCGACACCGGCGTGCGCGTCGATGCGCGCGATCTCCTGGGCGACGACGGGCGCGAGGTCGATCGGAGGCGGTGTGCCACGGGCGAGCGCATCGGCGACGGCGACGACGCCGCGCGCGAGCCGGAGCGGCTGTGCGACGTCTGCCGTGACCTTGCCGAGCCCGCCCGGCGCCTCGAGGCGGGCGCCGATCTTCGCGAGGAAGCCGTCGAGCGCAGGCGCGAGCTCCGTCGCTTCGACCGCGGCGAGGGCTCGCGTGATGCCGAGCCATGCGACGGCGAAGAGCGCGTCCAGGGTGAGGAGCATCGGGATCCGACGCTCGCGCAGATCTGTGTAGAATGCACCCATACGCATTCGCGTCGGCGCGCCTGCGTCCTCCGCGAAGGGAGCGAGGACGACGAGCCCGTCGCGACGGAGCCGGTCGCGCGCGGGCTCCGAGAGCTCGTCCCAGAGGCGAGAGGCCCCCTCCGGACGCGCGATGCTCGCCGCCGCGAGCGGGAGGTCGAGCGCCCTCGGGTCCCCCTCGTGGACGTCGGCGTCGACGGCCTCCCAGTACCACTCCGCCGGGGCGGGCGGACGCCGCGTACGGGCGCGCTCGGCGACGCGGCTCGAGGGCGACGTCGCGACCGGACGCGCGACCTCGGACGAGCACCCGGCGAGCGCCCCGCACGACGAGACCGCGATCGCGAGGACCGCGCGACGGGCGGAGGCGGCGAGACGACGCACGAGACGGTCGATGATACGGGCCGCCGCGTGGCGAGCGCGAATTCCCCGCGCGCCCCGCGCCGCGCTATGAAGGCCAGGTGGCCACGAGCTCGGAGCGCAAGCGGCAGAAGGCCCGGACCCCCGCCCCCCCCGTGAGGCACGGCGTGCCGTTCCTCGCGCTCTTCAAGATGCTCGTCATCGGCGGGATCTCCATCCTCGGCTGCCTCTGGGCGCTCGTCCGCTACTACACCGTGAAGCCCGAGCCGATGGTGGTCCCGGTCTCGAGCGCGGAGGCCTCCACACCTGACCTCGAGCTCGTCCCCTGGGACCTCGGCGGTCCGGCCTCCGTGCTGCCTTCGTCACCGGCACCTCCCGGATCGGCCGCGCCGGGGCCGCCACGCTGAGCTCGCGCCCGCCACGCGGCGGCCACGGTCCAGGTCGTCGCCGCGAGGAGCATCCCCGGCGCGAGCACGATCACGCCCACGCGGAGGACGACGAAGGCCGCCGCGAGGACGAGCGTCCCGAGCGACGGACCTGCCGCGCCTGCGCCGAGCAGCGCGTGCGCGACGTGGCCGCGCGCCATCACGTGCTCGAGGACGAGCTCGAGCCCCACGAGCGCGCCGACGACGCCGATCACCCCCCGCGGGCTCACGCGGCCCTCCGCGCCGTCGGAGCGGTCAGCATCGCAAAGAGGATCGCGTCGCCGAGCGGACCGCCCGTCGCGTAGGTGCGCGCGCCGCCGCCCTCGACGGGGGCTCCGAAGAGGTGGGTCGTCGCGAGGAGCGCCGCGAAGGCGTCCGCGTCGCCGTGGGCGCGGCTCGCCGCGAGCGCGAAGCCCGTGGCCGACACGCCGAGCCCGAGCACGACGGGCCCCGAGTCGATGTCGCCGACGGAGCGCGCGGCCTCCGGATACTCGAGCACGGCGCCGAAGCCCACGAGCGTCCGCAGCTGCTCCTCGCGGAGCGCGCGCCAGAGGACGGCCGACAGCGCGCGATCGGCGTAGAGGAGGGCGAAGGCGGCGAGCGCCGTCCCCGACGCGCGCGGGCGGTCCCGCGGCGTCCCGTCCTCGCGCGCGAGGGCCTGGTAGAGGAGGCCGCTCGCCGGGTCGATCGAGGCGCGGATCCGGGCGAGCCCGCGCGCGAGCGCCGGGGGTGCCGTCGTCCTCCGCGCGCGTGCGTCGACGGCGATCGTCGCGAGCGCCATCGCGAGGTCGACCGGATACACCTCGCCCGGATAGGTCTCGACGAGCGCGTCGGGGGACGCGTCGATCCGCGCGGCGAGCGCCTTCGCCACCGCGTGGGCGAGTGGGGCGTGGGGCGACTCCGGCGACAGCTCGGCCGCGAGCGCGAGGGGGAGCCCCGCGTACGCGAGGTACGCGAGGTGACCGTGCCCGAGCCCGGTCGCCGGGAGGGAGGCGATCGCGTCCTCGCCGTGCGCCTCGGTGTCGAACGCGCGGACGTCGGGCTCGATCAGCGCGTCGAGCGCGCGCTCGAGCCGCGTCACGCTCGTTCGTCTCGCGTCCCCGGTCTGCGTGCTCGCGAGCTGCGCGAAGCCGAGCCCGGCCATCATGAACGACCCGAAGCGCCACTCACCGTCGAAGCGGCGGGAGCCGGTCGCGAACGTCGAGGCGTCGGGACGTTCCCCGACCCAGCGCGCGACCCCCGTCGCGAGCGCGTCGAGGCGCTCGGGTCGCTCACCGAACAGCTCCTCGGCGTCCCGCGCGCAGACGCGGTGCGGCACGACCCCGAGCGCGAGGACGAAGGCGAGGAGCGCGAGGAGCGCGCGGGCCCGCGGAGGCGACGATCTCGTCATGGACCGTCAGACGCGCGAGCCCTCCCATACGGTGCGTCAGCCGCCCGCGTCCGGCGACCGGTCAGCGGCCGGGCGCGACCGATCGCGCTCCGCCGTCACCGCCGAGGCGGCTCGCCCCCCGTGTCGGCGAGGCGAGGGATGCGTTCGGCGCTGGACGACCCGCGCCCGACGGCGGCGGCGAAGCCCCTCACCGCGGCGCGGAACGAGGCGAGATCGACCCCGGCGAGGCTCGCCCCGTCGAGCTTCGCGAGACCGCGCTCGAAGAGGCGCCCGGCAGACGCCGCGTCGGGTACGGGCGTGGCCGTCAGCTTGTGCAGCGCGGCCGCGATCTGGATGAGCCCCTGGAACGTCCGACGCTCGACCTCGTCCGGCTCCTCACGCCAGCGCTCCTCCCACGCCTCGTGCGCGTCCCAGAAGCGCCCGGCGTCGAACAGGCGGGCGCCAGCCTCGAACGCCTCGCGCGCGTCGACGGGGGCTCTTCGCCAGACGCTGGCGAACCAGGGCTGCTCATCGCGTGGCCTCCCCGGAGGGCGGTAGTAGCTCTCGATCGCGACGAAGCGCGCCTCCTCCACCATTCGGCACCACGTGCCCTCCGTGTGGAACGCGCCGAACCGTTCTCCGGAGAAGCCCTCGACGTCGCGACCGCGCGGGTTCGAAGTGAAGAGGACGCCGCGCGGAGCGAGCGCGGCGCGGAGCTCGCCGAGCACCCGCGGGAGCTCGCTCGTCGGGACGTGGAACAGGGACGCGTTCGCGAAGATCCCGTCGAAGCGTCGCCCGCGCAGCACGGGGGCGAGCGCGAGGAAATCGGCTCGAAGGACCTCCACGCCTCCGTGCTCCCTCGCCATCTCGCAGAACCGCGCCGACCCGTCGAGCCCCACCACGTCGTGGCCGAGCGAGCGGAAGAAGGCGAGGTCGCGCCCGGGTCCGCAGCCGAGATCGAGGATCCGCGCGGGCGCTTTCGCGAGCGCCCGAAGGAACGCGTCGCGGTTCTGCGAGACGTCGTGATCGCGTGTTCCCTCCCAGAACGACTCCGCGTTCTCGTCGTAGTGACGGAGGGTGCGGCGGACGAGCGCGGCCTGCTCCTCCGGCGTGAACCGTCCCATGCGAGCTACATGAGACCACGGCGCACGGCCCAGAGCCCGTCGAATGCGCGCGTCTCCTCGATCAGGGCTCCACGCGGACGCGGACCTCCGTGCGAACGCCCGACGTCGTCGCCACGACGACGGAGGCGTCGCCCTCGCGATTCGCCTCGAGGCTCTCCTTCGAGGCCGCGACGTTGCTCACCCAGGTCTTGCCGAGCGTATCGGGCTGGGCGAAGGTCACCTGGAACGCTCCCTTGCCGGCGATGAGCTCCGTGTCACCCGCCAGCGCGCGCGACTCGAGGACGAGGCGCGCGCCGCGCTGCACCACGAACGCATCCCCCTCGCGCGGCGCGAGGTTCCAGCCGCTCCCGTCGTGGGCGCTGACCACGCTCTCGACGCGGTCGGGCGCGCGGAAGCGCAGCGTCGTCGCGTCGACGAGCTTGCCGGACCTCCAGACCTCGAGCCGGGTGTCGCCCGCCGCGCGCCCCTCGATCTTCAGGTTCAAGGCGCAGCTGGCCTCGGCGCACGCGCGCTCGGCGCCGGCGAGCGTCGCGACGGCCGGATCGCCGATCCTCACGTCGGCCGCCCCCGTGAAGTCGAACCCGGTCACGTCGACGGCGATCTCGGAGCCGCTGACGACCTCACGATCCGTCGGGCAGCCGAGGACGAAGCAGTCCTCGTTGCGAATCGAGAAGGAGAGGACCCCCGCCTCGCCCTTCGACGGGCCGATGTCCCCGCAGCCGGGGACGAGCGAGAGCGCAAGGAGCGAAGCAGAAGCCAGAGAAAGGAAGCGCAACATGCCGCGCCGTTCAGCAAGGCCGATGCCGCGGAGGGGCCGAGCAGGTGACGCGGCGCAAGTGCCCGAGATCGCGAAGCGCAGACCGCGGTCCCCCATGACCGCGCGGTCGCGATGCCTGTGTCCGGAGCCGCGGCCACGCGCATGCGAGCCGCTCCGGGTACGCTGCGCTCAGGGGAATCGATGATCCGAACCGGACGAGTCCGGCTGCCGCTCCAGGTCGGCACCTCGGCGCTCATGCTGCTCGCCAAGGCGCTCGCGATGCTCGTGCCGTCGTTCGTCCTCGTCATGCTGGCGCCGATCCTGGCGCTCGCCATCGTCGGCACGCGCAACGTCGGGCTGGCGCAGGTGTTCCAGTATGCGTTCTGGATCGGAGGCTCGGTCGCGATCGGTCGGGCCTTGCGCTTGCTCGGCGCGGCGTACCGGCGACGCCCGAGCGACGTCCTCCTCGACGGCGAGAGCGTCCGCTTCGACGGCGGGCGCCACCACGGCTTCGAGCTCGGATGGCGCGACGTGCAGCCCGCGACCTGGTCGCTCGCGGAGGTGAAGGGCGTGCACGTCCTCGCCACCGGGTCGGGGAGCGAGACGGACCTCGTGCTCGCCGAGACACACGCGGCCACCGAGCGGCGCTCGCTCGGGGATCTCCTCACGTCCATCCGGGCGATCGCGCGCGCGAAGGTCGGCGACGAGCCTGCGCCGCCTCCGCCACCGCCGGGCGTCCTCCTCTGCGCGCGCTGCGGCGCGCCCCTCGCCCCCGAGGACGGCGCGGCGGTCGCGTGCGTGTACTGCCATTTCGCGACGGCCGTCCCCGACGTGCTGCGCGCGCGCATCCGGACAGGGAGGGAGGAGGCGGCGCGGCGGACGGCATCGGCCGAGGCGGTGACGCGTCTCCTCGATCAGAGGAGCGCGCCGAGCGCCGCTCGTCTCCTGGTCTCGGCGTCGGTCGTGATGCTCGGCTCGTGGCTCGTCTCCTTCGGCGCCGTCTTCGTGAACCTCTGGAACGGCGACCTCGACGTCGAGCGTTCGGTCGTGCTCCTCGCGTTCCCGCTCGCCGTCGTCCTCGCGCTCTTCTGCGCGATCCGCGCGCTCCTCGCGAATCGCAGCGCGCTCTCGCTCGTCGCCTTCCACCTGGGGGCCGGCGCGACGGCGCGCGGGACCCCCGCATGCCGTCGATGCGCGGGCCCGCTCGGCGCCCCGAGCGGTGCGTCGCCGGTCGTGGGATGCGTCTACTGCGGGACCGAGAACGTGCTCGGGCTCGAGATCGTCCGCGGCCGGAGCGTCGAGGAGGAGCACCTGACGATCGAGGCCGCCCTCGCGAGGCGCCGCGCCGATCGAGCGGGCGCGTGGGCCCTCGCGGGCGCCGCCGCTGTGCTCGGCGCGGTCGCGGCGATCCTGCTCGCGGGGGGCGCGTGAGCGGCCGGATCACCGGAGCACGCCGCGGAGGAAGAGCACTTCGCTCCGCGCGCCGGGGCGAAAGAGGCTGTTGGCGACGACGACGTCGCGCCCGCGCGCGTCGAGCTTCTGCCCGAGCAGGCCCTGCTGGCTTCCGTTCCAGGCGCCCTCGGCCGGCGTGAGGAGAGGCGCCTCCGCGACGAACGTCGCGCCGGCGTCGGTCGAGACGGCGAGACCGAGCCCGCGCGGGTGAGCTCCCCGACCGACGAAGCGCTCCCACGTCAGGACGACGCGGCCGTCGTCCGCGGCCGCGACCTGCGGGAAGGACGCACCTTCGCCGTCGGTCGAGATGACGCGCGCGCGCTCGAAGCGCTTCGCCGCCCCGTCGGTGCTGCGCGTGACGACGACGCGGTACCCGCCGCGCGAGCGGCGCTCTCCCTCCGCCCACGCGAGGTGCACGACGCCGCGCGCCCCACACGCGATCGACGGCGCGTCCGCGTGGGCGGCGGTTCGCGCGACGACTCGCTCGGGCCCGAACGTGACGCCGCGGTCGCGGGAGGTCGCGATGCGCACGTTCGCTCTGGGATCCTCTCCGACAGTCCATGCAACATGCACATTTCCGGAGACTTCGTCGACGGCGATCGAGGGGGCGCGAGCCGGCAGCTCGTGGGAGCCTCCGAGGCGCACGGCGCCGTCGAACCGTTCGCCGCCGTCGCGCGAGCGACGCAGCCAGAGCGCGCCCTCGTACGCCGTCCACGCCACGAAGACGTCCTGACGGCCCGACGCCGCGAGCGCGAGGCTCCCGTTGTCCCAGGTGTCCGCGTCGAGCCGGCCTTTCCCATCTCCTTCGGGAGAGCGCGACAGGTTCTCGGGCGCGGAGAAGGAGCGGCCGGCGTCGCGTGAGCGGGCGAAGAGGATCTCGCCGCCGTGCGATCCGCCCGAGAAGACGATCTCCTGCCACGCGAGGTAGACCCGGCGTTCGCCGCCCTCGCTCCAGGCGACGCGCGGCAGCCACGTGAACGTCTCCGGGCTACTGGCGATCGCCACCGGGCCCGCCGCGCGCGTCCCGTCCGGGGCGCGTGCCTCGAAGAACGCGCGCCTCTGCGCCTGGTCGACCCATGCGACTCCGAGGGTGCCGTCGGCGGCGAGCGCGACGGCCGGATCGTCCACCCATCGGTAGTCCGACGCGTTCATCGCCCACGGGCCACGCACCGCGGGACCGACCGCGACCGTCACGGGCGGCGACCACGCGATCGGCACGGACGCCGCGGGGAGTGGCGAGCTGGTCCTCGATCGACACGCGAGCGCGAGCGAGGCGACGACGACCGATGCGCGGAGCGACATGCCGCGTGAGCATCCACACGGCGTTCCAGCGTGCCGCCGTGCTCGGTCGGCGCGCGGCGTGAGCCCAGGCGCGGAGCTCGCGTCCACGCCGAGCGAGAGGCGCTACCATGGGCTCATGCGCGCTCGCGACGGCATCCTGGTGGCCGCCCTCGTGCTCGCGGCATGTGACGACGAGGCTCCCTCCGCCGTCGCCGGGTCGACCGCGGTGGATTCGGGCGTCTCGTGGGACGGCGCGGTCACCTCGACGGCCCCGGACGCCTCGGCGACGGTCCCTCGCTGGGAGGTCCGCTCGCCGCTCCCGGAGCCCATCCAGGAGACCGCGGTCGTCGCGCTCCGCGGCCGCGTCTGGGTGATCGGCGGCTTGACGAAGGAGGGCACCTCGAGCCGGACGGTGCACGTCTACGACCCTGCGGCGGACGCGTGGGCGACGACGGCGCCGCTGCCCGTGGCGCTGCACCACGCGAACGCGGCCGTCGTCGGTGACCGGCTCTTCGTCGTCGGCTCGCTCATGGGGGCAGGCTTCGCCGCCGACGGGAGCACGTTCGCGTACGACCCCGACGCGAACGCATGGGCGCCCCGCGCGCGGATGCCCGTCGGGACCGAGCGCGGCTCGTCGATGATCGGCGTCGTCGGAACGCGCATCGTCGTCGCGGGCGGCCTGCGCGGTGGGAACGCCGTCGCGGACGTGTCGGCGTACGACACCGCGTCGGATGCGTGGGTCGCGCTCCCGAGCCTGCCGGCGCCGCGCGATCACGGGGTCGGGGCGGCGTACGGTACGATCGTCCTCGCGATCGGCGGCAGAGCCGCCTCGCTCGCCGGTCACACGTCGCGCGTCGACGCGCTCGATCTCGCGGCGGCGGAGCCCGCCTGGACGCCGCGCGCGCCGATGCCCACGAGCCGCGCGGGCGCGGCGATCGCGGCCTCGCCCTCCGGCCTCGTCGTCCTCGGCGGTGAGGGGAACGCCGCGTCCCCGATAGGGATGTTCGACGAGGTCGAGCGCTACGATCCGGCGTCCGACGCGTGGACCGCGCTGCCTCGGCTCCCGTCACCCCGGCACGGCACGGGCGCGGCGACCGTCGGCGACGTGGTCGTGGTCCCGGGAGGCGGGGATCGTCAGGGGCTCGCCCCCGTCGCCGCCGTGGACGCGCTTCGGCTCTGACCTCGGCAAGGCACGGGGTCGGAGCGCCGGCGTGTGCTAGGAGAGGGCCGCCGTGGCCAAGGAAGACACGCTCGTCATCCACGAGATCTACGCGAGCATCCAGGGCGAATCGACGTTCGCCGGGCTGCCGTGCACCTTCGTGCGCACGACGGGGTGCAACCTCCGCTGCAGCTGGTGCGACACCCCGCAGGCCTTCTACGGCGGGACGCGCCTTCCCCGCGCCGAGGTCCTCGCCCGGGCGCTCGCGACGGGGACGGAGCTCGTGGAGCTCACCGGCGGCGAGCCGCTCCTCCAGCCCGGCGTCCGCCCGCTCCTCACCGAGCTCTGCGACGCAGGCCGCACGGTCCTCGTCGAGACGAGCGGCGAGGCCGACGTCGCGGGGGTCGATCCGCGCGTCCACGTGATCATGGACCTGAAGGCGCCCGGCTCCGGCGAGTCCGAGCGGAACCGCTGGTCGAACCTCGAGCACTTGCGCGAAAAGGACGAGATCAAGTTCGTCCTCGCCTCGCGCGAGGACTACGAGTGGATGCGTGACGTCGTCCGCGCGCGAGCTCTGTCGCGGGTGACGCCCAAGCTCCTCGCGAGCACGGTCTTCGGCAAGCTCCTCCCGCGCGATCTCGTCGCCTGGGTGCTCGCCGATCGGCTGCCCGTGCGCGTCCAGCTCCAGATGCACAAGGTCATCTGGGCGCCGGACGCGCAGGGCGTGTGACCTGCCCTAGATCGTCTTCAGGTACTCGATGACGGCGCCGCGCTCGTCGGGCGGGAGATCGGAGAGAAAGGGGTGACCCTCGACGCCCAGGCCGGGCGTCGCTCCGTCGTAGACGTACTCGCCGTTGCGGAGAGGCCGCACCGGCCCTTCCGGCAAGGCCTCGTAGCGGACGCCGACCCGCTGGAGGTCGTAGAGACCTTCGGTGTCGACGACGAAGCGACGCGGCCGTTCGGCCGGCGGGGTCGCGAGGACCTCGAGGCTCGGCCACTGCCCGGCGTGCCCCAGGACCCCGCGCGCCCACACGTCGAGGAGCACGGGCGGAACGTAGCCGCCGGTGTTCCGCACGCGCGTGTGCCCGCGGACCAGCTCGTACGCGTTGGCGGCGTCGACGAAGGCCGGCGTCACGGCGGCGGCTCGGACGGGATCCGTGCCGATGATCTCCATCGGCACGACACGCTCCCGGTAGCTGACGCGCTTCTCGTCCCCGTGATCGACGTAATACCCGTGACAGTGAGCGCAGCTCGCCTCGAAGGCGCTCCTGCCGCGCGCGACGCGCTCGACGTCGATGCGCCCGGGGAACGGGAGCTTCCGCGTGAAGCTCTTCAGGTAGAGGTACATGCTCGTCGCGATGTGCATGTGCTCGCGGTACCACTCGGGGCGGGCGCCGAAGAGGAAGTCGGCCTCGAGGACGAGCGCTTGCGGCGAGCCGTACCCCGAGCCGTCGTACGAGAACGTCTCGCGGAACGGGAAGCTCCGGACGTCGGGGACCTTCGCCCAACCGATCGCGTCGGGCATCGGGATCGGCCGCTTCGTGTGCGCCGCGAGCGCGAGGGCGAAGGACTCGATGGTCGCCATGCGGCCGGGCAGCGCCGCGTCGTAGCGCGCAAGATGGGGCTTTGCCGCCTTCATCGCCGGCGACCAGACATCGAGGGTGGCCTTCACGATCGCGTCTCCCTTGTTCCAGGGAACGCGCCACTCGCGCGCGCGACGTGTCGCCACCGCGGAGAGGCGACCGGCATCGAGGCCCGGGTGGGAGCCGATGCGGGCGAGCGCGTTCTGGTAGGCGTGAGGTCGGACGCGCTTGTTCCCGAGGCCGGGGACGATGAGATCACCGGTCGCGAGGCGCACGCGATCGGCGTGGCAGAGCTGGCAGTTCGCGACGACCCACGGGACGCCTGTGTTCGGATCGGTCGTGAGATGGAACCCGATCGGGGGCGCCTTCGGGTCGCCTTTCGCCTCGGGATCGCGGATGAGGCCGAACTTGTCGGCGAGCTCGTTCCAATCGCGGCCGAGCTCCTCGGGGTAGGACTCCATGAGCGCGAGGAAGAGCGGGTAGGCCATGCCCGTTGCGTACGGATCTCCGCCGCCGGTGCGGAGGAAGTAGTCGGCGCCCGCCTCGGCCGAGATGGGGCGTTCGGCGTACTCGGCGGGCCTCGACACGGTGGGCGCGCAGCCCAGGGCTGCCGCGGCGGCGAGGGGGACGACGGCGGCGACCGCGAGCGTCAGCCAAGGCTTCATGCTCAGAAGTTCTTCCCGAGGAGGATCGCCTCGTAGCCGTTGCCGAACCCGTCCTCGTAGTGCCACTTCACCGGACCGACGCCTCGACAAAAGACGGTGTACGAGTCGAACGAGGCGATCACCTTGGCGGACCAACATGCCGAGAAGGTCCCCGCCGGCGTCGTCACATCGCCCTTCGCTTCCCATGTGTAGTCGCGGAAGCCGTCCGTCCACGTCGTCGTTTCGGCGACCGGCGCCGCGAGCGACTCGCGCCATCGTCCCGCGAAGTAGGACGCCACCGCATCGCCGTCGACGGCGTAGGTGTAGACGCCGGCGCGCTCGCAGAGCGACTGGACGCGGAACGCGCGGAGCTCGTCGACGACGGTGGTGCCGAGTGTCGTCGCGGTGAAGACCCCGTTCGAGCACGACGGATAGAACCCGAGGACCTCGACCGCATAGGTCCAGGCGCGACCGACCTCGATCGGGTCGATGCGATCGTCTCGCGTCGCGGCGTTCGCCGCGTCGGCCAGAGACGCACCCCCGTCGCGGGGGAGCTCTGGCGCACGGACCGACGAGGCCTCGTCGCTCGGGGGGGAGGCTGGCTGAGAACCAGGCTCGGGCGCGCTGGACTCTCGCTCGAGGACCGCGACGCCGCGGCCCCCGCACGCGGCGAGCGCGGCGACGAGGATGAGCGCGTGAGGCCGGGCAGCGACGGTGACACGAGACATGATGGGCTCCTTGGGATCGCGCGGGCGGTCCCGAACGGCTCAGCGAGGGTCGGTGAAGAGCGCGTCGACCCCGGGGGCGAGCGCAGCGACGTAGTAGGCGATGGCGTGCTCGCGCGCGGCGAGGCGACGCGCGAGCTCGACGTAGAAGGCGGCGCGCGCGGCGAGCGGGGCCGCGTTCGGCATCGTCGGCCGCGCGACGAGGGCGCGATACCAGAAGCTCACTTCGCCCTCGAGCACGCGGTTTCCGCCGCCGCGCGCGACGAGCGTCCAGAAGCGCTCCTCGAAGGCGGGGAAGTCGGCCTCGCTCGCCGTCGATGCGTGCGCGGCAAGATCGGCGAGCGCACGGCGCGACTCCACGGTCGCACGACGGTCGAAGACCTCGATGAGCGAGAGGCCCTGCGTGTACTGCTTCTCCAGGACGTCGCGGGTGATGCCGCGCGCGGTGTCGCTCTCCGGGGCGAGCCGGTAATAGAGCTCGATGACCGCGAGGCTCGGCGAGCCGGACGGATCGAGCACCCGGGTGACATCGCCTTGCCGGACGCGCACGAGCTCGGCGGCCGCGAGGCGGTGGATGGCCTGACGGACGAGGAGCTTCGAGACGCCGAAGCGCTCGCTGAGGACACGCTCGGGCGGCAGAGCCTCGCCAGGTCGGAGATCGCCGCGAAGGATCTCTCGGGCGACGGCGTCGAAGACGGCGTCGCCCGCGTAGGCTCGTCGAGGAAGGGAAGAGGGCGCGGCCGACACAGATAGTTACGTAGTAACTATCTGTCCTCTCGTCAAGCGCCGTGGGCTGTCTTCTGCTGTTTCGGACGCGCAGGGCGCGTGATCCGCGCTCGCGGGGGCGGATCCGAGCGGGCCTACGGCGTGACGAAGAGGCGACCGTCGCCGCCGTTGCCGCCCGCGGCGACCTCGCCCGCTCCGCCGGCGCCACCCCTCACGCTCGCGTTCGAGAACCCCGTCATCGTCGACGAGTGCACGATGTAGATGCTTCCGATCGCGCAGGCTAGACGGGAGCGCTCGGGATCAGCGCTCACCCATCATGAACTGACGGAACGCCGTCACGTCGTCGCGCGAGCCGAGGACGACGGGCGTCCGCTGGTGGAGCGCCGTGGGCACGATGTCGAGGATGCGATCACGCCCGTCGATCGCCATGCCGCCGGCTTGCTCGAAGAGGTACGCCATCGGATTGGCCTCGTAGAGGAGGCGGAGCTTGCCACTCTTGTTCTTCGCGTCGGCCGGGTACGCGAAGATGCCGCCCTTGAGGAGCGTGCGGTGCGCGTCGGCCACCATCGAGCCGACGTACCGCGCGCCGTACGGCGTCTTGAACGGCTCGGAGCCGTCCACGTTCACGCCCGCCGGCACTTCGCCCTTCACCCAGTGCGACCACTTCTGGATCTGGGGGCCCCACGTGGAGTAGTTGCCCTCGTTGATCGAGAAGCAGGAGCCGCGCGCCGGCACCCGGATGTCGGGCTGCGAGAGGAAGAACTCGCCGATGCTCGGGTCGAGCGTGAAGCCGTGGCAACCCTGGCCCGTCGAGAGGACGAAGAGGGTCGACGGCCCGAAGAGGCAGTAGCCCGCCGCCGCGATCTCACGGCCGGGGCGGAGCGCGTCGGCGAGCGTCGGTCGCGAGAGCTTCGGCTCGGTGCGCCGGAGGACGGCGAAGATCGTCCCGATGCCGACGTTCGTGTCGATGTTGCTCGAGCCGTCGAGCGGATCGAAGACGACGACGTACTTGCCGTGGTGATCGGCGATGCGCGCTTCCTCGAGCTCCTCGCTCGCGATGACCCCGCAGTGACCGCTGCGCTCGAGCACGTTGAGGAGGACGTCGTTCGCGTACTCGTCGAGCTTCTGGACCTCCTCGCCCTGCACGTTCGTCTCGCCCGTGTACCCGAGGAGGCCGGCGAGGCCGGCCGATCGGACGCGTGAGTTGATGATGCGGATGGCGAGGGAGAGGTGGTTCAGGAGCGAGGTGAACTCGCCCGTGGCGCCCTTCGCGGCGTGCATCCCGGTGAGGACGTGCTCGCGGAGCGTCGTCCCGACGACGGCGGGCGCGGCAGGGCGGAAGGAGGACATGCTGTCGGCCATGGCCTTCGCCGTTTCGCACTGGCCGCGAGCGCCGGCAAGCCGGACGAGCGTGACTCAGGGGTGAGTGTCTGATGCCTGCGGCGGGGCTGCCGCCATGCGCGTGGCGCGCGGCCGCCACGCGGGTGGCGGGTGGCTCGTCACCGAGGTGACGCTGGCGCCACCGTGGCAGCCAAATCGCTGAAATCACGCCGCTTCATGCCCCGGCATGTGCGTTGCTCAATCCCTCTCCCGTGGAGAAGGTGATGAACGCGAACGGCATGACGGGGATCCCGACGCTCACGGACCGGTACGAGCTCGAAGAGGCGCTCGGCGAGGGTGCGATCGGCACCGTCTACCGCGCCTGGGACCGCGACCTCGGGATCCCCGTCGCGGTGAAGATCATGCACGCGCGGCTCACGCGGAACACGGAGCTGCTCCGCCGCTTCGCCGACGAGGCGAGCCTCTCGACGCGCATGCTGAGCCCCCACGTCGTGAAGGTGCTCGGCCTCGCCGTCACCGAGGACGACGCGCCGTGCATCGTCTACGAGCACCTCGTCGGCGAGACGCTCGCGGCGCGCCTCGCGCGGGTCGGCTGCATGTCCGTCGCCGAGACGGCCGACGTCGTCTCGCAGGTCGGTCGCGCGCTCTCGCGCGCCCACGCGGTCGGCGTCCTCCACCGCGACGTGAAGCCGGACAACATCTTCCTCGTCGATCAGCCCGGCGGCCGGACGCTCGTGAAGCTCCTCGACTTCGGCGTCGCCGAGACGATGGACATCCAGGGCGAAGGCAGCGACGTCATCGTCGGCACCGCCGAGTACATCTCGCCCGAGGTCCTCTTCGGGACCGCCCGCGCGACCACGCGCACCGACGTCTACGCCCTCGGCGTCGTCGCGTTCGAGTGCCTCACCGGCGCGTGCCCCTTCCCCGGCGACCACATCGACGACATCCTCCTCGGCGTCGCCCGGGGCGAGCGGACGTCGTTCTCGGTCGCGCGCCGCGACGTCGGCTGCGCCGTCCACGCGGAGCTCGAGGCGTTCTTCGACCGCGCCGTCGCGGCCGAGCCTGCGGATCGCTTCGCGTCGGCGCGCGAGATGAGCGAGGCGCTCCAGCAGATCGCCCGGCGACGCCACGTGGACGTCCGCCAGGCGGCGTGAACGTCGGAAGCGCGAAGAGAGAGCACAAGGAGGATCGTGGCGATGAGCGTCGGGAGTGAAGCGGACCTTTCCACAGTGCCTTACCTCGAGGACCGGTACGACCTCGTGGCCCCGATCGGCGAGGGTGGCGTCGCGACCGTGTACCGCGCGACGGATCGCGAGCTCGGCGTCACGGTGGCCGTGAAGATCCTCTCCGCGCGCTGGGCCGCGGACACACGGGTCCTCGCGCAGTTCGCGGAGGAGGCGCGGATCGCGACGCGGCTCTCCAGCCCGCACATCGCCGAGGTGCGGGGGCTCGCCGTCACGTGGAGCGGTCTGCCCTGCATCGTGTACGAGCACCTCGAAGGCCAGACGCTCGCCCAGCGGATCGAAGAGGCCGGCGCGCTCTCGATCGAGGAGACGGCGGACGTCGTCGAGCAGATCGCGCGGGGCCTCGCGCGCGCGCACCAGTCGGGCGTCATCCACCGCGACGTGAAGCCGGACAACGTCTTCCTCGTGGTCAGCGACGACGGGGCGCCGCCGATCGCGAAGCTCCTCGACTTCGGCGTGGCGGAGGTGACGTGCCCGAACGGCGCGACGACCGACGCGCTCCTCGGCACGCCCGAGTACATCGCGCCCGAGATCCTCTTCGGCACGGGCCGCGCCGACGCGCGCTCCGATCTCTACGCGCTCGGGGTGCTCGCGTTCGAGTGCTTGACGGCGCGGTGCCCGGTGGTCGGCGCGAACCTCGACGACGTCCTCGTCCGCATGAGCCGAGGGGAGCGCGCGTCGGTCACCGCCCTCCGCCCGGACCTGCCGCCCGAGCTCGAGGGCCCCCTCGAGGCCTTCTTCGAGCGCGCGCTCCACGAGGACCCCTTCTGGCGCTTCCCGAGCGCGCGCGAGCTCGCGGGCGCCCTCGGCGACGCCGCCGACCTTGCGCGCCTCCTCTCCCGACGGACACGCCTCCGCCGCGCGGCGTGACGCCGCTCGGAGCCGCCTCCTCCGGGCGCGGGTTGATCCCTCGGCCGCCTCGGGGGTAGCCTCCGCCCGCTTGTTTCCGTCCGCGCGACTCCCGCGCGGCATGCAAGGAGCGATGGCAGATGGCGCTGACCGACCGCGTGAAGCAGATCCTCTCCTGGTACGGATCGGACAACCCGGGCGTCCGGGCGAACCTGGTCCGGATGATGAACCACGGAGCCCTCGCGGGGACGGGCAAGATGGTCATCCTGCCCGTGGACCAGGGCTTCGAGCACGGCCCTGCGCGCTCCTTCCAGCCGAACCCGGACGGCTACGATCCCGACTTCCACGTCTCGCTCGCGGTCGAGTCCGGGTGCAACGCGTACGCGGCGCCGCTCGGCTTCATCGAGGCGGTCGCCGACCGGTACGCGGGGCAGATCCCGCTCATCCTCAAGCTGAACAACTCCGACACGCTCGCGAAGGTCGATCAGCCCTGCAGCGCGGTCACGGGCTCCGTCCGCGACGCCGTCCGCCTCGGCTGCTCCGCCATCGGTTACACGATCTACCCGGGCTCCGGCATGCGCAACGTGATGTACGAGGATCTCCGCGAGCTCATCGCCGAGGCCAAGGACCACGGGCTCCCGACGGTGCTCTGGGCGTACCCGCGCGGCGCCGGTCTCTCGAAGGACGGCGAGACCGGCGTGGACGTCGCCGCCTACGCGGCGCAGATCGCGGCGCAGCTCGGCGCGCACGTGATCAAGATCAAGCCGCCGAAGGACCACATCGAGCAGCCGGAGGCGAAGAAGGTCTTCGAGAAGTACGGCATCCCCACGAAGACGCTCGAAGACCGCGTCCGCCACTGCGTGCAGAGCGCGTTCAACGGCAAGCGGATCATCATCTTCTCGGGCGGCGAGACGAAGGACACCGCGTCGCTCCTCGAGGAGGTGCGTGGCCTCGCCGGAGGCGGCGCGTTCGGCAGCATCATGGGCCGGAACGCGTTCCAGCGTCCCAAGGCGGAGGCCGTGAAGCTCCTCCAGGACGTGATGGAGATCTTCCGCCGCGCAGGCTGAGGACGCGGCGCGCGTCGCGCACGACGCGAGAAGGCGTCGTGCGCGCGCCGCGCGCTCTCGGGGGGCTCAGCCCTTCAGCTTCGCGATGTCGTCGAGGACGACCTTCTCGTGGCCGTTCGGGTCGACCTTCGCGTAGACCTTGCGGACGACGCCCTGGGGATCGACGAGGAACGTCGAGCGCTCCCAGTACATCGTGCCCTTCCACTCGGACTGCGCGACGCCGAGCGCGGCGAGGAGCTTCTTCTCGGGATCGGCGAGCAGCTCGATCGTGAACGAGAACTTGTCGCAGAAGCTCTTGTGCGAGGCGACGTCGTCCTCCGAGAGGCCGACGACGACCGCGTTCGCCGCGTCGAAGTCCGCCTTCGTCGCGGTGAAGGACTTGCCCTGGATCGTGCAGCCGGGGGTGTCGTCCTTCGGGTAGACGTAGAGCACGAGCCACTTGCCTGCGTAGTCGTTCGCGGAGCGGGCTGCGCCGTCCTGGTTCTGGAGCGAGAAAGAGGGGAGCTTCTGGCCGACGTCGATCATGGTGTCTTCCGTAGGACACCCGGAGGCCGGTCACAAGGACGCGTCGCTTCCCGAACGCGGTCCGCGTCCCTAGACTCGGGCGCTCATGCGCGTGCACGTCCTCGGGGTCGGCGACACCTTCAGCGAGCGGCACCACACGCACGCGCTGCTCCTCGAGGAGGGCGATTTCCGGCTCGCGATCGACTGCCCCGACTCCTACCGCCGCGTCCTCGCCGCAGCGCGCGAGAAGGAGCGCCTGCGCGGCACCTCGCCCGACGTGACCGCGGCGCTGGATCTCGCGGCGATCGATCACGTCCTCGTCACCCACGTCCACGGCGACCACATGAACGGGCTCGAGGGGCTGGCGTTCTTCAAGCGGTTCGCGCAAGGGAGGAAGGTGGAGCTCTGGACGATCGCGGCCGTGCGTGAGCAGCTCTGGGACGGCCGGCTCGTCGCGAGCATGGGACGGCTCTGGAACGGCACGGGCTTCGTCGACCTCTCCTTCGAGGACTACTTCACGTGGCACGAGCTCTCGCTCGACACCGAGACGGAGGTGGGTCCCTTCCGCATCCGGGCGCGGAGGACGCAACACCACGTCCCGACGAGCGCGCTCTTCGTCACTGCCGGCCGGCGGAGCGTGGGGATCTCGAGCGACACGGCGTTCGACCCTTCCCTCGTCGACTTCCTCTCCGACGCGGACCTCGTGATCCACGAGACCAACCACGGACCGGCGCACACGGCGTACGCTGATCTCCTCGCGCTCCCGGAGGAGGTGCGCCAGAAGATGCGCCTCATCCACTATCCCGACGAGCACGATGTCGACCGGAGCCTCATCCCTGCCCTCCGCGAGGGCGAGGTCCTCGAGCTCTCATGACCATGTCCCCCTCGATCGATGACGACGAGCCCATCGACGTCCTCACGCCCGACGGGCTCCCGACCGGCATCGTGAAGCCCCGCGCCCTGATCCATCGCGACGGCGACTGGCACCGGTGCGTGTTCGTCTGGATCGTGCGCGCCGGCCCGCGTGGCCCCGAGCTCGTCCTCCAGCGTCGCTCCCGCACGAAGGTGACGTGGCCCTCGCGCTTCGACGCGAGCGTCGCCGGCCACGTCCGCGCAGGGGAGTCGCGGCGCGACGCGCTCCGCGAGGTGGAAGAGGAGCTCGGCTTCGCCGTCCACGAGGACGATCTCGTGCTCCAGCCGCCGCACGCGGAGGTGCACCGCTTCGAGAACGGGCTCGTCGATCGCGAGCACCACGACGTCGCGCTCCTCCGTCGCGACGTGCCGCTCGAGACCTACCGCCCGTCGCCGCTCGAGGTGACGGGGCTCGTCGCCGTGCCCGTCCGCGATCTCGCGTCGCTCGTGCGCGGAGAGAGGAGCGAGCTCTCGGGCCTCGTCCTCGTCATCCGCGACGCGCAGGAGAACGTGCACCTCACCCCCGTCACGCTCCGCAGAGACGACCTCGTCCCGTACACCGGCGGCTACGTCGAGCGCCTCTGCGCGAGCGCGGAGGAGCTCGCCGCGACGTGAGGCTCTAGGGTGTGTCCCTGAATCCAGGGCTCCGCTCCTTCTCGCCCGTGCCCGTGCCCGTGCCCGTGCCCGTGCCCGAGGGGCGCGATGCTGCCCAGCATCGAGCGCGCGGATCGAGCGCGAGCCACGTCCCCGACCCCACCTGCCGTCACCCATGTGCCTAGGCAGGAACGTCACCTAACTGCGTTGTTGCACCTTGTTGCACCGTTGCACCCCCGCCGGCGACTTCGAGGCCTCCATCGCCGGGCACGGGCACGGGCACGGGCACGGGGGAGAGCCTGAGAGAGTTCAGGGACACGCCCTAGGGGCGAGCGTCGATGGCGCGACGGTACCGCTCGCGCCGGGCGGGGTCGCGGAGGATCTCGTAGGCCTCGTCGAGCACGACGACGATGCGCTTCACGTCCTCGGTGAGGTCCGCGCTGCGCGGCGAGAGGATGCGGCTCGGCTCGAACGCGCGGCGGAGCTCGAGGTACGCGCGCCGCACGTCGTAGCCGGTCGCGTCGCGCGCAACGCCGAGGACGGCGAAGTAGTCCCCCTCCTCGACCAGCTCGAGCCGGGCCCTCACGCGCACGCGGACGGCCTCCTCGTCGAGGGCGGCGATCTCCGGCTCTGACACGTCGGGGGCGCGACGGCCGACGTCGAGCGCGGGGGCCAGGTCGACGACGCCGAGGAGCGCGAGGGCGTGGAGGGTCGACGTGATCTCGGGGTCGGTCGCGCGCGCGAGGAGGTCGCCCACCGTGCCCCCGCGGACGCGTGCGAGGAGATCGATCTCGTTCGCAGGGAGGGCACACTCCGCGAGGAGCCCCCCGTGGGGACCGTCGCCGATGCGAGCCTTCGGTCCGCCCACGAGGACCAGCGCCTCCTCGCCCCCGACGGCGCGACGAACGAGCTCGACGAAGATCGACGGGCCCGTCGAGGCGCCGAACACGCTCGGCTCGGAGCGGAGTCGGCCCGGCGGATCGGGCTCGAGGGTCGCGGTGGCCCCCGGGAGTCGCAGGACGATCGTCGCGATCCACTCCGCATGCGCGCGAAGCGACGGCCAGAGCTGATCCTGCGACACGAGGCCGTGTGCCACGAGGGCGGCGCCGGCGTGGCGACCGTAAGGTGCGACCTTCGACACGAGCTTGGCGGCCTCGTCCCGTGTGAGCTCGCCGCGGGCGGCGAGGAAGGCGACGAAGGACTCGCCGTCGTCACTCGAGGCCGCCGTCACGAGATCGCCGTCGCGGAGGACGATACGCCGCACGACGCCCTCGTGATCGAGCGCCAGCGCGCCGGTGAGACGGCGCGCGATCGCGTCGCCCACGAAGCGACGCACGCCGTCGGCGTCGACGGCGACGGTACCCGGCGGCGGCTTCACGCTCGCGCCCCGCTCCGCCACGACCGACGACGAGGTCGAGGTCGAGGTCGTCGCGCGGGCCGACGGCGGGGTCGACCACGGGGGCGGCGCGCTCTGCGAGACGGGCGAGACGCGCGACGGGAGGCTCGGGATGCGCGGCGGCGGCGTGACGGCGGACTGGGCGCTCGTGCTCACCTGAGCGCTCCCGGAGCCGAAGCTCGTCGACGGCGGAGGCGCGAGCGACGAAGGGGTCGGTCGCATGCCCGTGCTCCTCGGCGGATTGTCGGTCGACGGCTTCCGCGGCGTGACTCCCCCGCCCGTCGACGGAGAGCGCGTGCCGCCTGCCGTCGTCGGCCGCCCGAGACCTTCCACGTTCGTGCCCGCGCCTCCGCCAGGGCGCACGCCGACCTCGAGAGCCGCGTCCTCGTCGTCGTCCGCGTCGAGGGGGTCGTCGAGGAGCGCGAGGACGTCCGCCGGGAGAACCGCCTCGATCTCCTCTTCCGGGGTGGGGATCGGGAACTCGCCCGTGGACGCCTCGACGCGCAGCTCCGCGTCGGCGAGGAGCTGCTCGAGCTCCTTGCTCACGCCGCCGAAGCTCGCGAGCGAACGCGGCGCTTCGACGAGATCCGAGAGCGACGGCGCGCTGAGGGGGAGCGGCGGGCCCGGGGTTCGGAGGCCTGGAGAGGGGAGCGAGTGCGTGCTCGGCCGATCGGAGGGCGGCGGGCTGGGATCGCGCGAGGACGGCGAGCGCGAGGACGGATCGCGAGACGCGGGCGGCTGGAGGTGTGCGCGCGAGACCGGGATCGAGGGCGGCGGGGTCGACGCCCGGGCCGCCGTCCGGTTCGTCGGGCCCCCCGTGAGGGCGTCGACCTTTCGCACGAGGCCCGCGATGTCGACCGGCCGCCGGAAGAACGCGCTGCCCAGGTGCGAGAGCGCGTCGTCGGCGTCCTTCACGACGCCGTCGCCCGCGCCGAGGTAGACGAAGTCGATCGCGCCCGTGCCCGCCACCCGCCGGAGGCGCGCGACCTCGTCGAGCGCGCCGGAGGGGTCGACGTCGAGGAGGACCACCGCCGGCTTCTGCACGCCCGCGCGCGTGGCCAGCTGCGTGAGGGGCACGTCGGCCACGACGTAGCCCGCGGCGCGGAGGACGTCCGCGATGCGCGCGCCCTCGACGGAGGGATCGCAGACGAAGATCGTCGGCGAGCTCCCGGTCGTGGATGCTGCCCCTCTCCCCGCGGTCGCGTCCTCCATCCCCCCTACCCCGTACCCTCGCCGTCCCCTCGCGACAGACGAGCTGCGAGGCGCGGCAGGAGGCCGGCCCCGTAGATCAGCGCGGAGATGAAAGCGACGAGGAGGAGCTCGCCGCGCGTGAGGTCGAAGGGCACCTCACCGTAGTATCACGTCGCGTGCTCCACGTACGGTCCGATCCCGCGGGAAACGCCCGCTCTGTGGCGCCTCTCGACCTCCGCGCGGACGGCGGCTCGGTCCCCGTCGACGCGCGCACGGAGGTGGAGATCGCGGACGGCCGGTGGCTCTCCTTGCCGCGCGCGCTCGTCGAATCCCAGGCCCTACGCGAGACCCTCGCGGCCGCGATCGAGGTGCCGTGCCTCCGCGGCCACGGGCGGCTCAGGGCGGCGACGGGCGCCCTCGCGGCGTTCCCGATGATCGCCGTGCTCGTCCTCGATCTCCGCGCCGCGTCCGGCCTCGTTCCGGGCTCGCTCGGCCTGGTCGCCGCAGACCTCGTCTCCGCCGCCTTCGTCGGCCGCGAGCTCGCCCGGCGCACGCCGCGGATGCCGCGTGTCGCCGCCGCGATCCTCCTCGCCGCGGGCGTGCGCCTCCTCGGGCTCGTGATGAAGGTCTGCGCGCGTGGCGTCGACGTCCCGACGTGGCTCGCGACGGGCCTCGCGTTCGCAGCGGGCGGACTGTGGCTCGCGCGGGCGCCGACGGCCTCGCGGGTCGCCCTCGAGCTCGGCGGAAAGCTGGGGCTCGCGCGCAGAGACCTCTCGAGCGCGCGCGCGGAGGAGGACGCCGAGGTCTCGAGCCGTCTCTTCGCCGTGTCGCTCGCGGCCGCGCTGGGTCTCCCCCTCGCCCTCGCCCTGGCGCGGCGTGCGGGGACGGGGCTCGAGGCGCAGGCGCTGCTCCTCGTCGCGTACGGCGCGCTCGTGCCGCTCGGCGTCGCGCGCGTGGCCGGCTCGAACGCGACGCCGCGCCGGGGTCCGATGGACGTGGCGTTCGGCACGGCGATCGGGCTCGTCGCCGCGGTCGCCCTCGCCGGCGGCGGGGACGCCTTCATGCGCGCGGGCGACGAGCTCGCGCGATGCGCGGAGAAGCTCGACGCCGAGTCGCGTCGGATGGTCGCGTCCCATGCGCAGGAGGTGCGCGAGGCGCTCGTCCGGGTTCGATCGTCGACGTGGCTGACGTCGATGACCGTCCTCGCGATCCCGTTCGCGGAGGAGCGCATCTACCGCGGCGTCCTGCTCCCGGTGCTCGTGAGGCGCTACGGTCGCGCGTACGGCGTGTTCGCGACGAGCCTGGGCTTCGCGGTCCTCCACGCGAGCGTCTACGTGCTCGCAGGATGGCAGGTCGCGATGCTCGGGTTCGCCTTCGCGCTCGCGTACCTCGAGGGCGGAATCCTCGCGGCGATCGCGGCTCACGCGCTCTGGAGCCTCTTCCAGATCGTCTGAGCGCTCAGCGCAACGTCGCGATCACGGCGGCCTCGTGATCCGACGCGCCGTCGGTCGGCACGCGGGCCGCCGTCGCGACGACGAGGGGCTCGACCCAGATCTGGTGGATGTCGGGGGTAGCGTCGGGCGGCGCGGCGCGCACGAAGCCGGCTCCCGCCATACGGGGCTCTGCCTCGGACGGCGGCATGTTGAAGTCGCCCATCACGACGACGTGATGTGTACCCCGACGGCTCTGCTCCGCGCGGGCGATCGCCACGAGCGCCGCGAGCTGCGCCCGCCTGAGCTCGCGCGGTCCCGAAGACTCGAGGTGCGTCGTGAGGAGCGTGAGCGCGGTCGTCCCTGGCTTCCGGATGCGCACGACGAGCACGGACCGCGGCTCGATGCCCCTCTGCCGGCGCGTCGCCACGTTGTGGGCGGCAAGAGCTTCGACGGCGTCCTCCGAGGGGCCCTCGCGCAGGCGCTCGAGCAGCTCGTCGGGCGCCGCAGGGCCTGCCGCGTCGATCGGGAGCGCGACCGTGTAGCTCGCCTCGACCTCCCACGGAGCCCGGACGATCAGCGCGTTGCCGTAGAAGGCGTCCGCGCTCCGATCGACGCTGGGGGGGTTCAAGGAATCGTCGGCGTCCATGATGCCGCTCGGCGTGCCGTCGCTCGAGGCGGCGAAGGCATCATCGGCCCGGAAGGCGACGCCGAAGACGACCGATCCCGCCTCGCAGTTGCGGAGGCGCGTACCGTCGGAGCGCATGTGCGGAGCCCCGCCGACCGCGAACGAGCAGCTCGCGAAGCCGGGCGCGACCGCGGCGGCGACGGCTGCGGCGGTGTCGGTGTCGCCGGAGCGCTCGACGCCGACGTCCACCTCCTGGAGCCCCACCACCTCCGCCGCCGAACGCGCGACGAGGGCGCCCTGCCTCGCGCGGTTGTCCGGCGTGCGAAAGCGATCCCCGCCGCCGCTGGCGGTGTTGAACGTCATCACCGTGACGAGTCCGGGCGCGACGAGGACGGGCTCGCCCCGAGGCCCACATCCGAGCCCCAGCGCGAGCACGACGTAGAGGACCAGCGACGCACGCACCACGGCCCGAGGCTAGCCCATGTCACGGGGCGCGGTCGCGGGAGGCGCGGTGCACGCCGACGTGTTAGCAAGAAGACTCATGACGCCCTCGGTGCGCGACGGTCTCGACGAGGAGCGCGCCTGGGCGCTGCTCGTCGCCCTCGCGCGCCGTGCCGGGCGAGGGGATCCGGTCGTCCGTGACGTCGCGCTGCGCCTCGGCGACGACGGGAGCGTCGAGGAGGACGGCGTGGACCCGTGGATCGTCGCGCGCCCTCGGACCGACCGTGGTTGGTCCTGGCCGGAGGGCTTCCCTGCCCACCGCGAGCTCGAGCCCCTCCTCGATCTCTACATGCCGATCTGCGTGGGCGAGGGGCAGGACGCGCTCACCATCGCCCATCTGGCGCAGACCCTCGACGGCCGGATCGCCGTCGTCGGCGGCGCGTCGCAGTTCATCACGGGGGAGGAGGACCTCGTCCACTGCCACCGCCTTCGTGCGCTCTCGGACGTCGTCGTCGTGGGCCGGCACACGATCGAAGAGGACGATCCCCAGCTCACGCCGCGGCGCTGCGCCGGCCCGAGCCCCGTCCGAGCGGTGATCGATCCCGATCGGCGGCTCGGCGATGCGTACCGCGTGTTCCAGGACGAGCCCGGGACGACGCTCGTGATCTCGGCGACCGGCTCGTCGCGAGGCGGCGCACGCCACGGCCGCGCGGAGGTCGTCGAGCTCGACGCCGTCGACGGACAGCTGCCCGTGCCGGCGATCGTCGCCGAGTTGCGCAGACGAGGCCTGCGGCGCGTCTACGTCGAGGGTGGCGGCCTCACCGTGTCGCGCTTCCTCGCCGCGGGTGCGCTCACGCGGCTGCACGTCACGGTCGCCCCGACGGTGTTCGGCTCGGGTCGGCCGTCGTTCGTGCTCCCGGAGATCCACGCGCTCTCGCAGGCCGTCGCGCTGCGCTGGCAGCATCGCACGCTCGGTCGAGACGTCCTCTTCGACTGCGTGGTGGGACGTTGACGCGCGCCTGCACGTTCGTCGTCCCAGAGCCCGCGGCGGAGATCACGGGCGGCAACCTCTACAACCGCGGGCTCATCGCGGCCGTCCGCCAGGCCGGCGTCGACGTGCGCGTGATGGACCGCGACGGGGAGCGCGGCCGCGAACGCCAAGGAGAGCTCTGTCTCGTCGACAGCCTCTACCTCGCTGACCTCCCGCGGTTCGCGCCGTGCTGGCTGCTCGCCCACTACCTGCCGGCGCTCGTCGAGGGCCGCGGGACGCTGTCGGCCGTCGAGCGCGCGGCGCTCCTCGCGGCCGAGGGGGTCGTCGTCCCGAGCGCGTTCATGGCCGACGCGCTCGCGCGGCTCGCGCCCGAGCCGCGGCCGTTCGAGGTCGTCGCGCCGGGGCTCGAGCTGCACCTCGCGTCGACT
>JALHPN010000089.1 GCA_022842465.1 Polyangiaceae bacterium | reverse complement strand
GGCGCGGCCGCCGGCACGATGGACGCCGCGACGGTCCAACGCATCGTCCGCGAGCGGTCGCCGGCCGTGAAGCGCGCCTGCTGGGATCGGGGCGGCGACCAGAAGTCCAGCGCGAAGGTCACGGTCGCGATCACGGTGGGCGGAAACGGCCACGTCGACAACGCGAGCGCGACCGGAGACGACCCGGTCATCACCAAGTGCATCGAGAACCAGGTCCGGAACTGGCAGTTCCCGGCGACGGGGAGCAGCACGACGGTGAACGTGCCCTTCGTCTTCGTGCGTCAGTAGGCGCGCGAACGCGCGCAACCCGGGCCTCCTGTCGGCCGACGGAGTGCTACGCCATGAGCATGTCCGTCCGCCCCCACGTCTTCGCGCTCGCGGTGGCCGCGCTGTTCGGGACTCCGGGGAAGGCCGATGCGAGCGATCTGGCGCCGTCGCTCGGCGTCGAAGAGCTGCGGGACGTCGCACGCATCGAGCTGAAGCGCCAGCTCGGCGTCCTCGATCCGGAAAGCGCTCGAAAGCTGGTCGGCACCTACGTCGTGTTCGAGCCCGACCTGGCCGACCCGCTCGCCGCGCCGGCGTGCGACGACGACGGCGACGCGGTCGTCGTCCTCTCGGACGCGATGCTCCGGCTCGCCGCCGACGTGGCCCGCGCGGGCGCCGTCGACGAGAAGACGGGCACGCGCCACGTCGAGGACTACTCCGCCTTCCTCGCCCGCGTGCAGCTCCCGGGTCGGAAGCTCCTGCCGCCGCCTCCCGGCTTCTACCTAGGGAGCGAGAGCGCGAGGGGTGCGCCGGTCGAGGACGACCGGCTCCACGAAGGTGTCGCCTTCCTCGTCGGTCACGAGCTCGCGCGACTCCGCGCCGGTGACGTCGTCTGCCCGAAGCCGACGGCGACGCGCGAGGGCGGCGACGACACGTGGACCGTGGACGAGCACAAGCGGGCGATGCGCGAGGCCGGTCGCGTCTTCCAGATGGGTGGTGTCCAGTCGCTCCGCGACGACGAGGCCACGAAGCGGATGATCACGTCTGGACGCGGGACGCATGGCGCGCTCGCCCTCCTCCGCTTCTTCGAGCAGTACGAGCGCGATCGGATGGTGTTCACGAGCCGCTTCGTCCCGACCTACCTCGCGCACCACCCGACGTCGGCGCTCCGCGCCGGGAGCGTACGCGCGGCGACGTCGGAGGCCGAAGCGCGGAGACGCGACGCGGTGCGCACCAAGCTCTGACGATCGCGAGCAACGGTGACGTTCGCGCGGTCGAGCGGCCGTCATGCGTCTCGCCTACGATCAGGATTCGTACCCCTCGCAGCTCCGCCACCTGCCCGACCCGCCGCGCGTGCTCACGACGACGGGGCCGCTCGAGCGACCGTCTCGCGTCGTCGCGATCGTCGGATCGCGCGAGGCGCTCCCGGAGAGCGAAGCGTTCGCCTACCTGCTCGCGTACAAGCTCGCGCAGGAGGGGGTCGTCGTCGTGTCGGGCGGAGCCCTCGGGGTGGACGCCGCGGCGCACCGGGGTGCGCTCGCCGCGCGGGGCGTCACGTGGTGCGTGCTTCCGTGCGGCCGACGCCGATGTGCTCCGAGCGAGAACCGACGCCTCTTCCAGGCGATCTCCGTCGCCCCGGGTGGCCGGCTCGTCTGGCCCTTCCGCGACGAGACCCACGCGGACAAGACGACGCCCCGCTATCGCAACGGCGTCCTCATGGCGCTGGCGGATGCCGCCGTCGTCGTCCAGGCGCACTACCGCTCCGGATCCCTGAACGCGGCGTCATGGGCGAGACAGCTCGGCCGCGAGCTCTGGATGGTGCCCAGCTCGCCGTGGGTGACGGCCTTCTGCGGATCGAACCTCTGGCTCCAGCGCGGCCACGCCAAGCTCGCCGGGGCGCCGAGCGAGCTCCTCACGGCGCTCGTCGGCCGACCGATGAAGTGGACGACGCCGAGCGAAGAGGCGAGCCGCGCCCTGGAAGCGGAGGGCCTGCCGGTCCTCTCGTTGGAGGTCCCCGCGGTCCATGGTCGCACCGCCGCGGCCGAGCTATCGCTCCCCTCCTCACAGAAGAAACGGCGCCGTCCGGGCCCCTCCCGAGGAGCCGAGACGGCGGACGAAAAAGCCATTCGTTCCGCGATGTCACGTCAGCCGATGCACCTCGATGCGATCGCCTCCCGCGCCCGGCTCCCCGTCGGTGCCACGGTGACGGCACTCTTGACGCTCGCCTTGGAGGACGTAGTAGTAGAGGGCCCAGACGGGTTCTTCCGCCTTCAAATCGCGGGGTAAGTCGTCAGGATTTCTGACTTATCGGGTCTCGCCCCGCGTATGGCACGCGGAGCGAGCGAGGTGGAGCGGTTCGAGGCGAACGCATGGGCAAGACACTCGTAGTCGTCGAATCACCGGCCAAGGCCAAGACGATCAAGAAGTACCTGGGCACGGGCTACGAGGTCCTCGCCTCGAAGGGCCACGTGAAGGACCTCCCCAAGAAGATGGGGATCGACATCGAGAAGGGCTTCCAGGAGACCTACGAGATCGTCCCGGGCAAGGAGAAGGTCCTCGCGGAGCTCAAGGCGGCCGCGAAGGAGGCGAACGACATCCTGCTCGCCACCGACCCCGATCGCGAGGGCGAGGCCATCGCGTGGCACCTCGCGGAGGAGTTGACGGTCAATCCGAACAAGGCGAACCGCGTCGAGTTCCACGAGATCACGAAGAACGGCGTCCAGAAGGGCGTGAGCTCGCCCCGGAAGCTGAACAAGGATCTCTACGACGCGCAGCGGTGCCGCCGCGTCCTCGACCGCATCGTCGGCTACGACGTGTCCGCGCTCGTCTGGTCGAAGCTCGCCTTCGGGCTCAGCGCCGGCCGCGTGCAGAGCGTCGCCCTCCGCTTGATCGTCGACAAGGAGCGCGAGATCGAGGCGTTCGTCCCCGAGGAGTACTGGAACCTCGGCGCGACCCTCGCCAAGGTCGTCACGAACGGGGCGAGCAAGAAGCAGGCGTTCGCGACGCGCCTCTCGCAGGAGAACGGCAAGAAGGTCGAGGTCACCGACGGCACCACCGCCGCCCGCATCAAGGGTGATCTCGAGTCCTCCACGTTCCGCATCGCGAAGGTCACGACGAGCGAGCGGAAGCGAAAGCCATCCGCGCCGTACACGACGAGCAAGCTCCAGCAGGACTCCGTCAACCGCCTCGGCTTCACCGCCAAGCGCACGATGCAGGTGGCGCAGGGACTCTACGAGGGCGTCGACCTCGGCAAGGACGGCGGGCCCGTCGGCCTCATCACGTACATGCGTACGGACTCCACTCGCGTCTCGAACGACGCGCTCGCCGGTGTCCGCGAGTACATCGAGGGGAAGTTCGGCAAGGACGCCCTCCCGAAGGATCCGATCCAGTACAAGTCGAAGAAGGACGCGCAGGAGGCCCACGAGGCGATCCGCCCGACGTCCCTCGAGCACACGCCCGAGCAGGTCCGGAAGCACCTGAAGGACGAGCAGTTCAAGCTCTACAAGCTCATCTGGGACCGCTTCGTCGCGAGCC
The DNA here is from genome assembly GCA_022842465.1 of Polyangiaceae bacterium. GTDB lineage: Bacteria > Myxococcota_A > Polyangia > Polyangiales > Polyangiaceae > Labilithrix. The sequence continues at coordinate 29,772 of JALHPN010000089.1, read as the reverse complement.
AGATGAAGGACGCGATCTACGACCAGACCGGGATCGACATCGAGGCGAAGGCGAAGGCTTCCAGCTACACCCTCCGCGCGAGCGGTCGTGTGCTCAAGTTCGCAGGCTGGCTCGAGGCGTACGGCCAGGAGCTGACGCAGCCCGCGGCCGGTGAGGAGGCGAACAAGGAGGAGGGCGACGCGAAGGCCGACGAGGCCGACACGGAGGGCCTCCTCCCCGAGCTGAAGGAGGGCGAGGTGCTCGACCTCGTCTCCCCGCCGGGCGTCCTCGCGGAGCAGAAGTTCACGCAGCCTCCCGCGCGCTACAACGAAGGCTCGCTCGTTCGCGAGCTCGAGGAGCGCGGCATCGGTCGCCCGTCGACCTACGCCGAGATCATCAGCAAGGTGCAGGCGCGCGACTACGTCGAGAAGGTCGACGGTCGCAGCTTCCGCCCGACGCTGCTCGGCAAGATGGTCGTCGACGGGCTCGTCGGCTCGAACCTCGACTTCATGGACCCGACGTTCACGTCGAGCATGGAGCAGGAGCTCGACGAGGTCGAGGCCGGCAAGGAAGAGCGCACCGTTCTCCTCTCGCGCTTCTACAAGAAGTTCCGCCAGCAGCTCGACGCCGGGAAGAAGGGCAAGCGCTGGAACCCGGAGCCGGAGCCGACGGGCGAGTTCTGCGACGTCTGCGGCCCGCAGGGCTCCGACGAGAAGCTCCGCGAGCTGCCGCCTGGCGAGCTGAGCAAGCGCTGGTCGAAGAACGGCTGGTTCCTCGGCTGCGCGAACTACCCGAAGTGCAAGAACACGCGGGACCTCGGCCCCGACGGCAACGGCGCCCCGCCGCCGCGCGACACGGGCATCGAGTGCGACAAGTGCGGGAAGTCGATGCAGATCCGCAGCGGTCGCTACGGTGAGTTCCTCTCGTGCAGTGGCTACCCGGGCTGCAAGAACGCGCGGCCCGTGCCGCTCGGCGTCCCCTGCCCCAAGTGCGGCGGCGACATCATCGAGGTCCGGCCGAAGAAGAAGGGTGGCAAGACCTTCTACGGCTGCAGTCGCTACAACGACGAGACCGTGAAGTGCGACTTCAAGCTGTGGCAGAAGCCGCTCCCCGAGCCCTGCCCCGCTTGCGGCGCGAAGTTCCTCGTGATGGGCGGGACGAAGGCGAAGCCGATGATCGCCTGCGCCGACAAGGAGTGCGGCTACAAGCGATCGGCCGACTCGCCGCCCCCGGGTGGCGAGGGCGCTCCTCCAGAGGACGGCACGGCAGCCCTCGCCGCCGCCCCCGCCTAGAGCGGCGTCGCCCCCCGCTCAGACGCGCGTCGCGAATGCGACGCCGTCGCCGAGCGGGAGGACGACGCTGCGCAGGCGAGGGTCCGTCACGATCAGACGATTGAACGTCCGGAGCGCGTCCACACGGGCGCGCTCGGCGGCGGGCACGTCCGTGTCCGCGGCGGCGACGAGGCCGCGCCAGAGGACGTTGTCGGCGACGAGGACGCCGCCCGGACGGAGACGCGGGACGAGGCGCTCGAAGTAGCGCGGGTAGTCCTCCTTCACGCAGTCGACGTAGGCGAGGTCGATCGTCTCCGCCGGGTCGAGGGCGTCGAGGGCGTCGAGGGCGTCGAGCTCCCGCACCTCGATGCGAGCCGCGAGCCCCGCGCGCTCGACGAACGCGCGCGCGGTCCGGCAGAGCTCGGGGTCCCGCTCGATGGTGACGACGCGCGCCGTCTCTCCCGCTGCGCGCGCGAGGACGATCGCGCCGTAGCCGATGTTCGTGCCGACCTCGACGACGAAGCGAGGCGCCTTCGCGCGCGCGGTCACGGCGAGGAAGCTCGCGACCTCGGGATCGCTGATCGGCTGGTTTCGGTTCTCCCGCGCGAACGTCTCCATCTCCACGAGGAGCGCGTCGCGCGCGGGCTCGAGCGCCTCGAGATAGGCGGCCTGCTCCGAGCGGAGGATCCTGTCGCTCGTCGCCTTCAAGCCCGGCCTACTTCTTCGCGGGCGTCTTCTGCTCGACGATGTCCTCGCGCATGGGCGCGAGGAGCGCGATGACGTCGCTCTCCTCCATCTCGGCGACGCCCGCCTCTTCGAGGGCAGCCTTCATCGCCTTCACCATCGCGTTCCACTCGGCCTCGGTGATCTTCATGCCCTTGTGGGCATCCTTCATCGACTTTCCGGTGTACTCGCAGTCGCCGCCCGTCTCCTTGCAGAGCTGGTCGACGATCTTCTTGTTCATCGCCTCGATGCGATCCTTCGGGATCTTCGCGAAGCGCTTCTTCGTCAGGTCGTTGCCGAGCATGTTCTTCGTGAACGCGTCGACGACCTTCGCGAGGGCTTCCTTGCCGCCGAGACGCTCGAAGAGGGACTTCGGCGGCGGCGGCTCGGCGTCCGCGTCGCCCTCACCGGCGTCGCTCACCGTCTCGGTGACGGTCGGCTCCTTCGGCGGCCGAGGCTTGCTGCTGCACGCGAACGCGAGGAGACCGAGGGCGACGAGTGACGTGGAGACGAGGAAACGGGTGCGCATGGGGACCTCGGAACAGGGCTTGCTTCGCGGCAACGCCTTGTATAAGGCGCAGCCGGACGAGGGGTCCACAAAAACGCTCGCAGGTGCGGTACAAATCGAGACGTGAACGTCACGCCTTCGCAGCCGCCCAGCGCTCGCGGGGCTTGTGTGCTCCTCGTGGACGAGCGCGTCGTGCTCCGGGCGCCGGCGCCGCCCGAAGCGGAGTATGCGCTGTTCGACGGTTCGGAGATCGAGCTCCGCTCGAGCGAGCCCGGGCGCGTGCGTGAGCACGGCTACCTCACGACGGTGGGGATGGCGCGAGCACGGCTGTCCGACCTCGGGGCGACACCGTCTCGTGCGAGGGACACGGCGGCCACCTTGCAGCCGTTCTTGGCCCGATCGTACGCGCGCGGCTCGGCGGTCGAGAAGATCGCGAAGTACCTCGGCGCCCTCGAGCTCCTCGCGACCGACGGATGGGACCCGACGAACAGGGCGTATCGCGGCACCTACCTCGATCTCGCGGCGCTCGCGGTGGATCTCGATCGCGCGCACGCGAGCGCGGAGATGCAGATCCTCTACCTCGCGCTCCTGCTCGAGAGCGCGCCCGACACGGCGAAGGTCATCCTCACGACCGAGCCGTGGACGAAGACGCGCCGGCCGGGAGAGCGGACGTACCGCCGGCCCTCGCTGGGCGGCGTGGCGGGTCTGAAGGACGCGCTCGTCCGGCACGCCGACGTCACGATCCCGCAGCGCCCGAGGGAGGCTCTCCCGCGCCAGGACGTCGTCGCGCTCCTGCGCTCGAAGGCCGACGCGGCCGAGGACGAGGACGAGCGGGCGCTCTTCGTGTCGCTCCAGTCGACCGTGACGGCGCGGGATCGCCCGGAGCGAGGTCCGCTCGCAGACCCGATTCTGTGGGCGCTCGAGCAGCGAATCGACGCTGGCCAGCTCGCTGGAATCGTCGAGCAGATCGAGACGGTCGAGCGGGACACGGGCCGGACGCCGGGGACGACGTACCTGCGCGGCCGCGCCTCGTTGCTCCTGAACCTCGAGCCCGCGAAGCTCATCGCCGAGCGCGTCTCCGCGCTGGCGCTCTCGATGACGTCGTTCCAGGAGCTGTCGCTGCTCGCGGCCGAGGCATGGCTTCTGGCGGAGGACGCGCGCCGCGCGCTGCCCTACGCCCGCGACCTCGTGGACGCCTCGGGGATGGAGGAAGGGCTCCACCTCCGCGCGCAGCGTGTCCTCGCGCGTGTCGCCTCTGCCGCTTCCTCGCGCACCTCGTCGCAGACGCTCGTCGACAGCATTCCCGCGCCGATGCCCGCGAGCCAGGCGTCGCCGTCGGCGTCGCTCGAACAGCCGGTGAAGAGGCCGTCGGTATCGCCCCCGGATCCGAACACCGCGCGCCCGTTCACGAAGGGGCCGAGCCGCACGCCCACGGTTCGCGGGGCGCCACCCCGAGGGACGGAGGCGTCGTCCGCGACACCGCCGAGCCCCTCGGTCCATCCCACGGCCAGGCTGACGCCGCCCCCGCTGCGGAGCCCGCCGCCCGCCGCCAGCATCGACGTCCCTCCCGCATCACCGAGCTCGATCCCTGCGAGACGCCCGGGCAGCGCCCCGGCGTTCGGCGGGTCTCGTCCGCCGGAGCTGGACCTCGATCTCCCGCCGCCGCAGGGGGCGTCGTTCACCCTCGATCTCCCCGGCGAAGGCAGAGCCCCCGAGGCGCCCGTTCGGGAGTGGCCGAGCGGGACGCCGAGCCGCCCCGTACGACGACGGATGACGGGCGCCCGCATCGAGAGCGTCCACGCGAAGAGCGTCGACCCGCGCGCCGAGCCGGACGACGGCCCGCTCATCGTGCCCCCGATCCCCGCGCCGCGTGCCCCGCGCATCGATTCGGCAGAGCTCTCCGCCGTGCCCACGCCCGTCCGCGGGACCCCCGCGCCCAAGGTCGCACCGGCGCAGGAAACCGACCTCCTCCCCGGGGCGCTCCTCCCCGCATACCGGATCGAGGCCTCCCCGGGGGCCTCCGCGCGTGAGTCCTTTCGCCGCGCGGACGCCGACGTCGAGGTGGCCGAGCACCTCTCGCTCCCCGCCGGCTCTCCCCGCGACGCGAGGCTCCTCCCGACGAGACCGACCACGCCGCTCGAGGCCCGGGTGCAGATGACGTTCCTCGCGCGCGACCTCGGCCGGGCATACCGAGAGACGCAGGGCGTCGAGCTACGCACGGACATCGAGGGGCTCGAGGCGATGCAGGCCCACCTCCGGGGCGCGTTCCCCGACCACACCATCCGGACGGCGGAGGACGCGCGCGAGATCGAGCGTCACGGCGCGCTCCTCAGCGAGATCCTCGTTCGACGGCTCGGCGCCGAATGGGCAGACATCACGCATGGCGAGATGGGCTACTGGGCGATGACCATCCCGCCCGACATCCGGGTCTGGCCGTTCGGGCGCATCGCGCGCCTCATCGCCAACGGGCATCGCGAGCGCGACCTCGTCAGCACCTTTCTCGAGCTGAGCGCCCGGAGAGCGAGTCACTCCGAACCGCGCTAGACTCGCCTCCGATGCCGCGCATCGAGATGGAGAGGGTCGAGATCGCCGAGGACCACGCGCAGGTCTCGAGCGAGAGCTTCGATCGCATCGAATACGCCCATCGCGCCGTCGCGCTCGTTCGGCCACCGCGGACGACGGTGGCGATCTGCGACGGGGCGCGCCGCGTGCAGCTCGACTCCGGCCGCGCGTGGGGCGAAGGAGAGGGCGCGCGCTGGGCCATCCTCGCCGTCCCACGGAACGCGTCGCGTCAGGCGATCGCCCGCGCGGTGCTCGATCTCGCCGGCACGAGCGCCCGCCCCTTCGCCCTCGACGTCCTCCTCGCGTCGTGCGACGGAGGGTGAGCCGTGGCGAAGGGCGATCCCAGCTACATCACCCGTCAGGGCGCGATCCGGATGCAGGAGGAGCTGCTCGACCTCCGGACGAAGAAGCGCCCGAAGATCGTCACCGAGGTCGCCGACGCGGCGGCGCAGGGCGATCGGAGCGAGAACGCCGAGTACATCTACGGCAAGAAGAAGCTCCGCGAGATCGATCGACGGATCCACTACCTCACGAAGCGGCTCGAGCTCGCGACGGTGGTGGACCCGTCGGACCGCCCCGCCGGGGATCGAGCGCGCGCCTTCTTCGGCGCGACGGTCGACGTCGAGGACGAAGACGGGAAGACCGCCACCTATCAGATCGTCGGCGAGGACGAGATCGACCTCGCGCGCGGACGGATCAGCTACAGATCTCCGCTCGGCCGCGCGCTCCTCAAGCGCCAGGCCGGAGACACGGTGGTCTTCCGCAAGCCGAGCGGCGAGATGGAGCTCACGGTGGTCGAGGTGCGCTGGTCCTGAACCGGTCAGGGCGCGACGGCGACGCCGATGCGGAAGCTGACGCTCGGTCCGTTCGCACCCTCGTGAGGGTATCCGCTGACGTTGATCGGCGACGCGGCGGTCGGCGAGAGCGTGCGCGTGCGGGTCGTCCCGTCGGCGAGCTTCTCGACGTCGAGTGGCTGGATGGCTCGGCCCGTGTCGCCGTGCGGGAAGGCGCCGCCGGAGTGGATGATGTGGGCCGTCGAGTCGGCATTGCGGACGACGACGACGATGCCGTTGCCCTCCTGCGTCCTGAGCTGGGTCGGCGTCGCGCCGAAGGCAGCGCCCCACTCGCTCTTGAACTGTGTACCGACGCCGGCCTGACGGAGGGCATCCACGTTCATCGGGATCGTGAGCGTCAGCCTCGGGTTGACCTTGAAGTTCGCGTTCGCCGTCGCCTGCCCGCCGGCGCTCTTCGCGACGATCTGGATGGGCGTACTCGCGTTGGGCGCCGACGGGATCGCGGTGTAGGCGGTCGTCAACGTGAGCTTCGAGGTGACGGCGCCGGCGCCCACCGTCACCTTCGCCGGGGCGAAGGCCGCGGTGACGCCCGCGGGGAGGCCCGTCGCGCTGAGGTCGACCTCGCCGGTGAAGCCGGGCTTGCCCGTGATCGACACGTCGATCGTCGCCGACGCGCCGAGGTCGACCGCCGGCGTCGTGGACGAGAGACCGACCGTGAACTCGCCGCCCTGCCCTGCGGGGTCACCCGGCGCGGGAGGCGGGGTCGTGGCGTTCGGGTTCCCCGGGTCGCCGTCACCGTCGTCGACGTCGTTCGGATCGTGGTCGACCTGCTCACCGGCCGCCGGCACGTACCCGCCGCGCCGCACGGACCCCGTCGACACGCCGTCATCGCATGCGAACGACGTGAGCGCGAGGACACCGGAGACGAGGCCGAGCAGGAGACCGCTTCGCTTCATGAGAAGCCACGAAGCAAGCGTGACGCCAGCGTGTGTCGTGCGCCTTCCTTCCGCCGGTCTCCCGTCGGAACCATCGACGCGAGGGCCGGCCCCCTCGGAAACGAGCCTTACCAGCGCAATCTTCCGGCAGTGTCGCGCGCTTCGGCAGAACCCTGGACGCGTCGGGATCCACGCTTGCGTCGGGAGAATGCCCTCACCCCGAGGGCGAGTACCCCCACGATGGGAAGCGAAGGATCCACGGGGGCGCGCGCGCCGACGGCGACGTCGCAGGCGCACCGCGAGCGCGGCTCGGCCGTGGTTCGTGGCGCGCCCGCATCTCTCGGGACCACCTCGGCGCGCGGCATGACGAACGCGCGGAGCTCCTCCCACGCGACGCCGCCGCAGAGCGGGGCCGCAGCGTCCGAGGCGCAGGCGACGGGGCCGCGCACGTCGCCGAAGGTGCCGAGCGAGCGGAAGCTCGCGCCGCGGTCGTCGGAACGTGCCACCGCGGAGGCCCCGAGGGCGAGCGTGTTCTCGCACGCGAAGAGCCTGTCCTTCGGGGCGGCGGGCGCGTGGAGACAGAGCACCCCGCGCGCAGAGATCTTCTCCCAGTGCTCGCCGCCGTCGGTCGAGCGGTGGATGCCGTGCTCGGGGAGGCCCGACCCCGCCCAGAGCGTCTTACCGTCTGCCGTCTTCGCGAAGCCGAACATCGCGCTCTCCATCGAGAGGGTCGCGCGGAACGTCCGTCCGCCGTCGGTCGTCACGAGGAGATCGCTCCCCGTCGTGTGGAGGTGACGGACGAGGACGCGATCGGCGTTCGCGTGGTCGACCTCGGCGATGAAGAACGGTCCTTCTGCGGCGAGGGCGTTCTCCCTCCCCGAGAACGTCCGGCCGCCGTCGTCGGACGCGTAGAGGCGACCGCGGATCGTGTCGTAGGGCTGGCCGCTGACCCACAGGCGCGACGGCGCCGACGGCGCGACCTCGATCGTCATGACGTTCACGCCCTCGAGGCCCGAAGACCCGAGACGTTCGAAGGCGGCGCCGACCTTCTTGCGCCAGACGTGGCTCGGCCTCCCAGGGGCCCCGGCGAGCACCCAGAGCGTCTCGCCGCGGAGATCGGTCGTGAGATCCCTCACCGTCTCTCCCGCGAGCTCGGCCGCCGTCTCGACCGCGCATCCGTCCGGCGTCGACGAGAGGCCGCTCTCGAGGCCGACCCAGAGGCGACCGTCGCGCGTCGCGGCGATCGGCGGGTCCCACTGACCGCCGTAACCGAGGGCCCGCTCGCAGATCCAGCGGAAGCTCGCGCCGCCGTCGCCGGAGACGAGGATCCCGAACGTCGTGCGTAGGAAGACGACCTTGCCGTCCGAGCCCGGGACTGTGGCGATGACCTGCGCCTTCGGGAAACGCCCGTTCGCGCGCGCGAGTCCGGTGCTACACATGAGGGCGGCTCCGATCATGACGGCGATGAGCGGACGACGAGCGCGACGCGGCGAGGGCACGCTCTCGTTGTACAACGGCGCGTCCCGGCGGCGCGCGGCCATCGCGCTCGCGCTGCTCGCGTCCGCCGGCTGTCGACGACCCGGCACGTCCAGCCCTAGGGCCAAGGACGTCGACCTTGCCGCCGCGCTCCCCGCGACGACGATCCGCACGCCCACCGCGCGCGCGGCCTACGTGACGAACAACGGCTCCGACTCGATCAGCGTGCTCGATCGCGACGGCGACGAGGTCACGAACGTGCCCCTCGATCTCGATCGCGATGCGCACGAGGCGCCGCACCACCTCGCCGTCGACGCCGCGTCGTCCAGCGTCTTCGTCGCCCTCGCGTTCCCGCCGGAGCCCTCCCGGAAGAGGGAGAAGGATCCCCACGCGTCACACGGGACCGCGGAGGGCCTCGGGAAGGTCCTCCGCCTCGACCTGCCCGGCCTCTCGGGTCGTGCGGTCCGGACGGTGGACGAGAACCCCGGCGACGTCGTCCTCACCCACGACAAGAGCCGCGTCCTCGTCACGCACTTCGACATGAAGCGCGCGATGGACGTTGCCGCCCGCGGCGGGGGGAGCCCGGCGACGATGTTCGCGTCCCTCGTCGTCCTCGATGCCACGACGCTGGAGCGTGTCGCGGCGCGGCCGGTGTGCGTCGCGCCGCACGGCGTCGCGACGACGCGCGACGGGTCGACCGCGTTCGTCGCCTGCTACGGGTCCGACGAGCTCGCGGCGGTGGACCTCACGTCGAAGACGCTGGCCGTCGCGCGACACCCCCTCGGCGCGGCGCCCGGGGTCCCCGGTGTCCCTCGCTACGGCCCTTACTCCGCCACGCTCTCGCCCGACGAGTCGAAGGTGATCGTGGCCGATCTCGAGGGGCAAGACGTTCGCGTCTTCGATCGGAAGGAGAAGCGCTTCGAGGGTGCGATCCCGCTCGCCGCGAAGGCGTTCATGCCGGCGATCGTGGGCGGAGGCACCCTCCTCGTCCCGCTCCAGGCCCCCGACGGGCTCGCGCGCGTCGACCTCGCGACGGCGAAGGTCATCGCGCGCACGACCTACCCGAAGGAGCGCTGCACGCTCCCTCACGTCGTCCGCGTCGCGAAGGACGGGCGCGTGTACCTCGTCTGCGAGGGCGACCACCAAGGGCCGGGGAGCGTCCTCGAGATCGACGCGAGCACCCTCGCAGAGAAGAGGCGCTGGGTCGTCGGGATCTACCCCGACGGTCTCGCCTTCGGGGACGAGTAGTCGCACGACTGCGCATCCAATCAGGCTCCCTCGCGCGCGGCTTCCCCCCACGCATGAGCTGCGGTACGCCGGTCCGCGATGCTCCGCAGGACGCTGTTCACGGTCCTCGTCGCGCTCCTCCCCGCCTGCTCGCGCGCCGCGGCGGGAGACGCGAGCTCGGTCTCGGTCGGGTCCGCCACGATGCAGCTCGCGATCGTGCCTGGCCCCTCGGCGGAGGCGCCGTCGCCGCCCGCGCCGGCGCCGAGCGCGTGCCCCGCCGGCATGCTCCTCGTCGAAGGCGACTACTGCCCCGAGGTCGAGCAGGTCTGCCTCGAGTGGATGGACCCGCCGACGAGCCGCTACCACCACTTCCGCTGTAAGCGCTACCAGGAGCCTGCCACGTGCAAGTCCGCGCGCGTGCACCTTCGCTACTGCATCGACGCGACCGAGCGACGCGAAGAGGGCAGCGATCTGCCGCGAAACCACATGTCCTGGACGTCGTCGCGTGCACTCTGCACCGAAGCGGGAGGCCGTCTCTGCAAGGAGAGCGAGTGGCAGTTCGCGTGCGAGGGCGAGGAGATGCGCCCCTACCCCTACGGCTTCGAACGTGACGCGACGGCGTGCAACGTCGACATCAGCGAGAACATCGGGAAGATCGGCCGGCTCGTCGACCACCGCGCGCCGGTCGCCTCGAATCCGAAGTGCGCGAGCCCGTTCGGCATCCAGGACATGGCCGGCAACCTCGAGGAGTGGACGCAGGCCGACGGGAAGAAGATGGGTTGGAAGGAGGTCCTGAAGGGCTCCTGGTGGATCCCGAGCCGTCACGCCTGCCGGCAGTTCCAGGTGGGCCACAACGACGTCTACGAGGGCGCGGAGACCGGCACCCGCTGCTGCGCGGAGGCACGCAGGTAGTCAGAACCACTTCTTGTCGCGGAACCAGACGATGATGCCGAGCGCGACGAGCGCCATGAGCGAGAGCGCGAAGGGGTAGCCCCAGACCCACTTGAGCTCCGGCATGTGCTCGAAGTTCATCCCGTAGACGCCGGCGATGACGCTGAGCGGCAGCATGATCGTCGACATGATGGTGAGCCGCTTCATCACCTCGTTGAGGCGGTTCGACTGCATCGACAGGTGGGCTTCGAGCAAGCTCGTGACGAGCTCACGGTAGCTGTCGACGAGCTCCGTGACGCGCGCGAAGTGGTCGTAGACGTCCCGGTAGAAGGGCACGAGATCGCGCGGGATCTCGTCGAACTCCGCGCGGGCGAGGCGGAGGAGGATCTCCCGCTGGTAGATCGTCGTGCGACGCAGGACCTGGAGGCTCCGCTTGACGCGGAGGATGCGCGGGATGATCTCGCGGTCGCCTTGGATGTGTCGCCGCTCGTCGTCGAGGATCTTCTCCTCGATCGACTCGATCTCGGTGTCGAAGCGGTCGATGAGGGGGACGTACTCGTCGACCATCCGGTCCATGACCGCGTGAGCGACCCAGGCGGGCCCCTTCTTGAGGAGACGCGGATTGCGGACGACCTCGAGCTGCACCGGCGTCACGGCGCAGACCTTCTCGTCTCGCGCGTGGGTGACGAGGAAGTTCCGGCCGATGAGGAGGTCCAGCTCCGCGAGCTCGAGAGGCACGTCACCGGACGCCCGGTCCACCTCGGTGAGCCCGTGGAGGATGATCTGCACGTAGTCGCCGAAGTCCTCGACCTTCGGGAGCCCCAGATCGTTCCACACGTCCTCGACCGCGAGCGGGTGGATGTGGAGCTCTTTCTCGAGGAAGGTAACCGCTTCGTTCGAGCGCTCGTCGAGCTCGATCCAGAAGATCTTGCCGGCGCGATGCGCCTCCGCGAGCGTCGCGTAGTCTTCGACCGTCGCGACGACGTCGCCTTCGAGGACGAGCGCCTTCACGAGCGGCCGCTCAGCGCTTCTCGGCGAGGATCAACGTGCGCGGCGCCTCGCATCCGAAGAAGACCCCCGGCGTGCTCGTGCGACCGCTCACCTCGGCGACGCGGAAGCCGTTGTCGTGGAGGAGCTTTCCGAGCTCGTGGAGCGAGTAGACCCGGATGGAGTACTCGATCTCCTTCGTGCGCCCGTCGTCCATCATGAGGGTGCGCTTCACCTTCATGCGGCTCGTGATCCAGTCGATGTGCATCTCGTCCATGCAGATGCACCCGTCGCCTTCGTACCAGGCGAGCGAGGGTGACTGGCGGATGATGTTGTCGCGGTTGACGACGTCCAGCAGGAACTGGCCGCCCTTCTTGAGGGCGCGATGCACCTTGGCGACGATCGCCGCATTCTTCTCCTCGTCGAAGTAGCCGAAGCTCGTGTTCCACGAGTAGACGCCGTCGAAGGTCTCGTCGAAGGTCATCTCGCGCATGTCGCCCTGCACGAAGTTGATCTTCTGCTTCCGGTCCTGCGCCTCGTCGGAGGCGCGCGCGAGCATCGACAGCGAGAGGTCGAAGCCGACGACCTGATAGCCGCGCGAGGCGAGCTCCACGGCATGGCGACCGGTGCCGCAGGCCAGGTCGAGAACCATCGCGCCGGCCTCGCAGCCGAGGCTCTCCTCGATGAAGTCGACCTCCCGCCCGATCTGACCGTCGGTCAGCTTCGCCATCGTGCGGATGAAGTCGTCGTTGAAGAGGTCCTCCCACCACGGCCGCGTCTTCTTGCGGTTCGCGGCGGACTCGTTCATCGGCGGGGGCGCGAGCGCGCCGACGGGCTGGACGCCGACCTGTGGCGACGACGGCGCCGTGCGACGCGCGGCTCCGCCGGACGTCATGGGCGGCGCGACGTTCGACACCTGAGGCGACGACGGGACCGCCGAGCTCGCGGCGCCGGAGCTCGGCGTGACCGGCGTCGGTGTGACCGGCGCGGCGGGCGCGCTCGGCTGCGCGGCGCCGGCCATGAGCGCGGTCGCGGTGACGGACGCGCCCTGCGGCGAGGACGGCTTCGAAGGCTGCGCCTGGGGCGGCGTCGGCGCAGACACGACGACCTGCCCCCGCGGAGGCGGTGGCGGACCGCCGGGCGTCGGGAGAGACTCGACGCTCACCACGTCGTCCGTCGAGATCTCCTCCGTGCCCGGATCCGTGACCCGGTCGCCGTCGTCGAGCCGGATCTCCTCCGAGTCGAGCACCGTGGGCAGGCGAGGGTGCGTGACGGCGAGGTCGTCGACGTCGTTCGGCGCCTCGGCGCTCGCCGGCTCGTCGAGCTCGGTGTCGACCGGGATCTCCTCGGAGACGGGCGCGTCCTCGAGGACCTCGGGCGCGAGGTCGAGGACGGGGGCGGCGACCTTGTGAACGGGCGACGTCACCTCGTCATCCGCGACCGGCGGGGCATACGGCGTCCATCCGGGCTCGTTCGACGCATCGACGCCGAGGGCGCGCGGCACCCCGTCGAGCGCTGCCATGCGCGCGCGGACCTCCTCGGGCGAGAGCTCGATGGTGTCGTCCGGCGCACGCATCGGCGCGGCGGGCGGCCTGCTCGCGCGCATGCCCTCGCCGAGCCCGAGGAGCGACGGGATCCCGGCCGCCGGCGTCTCCACCGCCGGCAGCGTCGGGCGCGAGATCTCGTCGTCGGGGATGCGAAGCGTCATCTTCGCGCGCTTCTTCTCGCGCGAGCTCGAGTCCTTCGCGCCGTCGTCCTTGCCTTCGCGCGCGCCGCCGTCCGCGTCGACCGGACGGACCGACGCGCGATCCTTCGGCCGGACGGAGCTCTTGTTGGGCGCCATCGCGCCCCCGCCGGTCCCGAGCTCGCCCGTCCCGGCGCCCGACGCCGCGGGGGCCACCGACGCCTCTCGAGCGGGGGCAGCGGGCGGAAGGGCCTCGTCCTCCCCCAAGATGATCTCGTCGAGCGGCAACGCCGCCTTCGGGACCATCTTCTGAGGCCCGTCGCTCACCGGCGCTCCCCCTTCGCGAGGGGGTCGCCGAAGCGCGTCGCCCCCTCCGAAGCGAGCCACGACGCGATGACGCCGGGCTCGAAGAAGACCACCGCGGTCGAGCCGAGGCGGAAGATGCCGATCTCGTCGCCCCGAGAGACCTCGATGCCAGGGGCGAACGGGTGCACGCCGAACGGCACGTCGCGCGCGTCGATCCCCGTCACCGTGATGCGACCGACGACCATTGCGGCGACCATCACGACCGTGACGCGCCCGTGCTCCTTCGAATCGATCACGATCGCGACGCGCCGGTTACGGATGAAGAGGTTCGGGACGTGACGGACTCCGACCTCGTTCACCGGGTAGTAGTCCCCGGGCATCGAGCGGACGCTCACGATGCGTCCGTCCACGGGCGAGTGCACGCGGTGGTAGTCGCGCGGCGACAGGTAGACGATGCAGCCTGCTCCGCCCTCGTACCCGCGCGCGTCTTCGGGGTCACCGACGAGCTCGTCGACCTGGTAGGGCCTGCCCTTCACGACGAACGAGCGTCCGTCGACGGGGCCGATCGAATCGATCCGTCCGTCGGCGGGGCTGATCACGACGGTCGGATCCGTGGGGAGCGGGCGGGCCCCCTCCCGGAGCTCGCGCGTGAAGAACTCGTCGAAGTTCGTGAAGCCCGACGCCTTCTGGCATTCGTCGAGCGTGACGCCGTAGGCGCGACAGTAGAGGTTGACGACGGCCTCACCGACCCTGTCGGGCCACTCGAAGTCCGCCAATTTGCCCATCGCTCGCGTGATCGTCGTGCGTGGAAGCACGCGCAGGATCTGAGCGGTGGCGTAGGAGATCGCTGTCACGTCGGCTCCATCGACTCGCGCCCGAGGACGATTCTCTCGGCACTTTCCGACGTTAGGGATTATGCCGGCCCGCGAGGCTCGGGGTCAATCACCGCTCACGCTCGGGCTCGTCCGGACCACATCCGCGGCACCTGTCAGTCCTGGCCCAGGTCGGGTTCTCCCCGGGCCTTGGCCGCCTCGCAGAGCGGATTCGGCAGCGGGACGCCGGGCCGGGCCGGATCGAGCGATTCGCAGGCGCTCTCCAGTGACAGCGGATCATGGGCCCGGGCCTCGGCGAACGACGCGTCGGCGGTCGCGCCGTCTCCGCGCTGGCGGGCGAGTCGGCCGCGGAGGGCCCAGCAGGGGCCGTAGCTCGTCACCCAGGCCTTCGGATCGTCGACGAGAGCGGTCGCCTCCTCGGGCTTGGCCTCGAGCGACCGAGCCCGGAGGTAGCGGAGGCTGGGGTCGGCGAGGAGCTCGGGCCCGATCTTGTCGAGCTCGAGGACCGCCTCGGCGGGGTGCCCGCGGCCGAGGAGCAGCTCGGCCAGGCGCGCCCGCTCGCGCGAATCCCCCATCCCCGGAGGGGGCGCCCCGAGCCCGAAGAGGGGCGACAGCGGCTCCTTGGCCCGCCGCTGGAGCTGGGCACGCCACTTGACGTCCCACCCCGCGAGACTCTCGCCGCTCACCTTCTGGAGGGCCTCGTCGACGCTCTTCGCCGAACGGAGCTCGACGAGGAGCTTCGGAAGGGCGGCACGCTCGGCGGGCTCGTCGCCGCGGCCGGTCGACTCCACGAAGTACTTCACGAAGCTCGTGACCTCCGCGAACGCGACCATCGCCGCATCGGCGCTGGGGAGCATCGCGATGGAAGGCCCGAGCTTGTCGAGCGGGAGATCGAGCTTCAGCTCCATGCCGCGGAGGACGACGCTCTCGGGCGACGGCCGGTCGTCGAACGGGCCGGGCTCGCGCCAGCGCGTCTCCTCCCGCCGCGCGACGCCTTCGTGGAGCCAGAGGGGAGCGCGCTCCCGTGACTGCATCGAGATCGCCAGGTGGGTGAGCTCGTGGACGAGCGTGTCGCGGAACGGGTAGCCGTGCGTGCTCGCCCGCGGAGAGAGCAGCGTGACGCGGCCCCACTTCGCGACCGCGACGGTGCCCGTCGTCTGCGCCGCCTTGTACGGGAGGCCCGTCATTGCGCTGAGCGAGAGGAGGTCGCGGACGACCGTGATGCGGATCTTCGACTTGAACGCGACGCCGAGATCCCTCGCGAGCGAGACGCGTGCCTTCTTCACCGTGTCGACGAGGAGCGGCGCGAGCGCGCGGTCGGCGTCGTCGTGGAAGCGGAGGACGACGTCGTCTCCCTTCGCCTCCTCGACGACGGTGGCGGCCGTCACCCGCGCGCAGCCCCGCGCGATGTCCGCGAGCGCGCGGCCCTCCTCGGTCTGGGCCGCATCGCCGCGGGAGAGGAGCGCGGCGGCGAGGTCACAGTCCTCCTCGTAGACGGCGAGCCGCGCCTTCGCGAGGACGACCTGCACCTTGTCCGGGTCCGCCTTCGCGAGCTCCGCACGCGCCCTGTCGTACTCCATGGCGATCGTCGCCTCGGTCGCGCGGGAGGCGTGGCCGAGGAGGTCGTCCTGCGCTTCGACGCGGCGCGGACCGAGCACGCTCGCGGCGAGCGCGGTGCCGAGCACGAGAGCGAACGGGAGCCCGCGACGCGTCATCGGAGGAGGCCCTCGGCGTAGCGCTTCACGGCGTCCTTGTACCGGCCGCCGCTCGGCTGCCCGAGCCCCTTGATGACGCGCTTCCGGAACTCCTCCGGCCCCTTGTGCGCGTCGGCCTTCGGGATCTCCGTGTGCTCGCGCGACGAGGGGCCGCGCTCGCCTTCGCCGTCCTTCCCCTCTTCGCCGCGCTCGCCGAGGGCGTCACGTGCCATCTCGAGCTTCTGCTGCGCCTCGCGCTGCTGCTGGAGCCCACGATCGGCGTTCCCCTCTTTCAGCGCGCGCGACGCCTCACGCGCGGCCTGCTCCGCCCCCTGGAGCGCCTCGAGCGCGGCCGGCGGGAGGGCCTCCTGATCGCGCCCCTTCTTCGCGAGGTCGCGCGCCTTCTCGGCGAGCTTTCCCTCGGTCTCGCCGTGCTCCTTGAGCTCCGGCCCCGCCCGCTGGGCCGCGCGCTTGCGCATCTCTTCGAGTTTGTCCTCCGCCCATCGCAGCTCCTGGTCGAGCGTCTTCTTCGCCTCCTCGACGGCGCGCGGACCTTCGGTGTCGCCGAACCGGCTGAAGCGCTCGCGAGCGGCGGCGCGGCGCGCCTCGTCGAGCGCGCCCATCGCGCTCCGGCCGCTCTGCACGGCGTCGGCGGGGCTCCCTTGCTCGAGCGAGCGCGCCATCTGCTCGGCGTGCTCGCGCGCGGCGGCGCCCTTGCTCGTCCACGAGTCGCTGCCGCCGCCGACGGACGGGAGCCCCTTCGCGGCCTCGCGCACGCGCTCGGCGTGGCGCTTGGCCTCCTCCGCCATCTGCTTCCTGTCGTCTTCGGAGGATCCGCCGGCGAGGGCCTGCTCGACACCGCCCATGTTCGCGTTGTGCTCGGCCGAGAGCCGATCGAGGTCCTGCGCGGCCTCGTTGAACGCCTGCTCGACGTCGCTGCCCTCGGCGTCCTCGCCGGACTGCGCTCCCCTGCCCCCGCCCGACTCGCCTCCCGCGTGCGAGGGCCTGCCGCCACGCGCGCCGAAGGAAGGGTCGGGCTGCCGGAGGCGCGCCGCGAGGTCCTGCGCCGCGAGCGCGGTGTGCGGGAGATCCGCGTCCTTCCGGGCGCGGTCCACGCGGCGGAGATCCATCTCGACGATCTCGCCGAGGTCGCGACCGAGCGCGCCGAGACGGAGCATCGCGCGACCACCGCCGCCGAGCACCATGACGGACGCATCCATGCGCTGCTCGCCGCGGGCCTTCTCCTGCGGCTTCTGCGCGATCTGGGCGGAGAGGGCGAGATCGTCGGCGACGTCGGCGAGCTCCTTCGCGACGTCACGCGTGTCGCGGAGCCCTTGGCCACGGACGACGGCGTCGACGACGAGGACCATGCGTTCGGTGGCCTTCACCACGGCCGCGCGCGACGCGGTGCTCGGAGAGCGGCCCTGGTTGCCGACGGCCTCCTTCAGCTTCCGCATGCGGCCACGGAGCATCGCGCCGAGTCGGCTCGGAATGCGCACGCCCGCGTACGAGCTCGTGAGCGTGGTCTCCATGAGGTCCGCGTTCTCGTCGGCGAGCTTCGCGTCCGCATCGAGGAGCTCACGACGGACCTTCGGATCCGTCGGCATCGCGCGGGAGAGGCGGATCGCGAGCGCGTCGACGAGCGCGTCGCGCACCTTCACGAGGGCCGCGAGACGGCGCGCCTCCGGCTCGCCGACGTCCGGGGGCACGAGCGTGATCGCGTCGCTCGCCCCCCACTTCGGGCCCGTGATGGGATCGTTGTCCTTCGCCTCCACGCGGACCTCGATCGGCGCGTGGCTCTTCTTCACGAAGGAGTCGGTCGCCCGCAGGTTGTAGCCGCCGCGATCGGTCTTCGTCTCGCCGTCGAGGCGGGCGAGGACGCGACGCTCCTCCCGGGCGCCGGCGCGGAGCACGAGGTGGACCTCACGGAGGCCGTGGTCGTCCGTGACGTCGTAGTGGATCGGGATCTCGCTCGTCGCCTGGTCGGCGGCGAGGACGATCCGCCTCGGCGCTCCCTCGAGCGTCACGACGGGCGCCGCGTCGGCCACGGACTCGACCTGCGTGTCCTCGCTCTCCGGGATGACGACCTCACCGAAGCGAGCGATGACGCGCAGCCTCACGGACTCGGCGAGCGGCCATCGCGCGACGACCTTGCCGGAGCCGTCGTCGACGAAGGGCACCTCGCTCGTGCCGTCGGTGAGGAGGAGCCGGCGTCCGCCGTGGACCGGCACGCCCGTGATCGTGAGCAGCGTCCCCCGCGGAAGCGTCGTATCGTCGTAGGCGAGGAGACGGCGCTCCTCGAGGTGGAGGTACTCCGGCGGACGCGCGCGCATCTGCGTGTCCGAGAGCCAGGCCATCCCGAGCGGCGCCGTGCCATCGCGCGCGAGGAGGACATCCGCCCCTTCGACGACGCCCCAGGGGTTCGACACGCAGGCGGCGAGGTTCGCGCATGCGAGCCCGGCGGCGAGCACCGTGAGGACGGTGCCGAGGCGTGCCGCCGATCGAAGCACACTGTCGTGCGGCAGGCGGGCGACGGCGCGCTCGACGTGGAGCTCGGCGAGCTCGCGCGAGATGCCAGGCTGGGCGCCGCCGGCGAGGAGCGAGAGGGCGCGCACGGCGCGCGCGGCGAGCTCGGGCGAGGCGTCGCCGGCGACCCGCTCGATGGTGCGAACCGGATCCCGGAAGATGGCCCGCTCGCGGAGGAGGACGAGGACGACCGCGACGAGGTAGGCGAGCACGATGCCCAGCGCGGCGAGACGCGCGGGCGTCGTCCCCATCCGCGCCACGAGGAGCGCGACCGTGAGGAGCAGGGTGCCCGCGAGCACGAGCGCGCGGCGCCTCGGCCTCTCGACCGCGGATCTCCAGGCCGTCGCCAGAGTGGAGAGGGCTTCGGGCACGTGCATCACCGGGCAGGCCCAGCGTAGCAGCTGCGTCCGTTCACTGGGGTGGCGGCCACTGCGGGAACCCGCTCGGGAACGGCGGGAAGCCGCTCGGCATCGGCGGGAGCGTGCTCGGGAACGCGGTCGGGAACCCCGAGGGCAGCGTGAACGGCGGGATCGTCGTCGGCGTCGAGGAGGGCGGTGGCTGCGTCGGTGTCGCGCCGGCGTCTCGCGATGTCTGCGGCGGGTTCGTCGACGGCGGCTTCGTCGGCGTCGTGCCTGGGGTGTTGCCCGGGACCTGCGGACCGGGCGTGAGCGGCGGCGCGCTCGTCGGGGGCGGCGCCGTGGTGCCGGCCGGGGTGGTCGTCGTCGCGGTCGGGACCGGCGCGGTCGCGGTGGTCGTCGCCACCGTCTCGGTCGGGAACGGGACCGTGGGCGTCTCCGAGGTCTGCGTGTTAGCGACGTAGGCGAAGACGGCCCCGGCCCCGAGGAGGAGGGCGACGAGCGCGAGCGCGATGACGAGGCCGTTACCGCTGCGGCGCGGCGGGAGGCGGGTCGGCTCGGGCGCGCCCGTATACGACGACGCCATCGGGACGTGCGGAGCATGCTGCGGCTGCGCGTGCATCGGGGGCGGCCCCATCGCGCCGTGAGGCCCCATCGGCGAGGGCTGCGCGCGCGTGATGCTCGGGTCGATCGGCGCCGCCTTCACGGTGCTCGTTCCGGGCCTCTGGTCCATCCCCGCGAGCGCTGCCGCGGCCGGCGCGCCGAGCACGGTGCCGGTCCCGATCTCGGCCGCAGGCGGAGGCCCGCTCCCGTGCTGCGCGTGCGCGTGCGCCGGAGACGCGTCGCCGCGGAGATCCCGCGCGTCTGCCGTGTTCGCCAGCGCCGCCGCGAGCGGCGCCGTCCCCGCCCGCTTGCCGGACGCGATCGCCTCGAGCGCGATGCGCATCTCGGTCGCGTTCGAGAACCGCATCTCGGGGCGCGGCGCCATCGCGCGGTGCACGAAGCCCGCCACCTCCGGCGGGACCTGCGGTGAGAGGTGCACGAGCGGCGTCACCTCGCCTCGCTCGACCTTCAGCACGACGACGCGCGGATCCTCGCCCGACACCGGCGTCTGCCCCGAGAGCATCTCGTAGAGCATGCAGCCCACGGAGTAGAGGTCGGCGCGCACGTCGACCTTGTCCGCGGCGTACGCCTGCTCCGGCGCCATGTACTCGGGCGTGCCCATGAGCATGCCCGCGACGGTCAGGTTCTTCGCCTGCGGCGCGCTTCCCTCCGCGCGCTTCAGCTTCGCGATGCCGAAGTCGATCAGCTTGATGACCGGCTTGCCGCCCGCGTACGTGAGAAACACGTTGTCGGGCTTGAGGTCGCGATGGATGACGCCGAGCGCGTGCGCGGCCTCGAGCGCGCTCAGGATCTGGAGCGTGTACTCGCACGCCGTGGCCACCGAGAGCTTCCCCTCGCGCTTCACGACGCTCGCGAGCGGCTCTCCCTGGAGGAGCTCCATGACGAGGTAGGCGACGCCCTCCGGCGTGCGGTCGACGTCGGTGACCTGCACGACGTGCGGGCTCCTTATCTGCGCCGAGACGCGCGCCTCCTGGAGGAACCGCTCGATGAGCCCGCTCCGACGGAGGAGCTCCGAGTGGAGGACTTTCACCGCGACGTGCGTCCCGAGCATCTCGTGGGAGGCTTCGTAGACGCTGCCCATCCCCCCGTCGCCCAGCAGGCGCAGGAGCTTGTACTTGCCGCCGACGACCTGCCCGATCTCGACCACCGACGCGGTCTTACCATAGTCGGGCGTCCGGCGGACCGTGGAGCCCATCATGCTCGTTCGACGCACGAGGACGGCGAACGTTTCCGGCTCACCTCGACGAAATCACGCCGCGTGGCGCGGTAGAGCCTCCGTGAGGCTGATGCGACTCACGTGCAAGAGCTCGGTCGCCGTGTCGGCGTCCTCGATCGCGGTGAAGACGGGCCGGAGGCGCTCTTCGTCCTCGCCCTGGAAGGCGCCGCTCGGCGAGAAGGCGCGCGCCTGCGGGCCGTCGAGCACGAGGAAGAGGTCGCGTCGGGAGTCGCCCGACGGGGTCGAGATCACGTAGGCGATGCGATCGCGATCGAGGTGGAGCTCCTCGGCGCCTCGCCGGATGAGCACGCGACGGTCCGTCACGAAGTACCTCGTGGCGCGGGCGAGTCGGACGGGTCTGACCACCGCGACGTACCCGATCAGCCCCGCGACGGCGAGGAGCAGGAGGACGCCGAGCGCAGCGCCGCAGACGAGCGCACCGGACGTCATCGGCGAGAGCACGTGGGCGCGGACGACGCGCAGGACGGCCGGGGCGCCGCGCGCGAGCACGAAGATCGCCGTGCCGAGGGCCGCCGAAGCCATCGCCGCGAAGGCCACCCGACGCCGTGACCAGCGCGAGGAGCGAGGGAACGCCGTCCAGAGGACTCGCTCGCCGTCGTCGAGGCGCTGCGCGAGCGGGCGCGGTCCGTCGCTCTGCGGGGTCATCGGCGTGAGACCGCGGACCAAGGCCCAGAGGCGGTCCGGCGCGTCGACGTCGGCGAGGGTGAGGCTCAACGTGCGGCGGAGGGCGCCCGTCGGAACGGCGCGCTCGAGCACGAGGTCCCCGACCCCGGGCGTGCGCTCGTTCCACCGGATGACCGCGTAGCTTATCGCCTCGCGATCGATCGAGCGCCGGAGGCGGCCGCGCTGCCAGATGACGTGCCGATCCGTGACGATGTACCGCGCCGAGGCCCGGAACCAGAGCGGCAGGCGCCACGCGGCGGCAGCGAGGAGCGCACACCACCCCGAGAACGCGACGAGGCTTCCCACCGGCTGGTTCAGCCCGCGTGCGACCACCACCGCGAACGCGAGGGCGACGACCGCGACGGTGGCGCAGGCGGCGGCGGCAATCTTGTAGACGAACGGGACCGTGACGACCTTCGGGCCGCCGGACCAGACGATCTCTTCGCCGAAGAGGGAGTCGCGCACCGTCGTGAGGACCAGCTTGCGCGCGGTCCCCGGCTCTGTCCATGCCCCGAGCAACGGATCACCTCCACTCCGGTCGCAGGATGTGCCGAGTCGTTACCGCGGGAGCGGAACGGCGACGTTGCGGCGGGTCGAGCCGCGCCGAAAGGCGGCCTCGACGAGGCGATGGCAGAGCTCCGGCATCGGCAGCCCGGCGATCTGGGACGCCTCGGGGAAGAGGCTCGTGTCGGTGAAGCCGGGCAGCGTGTTCACCTCGAGGAGCGTCACCTCGCCGTCGCCCGTCGCGCGGTCCTCGGGCGTCCGCACCACGAAGTCGACGCGGGAGAGATCGCGGCAGCCGAGAGCCCGGTGCGCAGCGACGGCAACCTCCTGCACCCGACGGACGAGCGCGTCGCCGAGCGGCGCGGGGCAGAGGTGCTGGCTGCGGCCCGGCGCGTAGCGTGCTTCGTAGGTGTAGAACGCATCCGACGGGGCGCGGATCTCCGTCGGAGGGAGGGCGTGACCGCCGAGGACGTCCGTCGCGACCTCGAGGACGCCGCACGTGACCTCACGCCCCGGCGCGAATCGCTCCACGAGCACCATCTCGTCGACGGCCCAGGCCGCCTCGATCGCCTTCGCGAGGCCGGCGGCGTCCGCACCGCCGTCGAAGCGGGAGACGCCGATGGCCGAGCCGTTCGAGCAGGGCTTCACGACGACGCGCGCGCCGAGCTCCGAGAGCGCCTGCTCGGCTCCGGCGAGGGCGACGCCGCCGGTGCGCGCGAGCGTCACGCCCTTCGCGATCGGGAGGCCGGCGCGCGCGAAGAGCGCCTTCGCCGTCTCCTTGTGCATCGCGAGCGCGCTCGCGAGGACGCCGGAGCCGACGTACGCGAGGTCGAGGACCTCGAGGAGGCCCTGGAGCGAGCCGTCTTCCCCCACCGCGCCGTGGACGATCGGGAAGACCACGTCGTAGCCCCCCGTCCGGAGCGCCTCGGAGAGGTGCCCGTCGAGCTCGTGACGCACGACCTCGTGCCCCGCCTCGGCGAGACCCTTGGCGACGCTCTGGGCGGACCTCCGGCTGACCTCGGCCTCGGAGGAGGGGCCGCCCTGGACCACCGCGACGCGCAGCACGGGCCGCTTCACGTCGTCGCCTTCGAGAAGTCGACCAGCTCGATCCCGAGCTTCTGCGAAAATTCGAAGATCTTCTGGTCGCGATAGAACTCCCCGAACACGATCCGCATGAGCCCCGCGTTGGCGATGAGCCGGAAGCAGCCCCAGCACGGCGACGCGGTGACGTAGATGTCGGCGCCGTCGATCCGCATCCCGTGCCGAGCGGCCGCCACGATCGCGTTCGCCTCCGCGTGCACCGTGCGCACGCAGTGCCCCTCTTCCATGAGGTGGCCCTCCTCGTCGCAATGGGGCAGGCCGCGGATCGAGCCGTTGTAGCCCGTCGCCAGGATCGACCGGTCCCGTACGATCACGCTGCCGACGTGCTTCCGGTCGCACGTCGAGCGGGTCGCCACCTCGCGCGCGATGTTCATGAAGTACTGGTCCCAGGACGCCCGCTCGCGCGGCTTCTTCTCGGTGTCGGTCGTCATCCGGGCACCGTCTCTACGGCGCGCCCGTCCGGCGCGCAACGGTCGCCAGGCCTTTCCATGGCCCTCTCCTCGCGAGAGCCGGTATCCTTCACGTCATGCGCTCCTCTTCGCGAGGCCTCGCGGTCGCTCTGGCCGTCTCGCTCGCGTCTTCGCACGTCGCGCTCGCCGCGCCCAAGGACAAGCCGGCGCCGGCCGGGGCTACGCTGCCCGCCGAGGTCGAGACCGTGGAGTCGCTCTACGCGAAGCTCGACTACGAGAACGCGAGCCTCGTCGCCGAGCGCGTGCTCAAGGGGAAAGGGCTCTCGCACGATCAGCTCGTGCGGACGTACCGCGTGCTCGCGGTCACCTACGCGATCCTCGACAAGGAGGAGCAGGCACGGGACGCCTTCGTGCAGCTCCTCGTCTACGAGCCCGAGTACCAGGCCGACCCGAACCTTGGACCGAAGGTGAACACGCCGTTCGTCGAGGCCCGCGGCGTCTACCGCTCCCTCCCGGCCAAGCCGGGGATCGAGGTCTCGACGAACGTGCGGAGCGACGGCGGGACCATCCGCGTCACCACGCGTGATCCGACGCGGATCGTGAAGAAGGTGATGGTCGGTTGGCGCTGGACGTCGGCCGGCGAGTACAAGACCGAGCAGCTCGCGCCCGGCGATGCGGTGGTCGAGGTCGCGAACGCTCCCACCGGACGCACGCGGCTCGACTTCTACGCGCAGGCCCTCGACGAGCGAGACAACGCCGTGCTCGAAGCGGGGAACGCGCAGGTCCCGAAGAGTGCCTTCATCGAGGCGACGCCGCAGGTGGGCGCGCCGCTGAAGCGCGAGGAGGGCGGCAGCGTCCTCTCGAGCCCGCTCTTCTGGATCCTCACCGGCGCGGCCGCCGTCGGGGGCGGCACGGCGCTCTTCTTCGCGCTCCGCCCGGGCGACCCGCCCGACCGCGCGTCGCTCGGGCCCGTCCTGTTCTGCGGCACGAACCGCTGCAACTGACTACTTGCAGCGGCTCGCGCAGAAATCGCTCACCGTCGTGCACTCCGTGGCCGGCACCGGATTCGCGATGTCCGCGAGCGACAGCACTATCGGGACCGGCGCGTCGCCGTCGCCGAGCGTCTGCACCGCGCAGCCGAGCAGGAAGTCCTGACCGCGCTTCTGCGTGATCGCGAAGACGACCTTCTCGCCGTACGGGACCTCGAAGCGAGGCCTGCGGAGGAACATCTCGCACATGCTGACGGGCTCGCTCGCCTGCAGCGGCTCGATCGGATCGCGACGCAGGCGACGCGCGATCTTCTCGCTGCAGTCGGCCGCGCGCACAGCCGGGTCCGTAGGCGCGTCGAAGACGAGGACCTGCACCTGCTCGGAGGCGATCGCCGCCTCGACCGAGGGGAACTTCAACGTGTAGCTCACGACGCTCGGCTCGGCCTTGCCTGCGCAAGCGAGGACGGGCGAGAGCGCGCAGGCGAGCGCGAACGACGTACGAGCGAGCTTCACTTGATCTGCTCCGAGAGCTGCTCCGCCGTGAACCGCCCGACGGTCTTGTAGACCGGCTTGTTCGCCGCGTCGCGCTCGATGCGCCAGACGATGAAGCCGCCGGTGACGTTGCCGAAGCCGTCGAAGTCGAGGTCGCCCGACGCGCCCGCGTAGTTGATGTCCTCGCCGGCTCGGATCGAGAGGAGCGCCTCGCCGATCGATCCGGGCCCGAAGACCTTGCCGGGCGGACGCGCGATCTCGAGGAGCGAGTCACGGATCGCGACGCGGTCGGCGGCGTTTCCGGCCCTCTGGATCGCGAGGAGCGCCAGGATCGCCGCGTCGTAGGTGTTGGCGGCGAACGACGGTGCGTCGTCCGACGACGCGAGACGGAAGTTCGACGCGTAGAGGGTGCG
Source organism: Polyangiaceae bacterium (assembly GCA_022842465.1). GTDB lineage: Bacteria > Myxococcota_A > Polyangia > Polyangiales > Polyangiaceae > Labilithrix. Next base: position 4,587 of record JALHPN010000089.1, on the reverse strand, counting down.
AAAGTCGTTGTACGGGCGGAGCCCCGTCTGCGTGTCCGGGTTGGTGCCGTAGACGCCGTCGGCCGAGTTCTTCGACGTGAGGTCGGCCTGGTTTTCGGCGCCGTTCTTGAGGAGGCCGTCGGTGTAGATGCCGTCCGTCCCGATGAAGAAGAAGCCGCCGGACTCGAGGCTCGTCCATTGCGGCGTCGCGCGGAAGTCGCGAAGGAACTGCGCGGCGGTGTCGTCGTACGAGATGAGCGCGAGACACTCGGGCTCGAGGGCGGCGACCTCGCCCGCGACGGCCTTGTAGTCGGGCTGTAGATCCTTCGGGATCCTCGTGCGGAGGACGATCTGGCGACCGGCGCGCCGCGGCCAGAACTGCTCGATGAGATCGCCCATCGGGTTGCCGTAGGAGTTGTCGATGTTGACGATCGCGAGCTTGTTGCAGGTCGTCGGGACGGCCGGCGGGCCGCCGTCGACCGGAGCCGGCGCCGGCCCTGCGTCCGTGAGGCCGCGCGGCGAACGCTCGGCGAGCAGCATGACGGCAGCGCCCTGGAAATCGTCAGCCGGGGTCGTGCGGAAGAGATAGCGATCGTTCTCGGGCTGCGCCGTGCCGAGCTCGGTCGACGTCGCGGCGGGGACGATCTGGAGGATGCCCGCGTCGCGGAGGATCGCGTGGGTCCGGAGCACCTGCGCGCTGCCGAGCGGACCGATCACGGCCGCCACCTTCTGCTCGACGAAGCGACGGGCGATCTCTTCGACGTCCGCCTCCTCGCTGCTCCGGTCGTCGACGACGTCGAAGCGGACCGGCCGCCCGAGGACCCCGCCCTGCGCGTTGATCTGCTGCTCGGCGACGACGACCGCCGAGCGGAGCGGAGCCGCGAAGTCGCGAAAATTGCCAGTCAGCCCCAGCGAGACGCCGATGACGACGGGCTCCGGCGACGACGGCAGGGGCGCCTTCTCGGCGCACCCCGACGACGTGACGAATCCCCCGGTGCCGGCGGCGAGCGACAAGAGGAAGAACGAAATCGCGAGGGACCGCGCACGAGCCTTCACGTGGGAGCGCTCACTTGAAACCGACCTGCCTCGTCGTGGTCTCGCCGCTCTTGATGACGACGGAGACGTTCTGCTTCAGGCTCTGCTCGGAGTTCTCGAGCAAGAGGTTGTGGGAACCGGGCGAGAGCGAAACCTTCGCGCACGGGGTCGTGCAGAGCTGCCGGCCTCCTTCGTACACCTTCGCCCAGGGGTAGGACGAGATCGTGAGGAATCCCGGCTCCTCGGGCGGCGGCGCAGGGGCCGCGGGCGGAGGAGGCGAGGGAGCCGCGGCCTTCGCCACCGGCGGCCCCTTCTTCTTCGTCGCGGTGGCATGCGCCGCCGGCTGCACGGCGGCCGTCTCCACCGTCGTCGCCACGGGCGGCGGCGTCACCACCGTCGCGCTCGGCGCCACATCGCTCGTCGGGCCCGTGCCCGTGCCCGACTTCTCGGTCTCCTGCGTCCCCTGCTGCACGACCGGCTCCCTCGCCCGCTGCGTCCCGAACACCACCATCCCCACGATCGCGAGCACGAAGAACCCGATCGCCACCACGATCGACAGCGCGCTGCTCTTCTGCGCCGGCTGGGCGACGCTCACGGGCGCCATCATCTGCGGGTGCGATCCTCCGCTCGGAGGCGCCGAGGGATAGCCGGACGGGGGCCCCGAGCCCATGGCGGGAAGCCCCCCGTAGCTCGCGATGACGCCGCTCCCGCTGCCGCTTCCGAGGCGCAGGAGCTGCCCGCTGACGTTCGCTCCCGATTGCTCCATCCGACGCAGGGCCTCGGCCGTGAGCGCCTGGAGCTCCTGGGTGTTCGCCGCGGCGCCGAACGCGCTCATGTGACGGTTGATCTGCCGCTGGACCTCCTCGCGCACGGTCCCGAAGAGATGCACCATCTTGCGACCGACGTCCTCCTGACGTGCGACCCGCGGGCGGCTCGCGAGCCATGCCTCGAGCGCCTCGCGCATCTCGGACGCGGACTGCCAGCGGACGTCGGGATCCTTCTCGAGCGCGCGCGCGATGATCGCGTCGAGGTGTGGGTCGATGCTCGGGACGACCTGCGAGACGCGCGGGATCGGCTCGCTCATGAGCCGATGGAGCGTGTTCGCCGCGTTCTCCCCCGTCATGAGCCGCTGGTGCGCGACGAGCTCCCAGAGCACGATGCCCATCGCGAAGAGGTCGCTGCGCGCGTCGATCCGGGCGCCCATCGCCTGCTCGGGCGACATGTACGCGACCTTGCCCTTGAGGACACCGACCTCGGTCTCCGTGGAGGAGAGCGCGGCCTTGGCGATGCCGAAGTCGACGAGCTTCGTGTGCCCGTCGTAGGTCACGAAGATGTTGTGAGGGCTGACGTCGCGATGGATGATCTGGAGCGGGCGGCCGTCGTAGTCGCGGAGCTCGTGGGCGTGGCCGAGGCCGCCGAGGGCGTCCGCGATGATGCGCGCGGCGATCTCGTGCTCGATGCCTTCGTTGCGCTTCTGCGCCTCCCTAAGCACCTTGTTGAGGGCCTGGCCCTCCAGGTACTCCATCGCGATGAAGTAGACCCCGTTCTGCTCCCCCACCTCGTAGGTGTGGACGATGTTCGGGTGGTTCAGGCGAGCCGCGAGCCGCGCCTCGTCGAGGAACATGTTGCGGAAGGCGGCCTCTTCGGCGAGCGCCTGGCGGAGCCGCTTGATCACGGCCAGCTTGTTGAAGCCCATCTGCCCGCGCGCGACGGACAAGAAGACGTCGGCCATGCCGCCCCGGCCCAGGCTCGCGAAGAGCTGGTACTTGCCGAATGCCGTGGTGGCCGTGCTTTCGATCTGCCCGTCCACGGAGGCGCCTGGGGCTGCCCCGACCATCTTACAAGGATGGACTATCCGGCGCGGGACGCACGGTCAAGGCGCTGACCAGATGTGCGAGAAGGCGAAAGCCGCGTAGGGCTTCGCCTTCTTGCGGCCCGGGCTCCGCGGGAGGCCGGGTCCTACGTGGTGCGCGCGAGGCGCCTCGTCACTTCGGGACGGGGGCCGTGACGGCGCCGCTCGTCGGGTCGACCGACCACTTGAAGTTGTCGAGGAGGACCGTCGAATCGAGCTGGCCGTCGCCCGAGTCCCAGATCGCGAAGCGGAGCGTGATCTCCGTGCCGCCCGTGACCGGGGCCGTCGTCGTGAGCCACCCGGTCGCCGCGTGCGGACCGCTGAGCGACGAGTCGAAGCCCGTGTTCCGGAGAGGCGTCTGGCCGAGGGGGCACGGGAAGGTCTTGCCGCCCGCGTTCTGCGACCTGCACGCCTGGAGGAAGGCGTTGTTCACGCTGATCGGGTTGTTCTGGGAGTCGAACGCGATGTTCCCGTCGGGGAGGTTCGGGAGCTGCGGCTCCATCATCGTGACGTAGAAGTCGTTGAACTGGCTGCAGATGAAGTTCGGGAACTCGTAGGTGAAGAAGTTCTGGTCGTACGAGAACGACTGCGCGTTCTTCGGGACGAGGATCTTCACCTCGAGGGCGATGCCGTCCTGCGGCGTCCCGGTCTGGACGCCCGGGCAGCCCGCGAACTCCTTCGGGTACCCTGCCGGAGCGCTGTGGCGGACGCCCTTGCCGCGGCTCGGGCCGGCGACGTAGTCCGGCTGGCCGGGCGCGCGCGCGTACCCCGACGAGAGCGCGAGCATGGCATCGCCCGACTGCGGCGCGTTGGTCCCGAAGGACGTGAGGAGCCCGACGTCCTTGTTCACCGTCGCGCTCTTGCCGTCGGGCCGGACGAACTTCGCCTCGACGACGCCCCAGACGCCCTTGGCCGGGTCGGCCTGCTTGCAGAGGCCGAGGGCCTTCGCCGCCTCGAGCGCGTCCGTCGAGTCGATCGTGAGGCCCGTGTCGCACTGGTCCTCGCCGTCGTCGGGCGTGCCGCTGCAGTCCTCGTCCACCCCGTTGCCCGGGAAGTCGAAGAAGCCCGGGTGGACGCGCGGGTCGCAGTCGTTGCAGTCGCCGCCGTTCGCCGAGAGGCCGTCGCCGTCGTGATCGACGTCGTCGGCGACGCTGCAGCCCTGCATCGGGCCCGCGTCGGCGCCGAAGCCGAGGGTCTCCCGCTCGCTCGGATCCGTCGCGGCCGACGCCTGGGTGAAGTCGCTGCGCCCCTGCGAGGACGAGCACGCCACGCTGCCGAGAGAGGTCGCGGCGAGAACGAACGAGACACCAACGGCAGCGAGACGAAGCGTCATGGAACCTCCGAGTCGACACGCGCGAGAGGCGCACGTCGAAGTTCGAGTCGGCGGTGTACGACGGATGGAGGGTCGAGTTCGAGCGACATCGCGTGTGGAGACGCATTGGTGCCGGATACATCGAAACCCATCATCGGACATGTAGGACGTGCTTTTTCTTCGCAAATCCGGGGTCGCTCCCGGTCAACCGCGTCTTCCGCGGGTTGCGTCGCCTCTCCATGTCGGGTACCTCCCCACCCACGATGTCGCATCGCCGGAGCCGGCTCGCCCGGGGGATCGTGATCGCGTTCGTGGCGGCGGCGCTCGGGGCCACCACGCGCCTCGTGCTCGCGAGCGGCGACGACCGCGCAGCGGCCGACGGCGCGCTGCGCGAGGTCGAGGCCGCACC
>JALHPN010000088.1 GCA_022842465.1 Polyangiaceae bacterium | reverse complement strand
CGTCGACGAGCGGCGCCGTCGGCGGAGGCGCGGGCCGCGGCTTCGTGCACGCGAGCGGCGCCAAGGACAGCGCCAGCACGACGAGCACGCACGAGGACCACGTTCGACGCCTCATGGCTCGTTGCTCCGCTTCCCCGCCGCCGACGCGCCGAGCGGCTCCAGCATCGCCGCCACGCGGGTCGAGAGGCGGGGCCGCGTCGCGTCGCCCGTCGACGCGACGCGAGCGAGGTGAGGGCGCGCGAGGAACAGCGCATACGACGCCATCTCGTGGAGCTTCGCCGGGACGGTCTCCGCGAGCACCGCCGGGGCGTCGCTCGCCCGCACGTTCGCGTCGACCACCTGCTCGTCGAGCGTCCCGTCGTCGGCAGGTCCCGCGCCGAGGAAGACGTCGGCGAGCGGGGGCGTCCCGGCGAACGCCGCGAGCTGGACGCGTACGGCGTCTCCTTCGTCCATCGCGTCGAGCTCGCGCAGGAGCAGCGCGATGGCTGCATTGTACATCTTCACGGCGTCCACGAGCGTGAGGCGAGGCTCGCGCACGACGACATGGCCGCCCTGGACGAGCTGGAAGAGCACGCGCATCACCTCGAACTCTCCCTGCCCGAGCCTCCGGCAGATCGCCGCGATGGACGACTGACCGTCGATCGCGCTGGTCACGCCGATGGCGTCGGCCACCGACGGCGCGCTCACGAGCACGGGGACGTGCTCGACCGTCGGAAGGCGCGCCTTGAAGTAGCGAGTCTCGTGCATCCGCCGGATCCCCTCGCGGAGGAGCGCGTTGACCGAGAGCTGCTGGCGGGCGGCGAGGTGCTCCTCCTCGAACCCCTCCATGAAGAAGTAGGTCCCGGAGCCGACGAGGAGCGCGCCGTACGCGATCTCCTCGATCTGCCGCCCCATCGACCGGAAGAGGGCTTCGCGGGCGATGAATCCGAGCCGGACCGCGTTCTCCCCGAAGCGGAGCGCCCCCTCGGCCGTGGCGTCGCTGCAGCGGTCCACCTGCTCGCGTGTGAGGACGCCGTGACGGTAGAGGACCTCACCGAGGCGCTCCGCGAGCACGGTCGACTTCGCCCCGACGACGTGCCCCTGGTCGAAGAAGAGCGATCGCGTCGAGTGCTCGTCCTTCACCACGAACTCGCCGCGCCAGCCCGTGTGGCTGACGAAGCCGAGCAGATCGCAGAGTGACCCGGGGGCGCGCAGCTCTCCGAAGACGAGGCACGCGCGATCGTGGCCGTCCTCGGAGGCGCGCTTCAGGAGCACCACCTCGGCCGGCGCCGGCAGGACGCGATACTCGCCCGAGCGGGACTGCAGTCGGAGCTGCGCGAGAGACCCGCGCGGCTCCACCGTTCCGCTCGTCGAAATCTCCGCGATTTCGTCGCGCTGGTCCCGCGCCATCGTCCTCCAGGATATCCACAGCGCGGCCGATCGGAACGACGCTTTTCAGGACGTCGTCGAAGGGCCGGCAGGTGGACGGACCACCCACGCGATCCCTGCCCAAAACGGGAGGTGCGAGCGCCTCGGACCCCTCAGAGGAACGCGCCGGCCGGCGGCGTGGCCTGACCGGCGAAGTTCGCTCCCCAGCACTTCACGGTGCCGTCCGTCCGAACGCCACACGTGTGACCGCCGCCCGCAGCGACCGAGCGGAACGTCCCCGCGGGGGCCGTCGCCTGGCCGTTCGTGTTCAGGCCCCAGCATGCGATCGTGTCGTCGTTGCGAAGACCGCACGCGTGACCCGTACCTGCGCTGACGGACCGGAACGCACCGGAGTGCGCGACCGCGGGCGCGGTCACCGCGTTCCAGCAGACGACGGCCCGGTCCGACATCCGCACCGCGCAGAACGTGCTCTGTCCGACGCTGACGGACCGAAAGGTCCCGGCAGGCGGGGCTCCGATCCCCTCGCCCCAGCACGTGATGGAGCTGTCGCCTCGGAGACCGCACACCGCGCCGCCGCCTGCACGGACGAGGGCGAACGTCCCGGGAGGAGGGCTCGTCTGCCCGCCCGGCCCGTGGCCCCAGCAGGTCGCGGTCCCGGTCTGCAGCAGGCGCCCGCAGTTGAACTGACTGCCCGCGCTCACGGCGGCGAGCGGGGCGGCCGGGACCGTCGGGCCCGACGACTGGCCCCAGCCGTTGTCACCCCAGCAGCGCACCGTGCCGCCGCCGTCGATGCCACACGAGTGAGCGAGTCCCGCGTCGACGCTCCGGAACGTGCGCGCCGGCGGCGTCGCCTGCCCCTTCTGGTTACTGCCCCAGCACTCGACCGCGCCTCCGGGGCGGATGGCGCAGGTATGGGAGTCGCCCGCCGTGAGCGTCGGCTCGGGCTCGTAGAACGGCTCGACGACGCACGCCGCGCCGGACCTCATGTAGCCCTCCGCGCAGACGACGTCGCACGCGCCCGCTGCGCACACGGCCGAGCCGTTCGCGGGGACCGGGCACACCGTGCAGGCGGCGCCGCAGCTCGTGGGGCTCTCGGCGACGCAGGCGCCGCCGCACGCGAGGAAGCCGGCGTTGCACGTCGAGACGCAGCTGCGGTCGGTGCAGACGGCCGTCCCGTTCGTCGGGCTCGCGCAGTCGGCCGTCGTTCGGCACCCCTGCCTGCACGTGTTCGTCGCGACGTCGCAGTACTCGTCCTTCGCGCACCCCGCGTCCGAAGAGCAGCCGACTTTGCACGTCCGGGTCGCGACCTCGCAATACTTGCCGGTCGAGCACTCGCCGTCGCGCGTACAGCCGACGATGCACGAGCTCGTGGCGAGGTCGCAGTAGGACTCCACCGGGCACGGACACGTGGCGGGAAGGGCGACGCACCGTCCCTCGGAGCAGAGCTCACCGGCGGCGCAGCCCGCCGGGCACGTCGCAACGGTTCCGTCGGGCTCGCCTTCGCCGTCCGCGGACGTCCCCGGTTCGCTCCCGGGCGAGGTCGGCGCCGTTCCCGTCGTCGGATCGCTCGCCGAACCGCAAGCGACGGCGGCGAGGGCGAGAGCGAGGAGACACGAGGATGGACGCAGGCGCATGGGGAAGGACTCCGCGCGTACCTACGCGACGGGAGCCTTCGATCTTCCTTTCGCAGGGGGGCCCCCTGACGGTCACTCCCCGGACTCGGTCATCTCGTAGGTGCCCTCGAGCTCCATGCAGCCCTTCGCGATCTCGGGATCGCGCGCGACCGAGCCCTCGGCCTGCCAGAGGACGTCGACCGTCAAGCGACCTGGGACCTGGCTCAGCGTGTACGCCCCGCAGACGTCGCCTTCCGGCGTCCGGAGGGTTCGACCGTCATCGCCGAGGGTTCCGTAGGCGACGGCGAGCCCGCTCTGGTTCGCGAGCAGGTTGTCCTCCGACGCGCGGCCCCGGACGAGAAGGACGCCCTTGGAAGGATCCACGTACTTGCCGAGCGCGATGAGCTCCGCGGCCGGCTTCGAGGGCGTGGGGGCCCCCGCCTCGCGTGACGTCTCTCGAGAGCTCTGGGCCGCGCCCTGGTCCCCGGCCTCCTCGTCGACGGGCGCCGCACAGGCGACGAGCGCGAGCGCCACGAGCGAGGCGGCGAAGGGGAGGAGCGAGACGAGACGACGACGGGACTTCATGGCGGTTCTCCGAGAGGCGGTGAGAGGTTCCTGGGAAGAGGACCTGCGAGCGCCGTGCCGGCGTCGTCCGTCGAGTATTCCGGGCTCGTCGTGGCTCGGCAGGGCCTCCGGATCCCGAAGCGGGATCACCCCGTGCGATCCGCGCGCGCGCACCTCTCGCGCTGCGCGCGCGCGCGCCGTCTCCCGCGAGCCACGGACGTACCAGCCGCCCGGACGCGGCACGGCGGATGCTCGTAGGGTCGCCATGCTCGGACCGATGACGCTCGGCCTGCGCTCTGCCTCCGAGCCCCGGCTCGACGCCGGTGCCCTCCGCGCCCTGCTCGTCGCCGTGGTGGCGCGAACGGGAGACGGCCTCGTCGCCGTCGACGAGCGGGACGACGTCGTCTTCGCCTGCCCGCGCGCCTGCGCGCTGCTCGGGCGCCGGGGCAGCGGCCGGGAGGAGCTGAATGGCCCCCTCGACGCCGCCCTCGTCGCGTGGCGCGATGCGGGCGTCCCGGCCGTCTCGACGCGCATCGCGAGAGGCGGCGGCGCCCTCCACCTCCGCGTCGCCGCCGCCCACGGGATCCCGGGCGTCGCGGCCCTCCTCTGGATCCGGGAGGAGCAGCGGCGGGACGACCGGCTTTACACCGCGTTCCACGAGCGGTACGCCCTGACGCGTCGGACCTTCCAGCTCGCGCTCCTCGTGCGGCAGGGCCTCACGAACCGCGAGATCGCACGGGAGCTCCGCCTGTCCGAGTCGACCGTGAAGATCTACCTCCACACCCTCTACCGCGCGTGCGGCGTCCGGAGCCGCACGGGCCTCGTCGCGCTCATGGAGTGGACGGAGACGAAGCGGTGAAGGCCCGCTCGCTCCTCGTCCTCGCGCTCGCCTTGACCGTCTCCGCCGTGGCGCTCCCCGCCCGAGCAGACGCGGAGGACGACGCGCGGGCGCGCGTGAAGCGCGGGCTCGAGCTCTACGACGAGGGGGACTTCCGCCTCGCGCTCGTCGAGCTCGAACGCGCCTACGAGATCGCGCCGAGCTACAAGCTCCTCTACAACATCGGCCAGATCCACGCGCAGCTCGGGGAGTACGCCCGGGCCCAGCGCGCGCTGCGCCGCTACCTCGACGAAGGCGGAGCGGACATCCTGCCCGAGCGACGCGCGGAGGTGGAGAAGGATCTGACGGCGCTCGCCGGCCGTGTCGCGACCGTCACGATCCAGGTGAACGTCGTCGACGCGGACGTCTTCGTGAACGATCAGGTCGTCCGTGCGCCGGCCGTGAAGCTCCCCGTCGAGCCGGGCGCGCTCCGCATCGTCGTCACGAAGTCCGGCTACGAGAGCCAGACCCGCATCGTGCGCCTGGCCGGGGGCGACGAGACCGTCGTCGAGGTCAAGCTCGTCCCCATGCGACGCGAGGTCGTCGTCGACGACCGCGGCATGGGCACGCCCGCTCTCGTCGGGTGGATCGTGACGGGCGCGCTCGCCACCGGCGCGGTGGTGACGGGGATCGCGGCGAACGACGCCTACTCGACGTTCGAGGAGCGCCGCGGAGCGCCGTTCAGCGGCTCCGTCCAGCAGGCCGCCGTCGACCTCGACAAGCAGGGCGACCGTGCGGACGCGCTCGCGCTCACGACCGATCTCCTGATCGGCTCGGCGATCGTCGCCGGCGGCATCTCTCTCTGGCTCACCCTCCGCGGCAAGCCGAAGCCCGGCGTCCCCGCGTTCGTCGCGTCGTGGTGAGCCGGTGAGCTCGATCGCGCGTGCCGCCGTCCTCGCCGCCGCGCTCGTCGCGGCCGGCTGCTCGTTCCTCGTGAACACCGCAGACCGCGTCCAGTGCTCCACCGACGCGGACTGCGACGAGAGTCCGGCGCTCTCGGGGCGCATCTGCGATCAGGGCTTCTGCGCGCTCCGGCCGCAGACCGTGAGCGACGAAGCCGGCGCGTCGTGCACGAGCACCGACGTCTGCACCCAGGCGAACAGCGGGCGGGCGTCCGTGTGCAAGCGCGCGGGGAGCGGTTGCGTCCCGTGGCAGATCGACGGATGCCCGGCGATCACGGGGAAGTGGCGTGACCCGAACGCGATCGTCGTCGGCTCGCTCCTCCCCCTGCACTTGAAGCAGAAGCTCGGCTCGATCGAGAGCCCCTACAGCAAGCGCCTCCTCCGCGCCATCGACCTCGCCTCGGAGGAGATCGACACCGGCGCGCCGCAGGGCTTCTTCGTCGGCGGCACCTCCGGGCGTCCCATCGCCGTCCTGCACTGCGACTCACGGGGGGACCCGGACGAGGCGAAGGCGATGTTCACGCACCTGACGGACGTGGTCGGCGCCTCCGCCGTCATCGTAGGCTGGGACGAGGACATGGCGAACGTCGCAGCCCTCGCTGCCGAGAAGAAGACCGCCGTCGTCTGCTCCGACTGCCTCGCGCCGATCCCGCCCGACGCTCGCGTCTGGCGGATCCTGCCGCCTCTCGCGGGCGACGCGGCCCTGGTTTCGTCCCGCGTCCTCGAGCTCGAGGCGCAGATCAAGGCCCAGACGCCGGGCGACATCCGCGTCGCGGTCCTCGTGGACGGTGCGCCCGCGCAGAGGCACTTCCTCGACGAGCTTCCCAAGGTCCTCGCCTTCAACGGGGTCGACGTCCTCGGGAACGGCGCCCGCTATCTCCCGATTCGCACGCCCGATCCGCGCACGGACTTCGTCGACTACGACGGGACCGCGAGCCAGATCGCCGCGTTCGCGCCCCACATCGTCATCGCGGCGATGGCCTCCGATTTCCCGACCTACCACCTGTCGCGCATCGAGGGCGCGCTCGCGCCGTCCGCGCCGCGCCCCTACTACGTCCTCACGCAGATCTCCTACGACGCGGCTCCGTTCCAACAGGTCCTCGCCGATGACGCGCTCCGGGCGCGAGTCTCGGGGACCCACCCCTTCCTCACCGACGCGCGACGGCAGAACCTCGCGCGCTACGAGTCGAGCTACAGAGCGAGCTACAAGGAGGCGGCGAACGGCAACTCGAGCGGATACGAGGCGCTCTACGCCCTCGCCCTCGCGATCGCCGCGCGCACCGGACAGCCGCTGCTCGACGGGCCGACGATCTCGGCCGGCTTTCCGAGCCTCGTGAGCGGGCCGACGTTCGATCTCGGCCCGGGCCCCGCGCTGAACACGGCGATCAGCGCGCTCCGGAACGGCCCCATCGACATCCGTGGCATCTACACCGATCTCGACTGGAACACCGCGACCGGCGAGATCGCGAGCGACATGGGCCTCTTCTGCTTCGGGAAGGAGCCCGACGGGACCATCGTTCTCCGAAACGTGCCGACCGTGCGCTGGTCCGCCGCGACCAAGCAGACGACCGGGTCCTTCGTGTGCCCGCCGTGAAGGCGTGGGTCGCCGTCGCCCTCGCCACCTCGATCGCGCTCGCGACCCGCGCCGCCGTCGCCGTCCAGGGCGGTCAGGAGGACCGGGTGACGACCCACGCCGTCGCCATCGCGCGCGGCTCGCCGGGCGCACGCGCGGTGGTCTGCTCCGGCACCCTCGTCAGCACCAACGTCGTCCTCGGGGTCCGCCACTGCTTCACGTCCGTCGTCCCCGGCGCGCGCGCGTGCGACGCCACGCTCGGCCCGCTCCCCGCCGAGATCGACGACGTCTGGGCGAACCTGTCGCCGTGGAGCGGCGACGGGGCGAACTGGAAGAAGGTCCGTGACGTGCGGGTCCCGGAGTCGACGTCGCTCTGCGGCGACGACATCGCCCTCCTCGTCCTGGCCGAGCCCGCCGCGCCTTCGGAGGCGACGCCCGCGAGGCCCGTGACGGACGAGGCGGAGCTGATGCGCGCCGTCGACGAACGCGTGCTCGGCCTCGCCGCGTTCGGCGTGACCGATCCCCGCGCGTCGGATCTCGGGACGAGGCGGAGCCGCTTCGACATCCCGATCCGCTGCGTCCGCGGACGGCCCGGCTTCCGCTGCGACGGCGACGAAGACTTCACGAGCGAGCGGGAGATCACGAGCGGCAGCGGCCCCTGCCGCGGCGACTCGGGCGGCGGTGCCCTCCGCGCGTCCGATCGCGACGTCGTCTTCGGGGTGCTCTCGCGGGGGGACCTCGGCGCCCTCGGCACCTCCTGCACGCTCGGCGTCTTCGAGCGGACGGACCTCTGGGCCTGGCTCATCGCGCGCACGGTCCTCGACGCGGCCACGACGGAAGCGCCCGCTCCAGCCTGGGCGACCGACCTCTTCCCTCCTTCCCCACGCCCCGGCGAGCTGTGTCGCGGCGAGGACGATCCGTCGTGCGGGGAGCGGGCGGCCTGCGCATCACGCGACGAAAGGCGCTCCTTCCGCTGCACCACGCGCTGCGTCGACGACGCAGGCTGCTCGGCGGCCGACCGCTGCGACGCGGGCCTCTGCCTGCCACGCGCGGCCCTGCCTGCGCCGGAGCGGGGGTGCACGACCTCGCCGGGCGGCACGTCCCCTTCGACCGGCCTCTGCCTCCTCGCCGCGCTCGCCGCGACGCTCAGGGGCCGTAGGGGTCGTCGCGATCGAGCGGTCGAGCCTTCCTCACGTTCACGCTCGTCGCCTCCGCAGGCGTGACCGAGGCGGGCGGAGGCGCCGCGTCGGGCACGACGACCACCCCGGCGGAGGCGACCGCGGCGGGCTTCGCGACGACGAGGCGGGCGGGCGCGGGAGCGTCGGCAGGCGCCTTCGGAGGCGAAGGCGACCTCGGCAGCGGCTCGGCGCTCGCGGCGGCCGACGACGGGGCGAGCGCAGGCTCGGCCTCCACGTCGACGCCCAGCGTCCTCGTCTCCGTTCCCTTCTCGGGCGCGGACGCGGCGAGCCTCGCGACGGCAGCCCCCCCGATCACGAAGGCCGCGACGCCGAGGATCGCGAGCCGCGGTGAGCGAGACGCCGGACGCGAGAGCGAAGGGCGCCGCGCCGTGCTGAGAGGCTCGAGCGTCGCCTGCCCTCCCTCCGGGTCGGGCCGCGACGGAGACCGGTCGTCGGGCATCGTCTCCGCGAGCGCGCTCTTCGCGGTCGTCAGCGTCCGCGCCGCCCGGACGGCGAGCGCCCGAGAGGCCCCGCCCGCGAAGGGCGCGAGCGCAGACGCGAGCTCGGCGACGCTCGACCATCGCTCGGCGGGCTCCTTCGCGAGGCACTTCGCGACGACGGCGTCGAAGCCTGCCTCGCCGCTCGCGAGCGGCTCGACGTCGGCCTCGCGGATCCGGACGCTGAGCTGGATGAGCGAGTCGCCGCGGAAGGGCTGCTTGCCCGAGACGAGCTCGTACATGATGACGCCGAGGCTCCAGATGTCGGTCCTGTGATCGACGTCCTTCGACGACGCGACTTGCTCGGGGGACATGTACACGGGGGTGCCCATCACGGCGGACGTCGACGTCATCCCGTGCGCGCCTTCGATCTTCGAGATGCCGAAGTCGAGCACCTTCACGACCGCGGTCTCGTCCGAACGACGCGCGAGAAAGACGTTGGCCGGCTTGAGGTCGCGATGCACGATCCCGAGCGCGTGCGCGTCCGCGAGCGCGGAGCACGCCTCGATCATCCATCCGGCGACGTCGGCGACGCGGAGCCGCTTCGACGCGCGGAGCTTGTCCGCGAGGTCGAGCCCGTCGAGGTACTCCATGACGAGGTAGGGCTCGCCGGACTCGAGTCTCCCGACGTCGTACACGCGGCAGACGTGCTCGCTCTTCACCTTGGCGGACGCGCGCGCCTCGCGCATGAAGCGCTCGACCGCGGACGGATCGTCCTTCCGGAGGAGGAACTTCACCGCGACGCGCTCCTCGAGCTCCAGATGGCGAGCGGCGACGACGATGCCCATGCCGCCGTGACCGAGCACGCGTTCGACCCGGTACTTGCCGGCGAAGGTCTCTCCCGGCAGGACGGGCGCGAGCTCGAGGGGATTCGTCATCCGACGACGTTCACGGGCTGATGGCGCAGTGGAACGTGCACGGGTCGCTGAACGTCCAGCACGTCTCGATGTCGTACCAGAGCCGCCCGTCGTCGGGGTACTTCGCGCGGCACTCGCGCGAGCACGCGGGCGCGTCGGGCGCGTCGAGACACGGGAGGTTGCAGTCGCGGAGCGCGCGACACGCGGCGTCTGCCGCGCACGCGGCGAGCGGCGCGCAGCAGTGGGTCGCGACGCACTCGTTGCACTTCGTGGAGCCGAACGAGGCCGGCAGCGCGCAGCGCGCTCCGGCGTCCGCGACGTCGCCGGCGTCGAGGACGACGACCTCGGTGGAGACGTCGACGCCGGCGTCCCGAGGGGCCGCGGGCGGACGCTCCTTCGCGTCGCTGCACGCCCCCGCGAGCGCCGTGACGACGACGGCGCCGCACGCGAGGGTGAAGGGACGCGCGGCGGGGCGCACTCCGCTCAGTAGCAGCGGCAGGAGCCGAGGCTGTTGCAGGTGTAGCGCGGCGACCAGGACGGGCACGGGTTGAACGTGCCGTACGGCCAGCCGCCGCCACCGCAACCGATCATGCAGACGCAGTCGTTCGCGTCGTACGGGTTGCAGGCGAGACGGCGGTAGTCAGGGTCGGTGCAGCGCTTGCCGACGGGCGTGCACGAGAAGGTCTCACCCGTGCCGGAGCCGCCCGAGCTCGAACCGCCCGTGCCGGGGTCGAGGGTGCCGCTGCTCGCGAGCCCGCCCCAGGTTCCGCCGCCGAGCTTCGTGCAGGGGGGGAAGCGGCACAGCGCCTGGGACGTGGTCCCCGTTTCTTCGTCCCGCTCCTGCTCTTCCGCAGGCGCAGCGCATGCGACGATTCCGAGGGCGACGGCAGCGGCGGCGAAGACGGAGGTCTGGAGCTTCATGGTGGTGTCTCGTGGGCTCGTGGAGAGGGGCAGCGTTCGGCGGGCGGAGCATGCCTTCGGCGGGCTCCGAGCGCACGAAGTTTCGATCCGTTTCGGCCCGCGCGCATGTCACCCAAAGTTAGGGTCTCGCGCGGAGCGGGACGGCACCCGCCGACGAGCAACCGTCATGCCCTGACGCGCTCACGTGATCCCGCGAGGTTGCCCTCCGCCGCCGGCGCGCGCGCGCACGACCGCGCGGCGCGCGCGCGTTTCACTCCGGGATGTTCATCTTCTTCATGAGGCGGTGGAGCGCGTGCCGGCTGGGGAGCCCCAGCTCGCGCCAGGCCTTGTCCTTCACGCCCGCGTGCTTCGCGAGGGCGCCGCGGATGTCCTCGGCTGCGAGCTCCCGCGGGGCTGCCCGAACGGTCGTCTTGATGAGCTTCGCCACGTCCTTCGTGAGCTCGAGCCGGTCGGCCCTGCTGGTCGCGGCCGACTTCCAGAGGAGACCTTCGAGCTCGCGGACGTGGGTCCCGTACTCGTGGAGCACGAGCGCGCGCACGAGATCAGCATCGAGGCGCGGCTCGTCCCCCTCGAAGAAGCGCTCCTTCATCTGGGGATCGCGGGCGGCGGCGCGGAGGAGGAGGTGGCGCGCGAGGAGAGGGATGTCCTCGCGGCGCTCGTCGAGCCCGGGGAGGTGGACGCGCAAGCCGAGGCGCGCGGCGACGTCCTCCTTGAGATCCTCGACCGAGCGATTGGTGGCCGCGACGAGCCGAAAATCGGCGATCCGCCGGCGCGAGTCTCCGAGGCGCTGGTACTCCCCGCTGTCGAGGACACGGAGGAGATGAGCCTGGAGATCGGCCGGCAGCTCGCCGATCTCGTCGAGGAAGAGGGTCGATCCGTCGGCCTGGCCGATGATGCCCGGCCGCTCCGGCATGCCCGCGTTGGGGTAGTTCGCGAGGTTGCCGAAGAGCTCCGCGTCGATGAGCCCGCTCGGGAAGGTCGCGGCGTTGCGCGAGACGAGCTCCTTCTTCCCCCGCGTGGAGAGGCGGTGGATCGCCTGCGCCACGAGCTCCTTGCCCGTCCCGCTCGGCCCGGTCACGAGGACGTGCGCGTTGCGCTTCGCGAAGAACGCGACCGACGCGCGGAGGCCCCACGCCGACGGGCTCTCGCCGACGATGCCGTGCTCGTCCGCGTGCCCGAAGCGCTTCCGCGAGACGCCGTGGGCCTCCGGCAGGAAGGTCGGCCGGCGCGTGCAGTAGAAGGCGTAGAGACCGTCGATCTCGAAGACGTCACCCTCGCGGATCGTGGCCGACCGCATCTCGGCGTCCCCCAGCCGGAGCCCCTTCTTGCCGAGCGCCTCGATGTCGATCGCGTCGCTCGTCTCCGCGAAGGCGAGCGCCCTCCGCGACAGGTACGGGCTCTCGAGAGCCGCGGCGCGAGCGTTCTTCTCGGGCTCCTGCCGGAGGAGGCCGACGCGCCGCTCTCCATCGTCCTCCACGGGTCCGCGGCCGAACACGCTCCCCTCTTCGGGGAACAGCACCTCGCCGACGCGGTCGCGATCCTCGCTCGCCCAGACCACGACGAAGCAGAGCCGTGCCACGTCGTCGTCGTCGTCCGCCTTCTTGCGCGCGGGACCGTCGATGGTCGTCTCGAACACCACCCGCCGACGATACCAGACGCCGCGTCTCAGTTCGCCTCCGTCCGGGCCCGCGCGAGGAGCGCCTGCAGGATCGCGCGCGCCTCCGCCGAGAGCGTGTCCTTGCGGGTCGAGAGCGCGCGCTGGACGATCTCGGCGACGGCGCCGCGGACGCGTCCCGACGTGTCCGCCCCGATCGCGCGGTCGAGCCCCTTGGCGTGCATCTCGACGATCCGGAACCCGATCGCGTCGATCGCGGAGACCACCACCGTCTGCGACGGCTCCTGGCCGAGGACACGTCCGAGCACCGCGTCCGCCTCTCCGACCGGCAAGAAGCGGAGCGCCTGCGCAGCGGCCTCCCGGACCGCCTCGCTCTCGCTCCCGAGCGCGAGGCGCACGACGGGCAGGATGTCCGCGCTCCCGCTGTTGCCGAGCGCGTGGAGGAGCATCGCGCGCTCCTCGTCGTCCCGCGCCGCGCCGTAGCGCCGGAGGAGGTCCTGGACGGTGTCGCCGTCCGCGTCGCCGAGCTCGCGGGCCACGTTGCCGAGAGCGAGCGCCGAGCTGTCGCGGACCTCGCGCGAAGGATCGGAGAGCCCCTGCGAGAGCGCCTCCCGGGCCTCGACCGCGTTCGAGCCCGTCGCGAAGGCGAGCTGCGTGGCCGCGTTCGCGCGGAGGGCGGGCGTCGCCTTCGCGTCGACCACGAGCTGGCCGAGCGCCTTCGTCGCCTCCTTCGTCGCCGCGCCGCCGAGGGCGCCGAGGGCGACGTTGCCTTCGCGCACCGGCAGCGTCTTCGCCATCGCGGCGACGGAGGCCGCGTCCTCGGGCGTCAGGCGAAGGCGCGCCGCGAGCTTGTCTCCCGCCGCGATCGCCGCAGCGTCGTCCGTCGCGCGCCGCGCGTCGGCAAGGAGCTCGGTCGCCGTCGCCCCCCCGACGAGCCGCGCGTCGGCGATCCGTGACGACTCGCCGTCGTCCGCCGTCCCCGTCGTCCCTGCGACGACGAGGTCGCCGAGCTCCTGCTCGTAGCGACCGAGGAGCGCGAGGTCCTGCCGCGTGCCCTCGAGCGTCATCGTGAGGTGCAGGTCGGTGGTCGCGACGGGCATGTCCTTTCCCATCGCGACGACCTGGTGCTCGTCGAACACGAGCGTCCTCGGCCAGCCGTCGTCGGCGATCGTCGCGACGCCGCGCGCGCGCAGCTCCCGCTTGCCCATGCCGTCGGCGCCGTTCGGGGCGGCCTTCGTCTTCACGAGCGCTCCTGCCTCGCCCTTCGTGTACGTCGCCGTGTACGTGCCCTGGACGTCGTCCTCCTGCGCCGTCCACGACGCCTCGTCCCGTACCGACACTTGCCCGCTCGCGAGGACGCCCCGGAGGAGGTTCTGGGCCATCGGCGAGACGCCCTTCGCGAACGCGTAGCCGCGCACCCGGCCGTCGGCCTCCGTGACGACGTAGAAGGGTCGCGCGAGCTCCTGCTCGACGGCCGCGGCCTCCGCGGGGGGCGCGCCGCTCCCGATCGCGAGGCGCACGTCGGCGAGCTCGGCGAAGAGGCGGTGCTTGCCTCCGTCGTGACCGACGAAGGCCAGATCGAGCCGTCCCGTGAGGAGGATCTTCACGGTCGCGTCCGAGCCGGAGGAGGTGCCGCTCGTCAGCGCGACGTGCTGCTCGAGCTTCGTCGTGTAGGTCCGACGGAGCCCCGGCCCCCTCGCGCGGTCGAGACGCGACGGCGTCGCGCTCCTGCCGATCGCGCCCGTGCCTCCCGACTCACCGCCGGACGAGGACGTCTCGGCGTGCTTCGGCGTGAGGAGCGAGGCGCCGCCCGCGCCCAGCGCGAGCACGAGGAGGGAGAGCGCGCCCAGGCGTGAGGCGCGCGAGAAGGTCGGGGTCTTCATGGTCGTGTTCCTGATCGAAGGCTCAGAGGTCCTGGCACATCCACGGCTTCGCCATGCAGTAGATCGGCACGTCCGGATCCGACGTGTCGTCGGGCGGGGGCGCGCCGCAGTCACGTGAGCAGTTCGTGGACGTCTCCCCCGACTGACAGACGTTGTCCCCGCAGACGGGGCGGACGATCGGGTTCGTGCAGGCGGTCGCGTGGATGATGGGGTAGGTGCCCCGGAAGAGCGGGTCCCACTTTGCGAGCGTCATCGTCCAGCGCTTCCCGGGCAGCGTCGCGTAGGCCTCGACCTTGCCAGAGAGGGACGCGAGGACGAGGTCGCTGTGGACCGCGAACGTCACGTTGGTGGGGGAGACCACGGCGGTCGCCTGCGACGGGACGGACGCCTCGACGAGGGTGAGGGTGCCGCTCACGCCGGCGCTCGCGAGCCACATGTCGACGCCCGCGCTCGCCTGTGCGTAGACCTTCGCGATCGGCTTGGCCTTCGCGAAGAGGGTGCTCGTCGCGTAGGAGGCCTCGAGGTCGACGCCGAGCGTGCCCTTCACCGCGCCGGTGAACTTGACCGGGACCGGACCGAGCCAGATCGTCTTCGACTGCGAGAAGAAGGTGGCGTTGTAGATCGGCGCGCTCTCGGTGAGGTTGCCCGAGACCGAGCGCGAGCGCACGGTGACGCCGAGCACGCGGACGGCGTAGCTCGAGGTGCCCTGCGTCCCCACGAGCTGTCCGGTGCCCGTGATCCGCGTGACCTCCTTGTCGCTGCCGAAGACCGTGGCGTACGCGCGGGCCATCGCCTCGCCGCGGAAGGTGTCGGCCCCCCCGGCACGCCCGGCGCGGCTCGAGAAGGTGAGGCCCGCCCAGTACCCGGCGCCGAAGGTGCCGTTGCCCCACTCGTCCGCCTTGCTGAAGACCTTGTCCCAGTCGTACGTCGCCGTCGGCGCGGGGCAGGCCGACGAGGGGCCGGTCGGGGTCGTCCCCGGATCGAGGAGGAGGTCTCCCGTATACGCGTACGTCGGGACGTTCTTGGTGATCGCGTAGGCGGTGTGGGTGGTGGTCGAGGCGTCGTAGAGACCGAGGTCGACGACCTCCTCCGCCGGCGCGATCGTGCCGGTCTTGGTGGTGGTGGTGGTGGTGAACGTCCCCGCCTTCGTGAGCTGGGCGGAGGCCGCACCAGGGACGAGGAGGAGCGCGAGCGCGAGCGGCGAGACGGCGAGCTTCTTCATGGTCGTTTCCTTCCTGGTCCGATCAACGGAGGATGAAGCCGCCGCTGCTGCCGAAGCCGCAGAGTCGGGTCGCGGCTTCGCACCAGCAGCGCGTGATGTTCCGCACGCAGCGCTCGCCGGTGCTGCACGAGCAGCTCTGGTTGCCGTCCTCCGACGAGCACGACGTGCCACCGCAGGAGTCGCCCTCGCCGATGGTGCCGCCTCCGCTCTTGCGCAGCTCCGACGCGGCTTCGTCCGTCTGCGCGGCAGCTTCTTCCTCGGCGGAGGTGTCGGCCTCCCCTTCCCCGCCGCCCTCCGATGGCATCGCGCAGGCGAAGAGCGAGACGCCGAGGAAGCCGGCGAGACCGAGGTTCTTGGCGAGATCGACGAGCGAGTTCATGGGATGTGCCTCCATGGCGGCGCCACTCGGCAAGCCGCGGACCAGCTCCGGAGCGCCTCCGATCCCCCGCATCTCCGTGTCGACGTGCGCGCGCGCGCGGTCCCGCGCCGAGCGCGCGCGCCGGACGCCTCACCGGAGCCGGGACGAACGGGCCCCTCCCGAGGAGGCACGTCGGTTGCTCGCGGCGGCCTCCATCATGAAGACCCTCTCGAAGGCCTCTCTCGTCGTCTCCGTCCTCCTCCTCGCCGCGTGCGCCGCACCGCCGGCGGACGGGCTCGAGCCTCCGGTCGGGGAGGCCGAGGCGCCCTTCACGCTCGCGGCGAGCAAGCTCACCGGCGGCGTCTTCTCGCCCGTCATCGTCGGCGGCGGGGTGCTCGATCCGACCCCGAACACCTGGCAGGCTCGCATCTCGAGCGACGAGCTCTACGCCGCGCTCCTCCTCGTCCTCGGGGGCTCACGCCTCGTCGTCGACACGACGAAGACGTCGCCGTCGATCCCGAGCGAGCCCTTCTACCACTGCTCGTATCCGAACCAAGCGGCGCGGGAGGCGATGCAGGCCGAGTGCTACGCGATGGCAGGGAGCGCGCGCTTCCAGTGCCTGCAGCAGATGAACGAGGACTACCCGAACGTGAAGGAGTGCAACTGGACCACGGGGCCGAAGCACAGCTACATCGACTTCGGTCCGCTCGCCGAGTCGTACGGCGCGAAGGACCACACGTTCGACATCGCGCCGATCGACCGGGACACGTTCGGGCCCGGCGGGATCACCGTCGACATCAACTACGTGCGCTCGACGATCGGACCGGGGACGATCGACGCCGGCTGGACGACGGAAGCAGGCCTGCCTACCGCGAGCCTGACCCTCGAGCTCGAGAGCAACGGCCCCACGTTGCCCTGCCGCCACTGGACCTCGTACCTCGGTTGCCCCGACCTCGAGCTCTCGAACATGAAGGTGAACGCGAAGCTGACCGGCATCGCCCCCACGGCGGACAAGACGCAGCTCGGGTTCGGCTCGGTGATCGCCGCGTTCACGTTCGACCGGAACCTGAACAACATCCCCGACGGCTTCCTCACGGTGTTCGTCGACGTCGATCAGATCATCCGGAACAACGTCCAGAAGCACGTGAAGAACGGCCTCGAGAAGGCGACGTCGCGGACCGCCCTCCAGAAGGCGCTCTCGGCGCTCGCCGAGCAGACGGCGAAGAAGAACCACGCGACGTGGAGCGGCATCCAAACGTTCGAGCGCGCGTGGTTCGACCCAGCGTCGAGCTCGCTCGTCTTCGAGTACGTGCCGCGCTGAGCCGCGGGCTACGCGTCGTCGTCGGTCGCGCTGTCGAGGAGGCGCTCGATCTCGCGGAGGGTCTCGACGTCGTCGCCGATCATCTCCTTCATCGACTGGAGCCGGCGGGCGACGACGCGCGCGACGCGCTCCTCGATCGTGTCGTCGGCGTAGACCCAGTAGACCTGCGCGAAGCGGCCGTCGCGATGACAGCGGCCCTCGATCTGCGCCATCTGGATCGCGGACCAGCGGAGGTCGTGGATGATCTCGGAGCGCGGCGCGTCCCCGTGCTCGCCCTGGTGGAGGGAGATCCCCTCCTCCACGGTGAAGAGGACGACGCGCCTCTCGCCGCGCTGGAAGGCGAGGCGCTCTCGTTCGCGCTCCCCCGCGGGGATCCCGCCGTGGATCACCGCGCACGGATGCCGCTCCGCCTCGAGGGCGCCGCGGAGCGCCGCGAGCGTCTCCGTGAAGGCGACCGAGATCGCGACCTGCTGCCCGCTCTCGAGCAGCTCGAGCGCGAGCTCCGTCGTCCCCGTGCACCGGACGAGGGACCCCTTCTGCCGGAGGCGGAGGGTCGCCGCGAGCGCCGACTTCGGATCGCTCCCCCGGGGCGAGAGCTCCATCGCGCGCCGGAACTCGGTCCACGCGTTTTTGTAGAGTACACGCGCCTCGCCATCGAGCTCGATCGGCGTGAGCATGCGGTTGATCGCCGGCCACCCTGCGATCTCCTCCGGCCGCCGCCGCATCCCGGCGGGGCGCTTCTCGCCGCGCGGCGCGAAGAGGAGCTCGCGCATCGTCTTGCAGTCCTTCGCGTCGCCGCGCCACTCCCACTTGCCGTACGCCCCGCGCGTGAGGCCGAGCCCCTGCTCCTGGCACCAGGCCTCGAAGTCCTTCAGATCGGCCGCGCGGCTGCCGGTGACGGAGGCGAGGAGGGGCGCGAGGTAGGAGAGCTCGAGGGGAGTCTGGCCTGCCGTCGCCGAGAGCCACACGCAGAACCCCGCGTTCGCCGTCAGCTTCGCGGCGAGCTTCGAGCGCGCCGCCGCCGGGTTCTTGCAGCGGTGGCTCTCGTCCCAGACGATCACGTCGAAGTCGGGGGCCGTCCCTGCGCGGGCGAGACCCTTCTTCGACCGGATCTTCTTCCGCGCTCCCTCGCTCACCTCGAAGAGCTTGCCGAGGCGGTCGTAGTTGAGGAGGACGACGGATTTTCCCATGTCGCCCATCGCCTCGATCGTCCGCCGCCAGTGGGCGACGACCGCGAGCGGACAGACGACGAGCACCGTGCGCGCGTTCGCCTCCGGGAGCTGACGGATGGCCTCCCACGCCGCGATCGTCTTGCCGAGACCGACGTCGTCCGCGAGGAGGAAGCCGGGCCGCCCCGCGCGGTGCGCTGCCACGATCGCCGACACGGCCTCGGCCTGGTGCGGACGCGGCGCGATCGTCTGCGCGGCGATCGGCGGGCGTCGGATGGGTGCGAGGCCTGCCTCCGCGTCGAGCGCGTGCTGGACGTGCGCCTCCCACGAGTAGACTGCCGGCCGGAACGGGACGAGGCCGCGCGGGAGCGTCTCGCCGCGGAACACGAAGACCTGGTGAGCCGGCTCCCATCGAGCGCCGTTCGCGGACGCGACCCCGCGCATCGCAAAGGGTACGTCGAGGACGAGCGCGCGCCCGCCCGTGGCCGCGACGCCCGAGGCCGGCAGCGCGCTCCTCCGGGAGACCGACGTGACCGTGCGCTTCGTGAGCATCGCCATGTGGACTCGTTCTAGACGAACCCGCGCCCGACGTCGCCTTCGCGGCGCTTGCCGCTGCCCGCAGGGGGGTGCGAGGATCGCGCCGTTGCACGTCCTCGTCCTCGGCGCAGGGTACACGGGCCGCGCGGTCCTGCTCGCCGCGCGAGGGCGGGGGCTCGCCGCGCGCGGCGTCGTACGTCGCGAGGAGGCCGCCGCGGATCTCCGCGCCGCCGGGCTCGAGGCCGTCGTCGTTCCGTCGTTCGGCGAGGGCGCCTCTGCGCTCGTCACGCCGGAGACGCACGTCGTCGTGACGTTCCCGCCGGACGGCGCGACGGACGCGCGTCTCGCGTCGAGCCTGCCCGCTGCCGCTGCGATCACCTACGTCAGCGCGACGAGCGTGTACGGCTCAGAGCACCACCGCGTCGACGACACGACCCCGACTGCGACGCGGCCGTCCGCGTCCGGCGCGCGCAGGCTCGAGGCGGAGCGCGTGTGGCGCGCACGCGGCGCG
This sequence comes from Polyangiaceae bacterium, assembly GCA_022842465.1. GTDB lineage: Bacteria > Myxococcota_A > Polyangia > Polyangiales > Polyangiaceae > Labilithrix. Next base: position 15,212 of record JALHPN010000088.1, on the reverse strand, counting down.
ACCGTGCTCCGCGCGCCCGCGATCTACGGCCCCGACCGCGGCCTCCACGTGCGGGTCCTCCAGGGGGCCCATCGCATCCCGGGCGACGGGAGCGGCTTCGTCTCGCGGATCCACGTGGAGGACCTCGCCGAGCTCGTCCTCGCCGCGCCACGCGCCTCCGGCGAGACCTTCGTGGTCGGCGACGACGCGCCCGCGCCGCACGTCGAGGTCATCCGCTTCGTCTGTGACGCCTACGGCGTCCCGATGCCGCCGTTCGTCCCGCTCGAGTCCGTCCACGAGACGCTGCGGGGTGACCGCCGCGTCGACGGTTCGCGCGCGCTCGCGCGCCTCGGGGTCGTGCTCCGCTGGCCGACCTACCGGCTCGGGATGGCCCCCGCCGTCACGACGCGACGTCCGCCCGATGCGACATGATGCGCACCGGGTTCGGCGAGCTCGGCGACGGAAGAAAATCGTCGGACCGTGTCGATCCGGCGTCTCCTCGTTCGTCGCTCATGGGAAAACGGGCCCGAGCCAGGGTGCCCCCGTCGAAAGGAGACCGCGATGAAGGTCATGGTGATCGTGAAGGCGACGAAGAACAGCGAAGCGGGCGTGATGCCGAGCGAGAAGCTCCTCGCCGAGATGGGCAACTACAACGAAGAGCTCGTGAAAGCGGGGATCCTCCTCGCCGGCGACGGGCTCCACCCGAGCTCGAAGGGCAAGCGCATCCGCTTCTCCGGCGGCAAGCGCACGGTCGTCGACGGCCCCTTCGCGGAGACGAAGGAGCTCGTCGCGGGCTACTGGATCTGGCAGGTCCGCTCGATGGATGAGGCGCTCGAGTGGGCGCGACGCTGCCCGGATCCGATGCCCGGGGAGGACGCCGAGCTCGAGCTCCGCCCGGTCTTCGAGATGGAAGACTTCGCGAGCGCGCTCACGCCGGAGCTACGCGAGCAGGACGCGCGCCTCCGCGCCGAGGTCGAGCGCCAGAAGCAGTCGTAGCGATGGGCGACGCGGCAGCGCCCACGCGGGACGCCATCGAGGCCGTCTGGCGCATCGAGTCCGCTCGCCTTCTCGGCGGGCTCGTGCGCCTCGTCCGCGACGTCGACCGCGCCGAGGATCTCGCGCAGGAGGCGCTCGTCGCCGCGCTCGAGCGATGGCCGGAGTCGGGCATCCCGGACAACCCGGGGGCCTGGCTCATGACCACGGCGCGCCACCGCGCGGTGGACGAGGGGCGAAGGCGCGCGATGATGCGGGCGAAGCACGGGGAGATCGAGCGCACGGCGGACGCCTGGGCGACGCTCGACGACGAGGCGATCGACGCGCCGACGGGGGACGACGTCCTCCGCCTCGTGCTCGTCGCGTGTCACCCCGTCCTCTCGAAGGAGTCCCGCGCAGCGCTGACCCTGCGGCTCGTCGCCGGCCTGACGACGAGCGAGATCGCGCGCGCCTTCCTCACCACGGAGCCGACGATCGCGCAGCGCATCGTGCGGGCGAAGCGGACGCTCGCCGAGGCGAAGGTCCCGTTCGAGGTGCCGACAGGCGCCGAGCTCCGCGCCCGGATCCCCCAGACGCTCGAGGTCCTCTACCTCCTCTTCAACGAAGGCTACGCAGCGACGGCGGGCGAGGAAGTCCTCCGCCACGACCTCTGCGAGGAGGCGATGCGGCTCGGGCGCATCCTCGTGGCGCTCGTCCCCCACGAAGCGGAGGCGCACGGGCTCCTCGCGCTCATGGAGCTCCAGGCCTCGAGATCGCGCGCCCGGGTCGGCCCCCTCGGCGAGCCGGTGTTGCTCGCCGATCAGGATCGCGCGACGTGGGATCGCCTCCTCGTCAACCGCGGCCTCGCCGCGCTCGCGCGCGCGGAGACGCTCGCGCGGCCGCTCGGCCCGTACGCCCTCCAGGCGGCGATCGCGGCATGCCACGCCGTCGCGACGCGCTTCGAGGACACCGATTGGAGGCGGATCGTCGCCCTCTACGACGCGCTGGTCGAGTCGACCGGCTCCCCCGTCGTGGAGCTGAATCGCGCGGTCGCCGTCGCGATGGCGTTCGGTCCCGCCGAGGGCCTCGCGATCGTCGACGATCTCGCCGACGAGCCCGCGCTCCGCGATTATCACCTCGTCCGCGCCGTGCGCGCCGATCTCCTCGCGAGGCTCGGGCGCGGCGCGGAGGCCAGAGCCGCCTTCGAGGCGGCCGCCGCGATGACCTCGAACGCACGTGAGCGCGAGCTCCTCCTCTCCCGCGCCGCGCGATGCCACGACGACGCGTCCTCCTGACGAGGACGCGAGCCGCATCGGATCTGAGGTCGGCGAGGAGCATGTTTCCGCTGCGCGTGGGCGCGCCCGAGCGATCCGGCGCTGCCTCGTGTCCGCAGGTAGCTCCCCGAGCGCGGGACGTATCATGCCGCGTGAAGGACGATCGAAGCTGGTCGAGGCCGACGGGCGCGCTCGCGCTCACGGTGATCGCGCTGACGGCGACCGCCTGCCGGAGACTACCGGACCGCGCGACCCGCCACGGGTGCGCGGTGCTCGTCTCCGTCCACGGCTCTCCGAACGCGAAGGTGGAGGTCGACGGCCAACCCGCGACCTACTCGCCGAGCGTGGAGGGGTTCACGATCAGCATCCCGCTCGAGAACCTGGCCTCTGCCTCGCACGTCGCCGTCGTGACGCGCGGCTGGACGGAGAAGCGCTTCACGCTGCCGATCGAGCCGCTGCCGGGGGTCGGGAAGGTCACCGCGCTGAAGGACGGTCTCTGCGCGAAGGTCACCCGCGAGTCCGCGCCGGGCGAGGCGAGGCCGGAGGACGTGCTCGAGGAGCCTTCGGGGGAGCGCATTCCCACGACGTTCGCGAGCGGCGCTCTCCGCTATCGCGCCGACGTCCCGGCGGCGACCGAAGTGCGGGTGCAGGGCAAGCCGGCCACCTCGAGCCCAGGCGGCTTCTTCTTCACCATCGATCCGGCCACCCTGGCGCTGAGCGCGCGGTCGGACGCGCTCTTCGCTCCCGAGCCTGCGCCCGACCTCGAGGCCTCCGTACCGCTCTCGATCCGAACGGCGAGCCAGACCTTCGAGCGCCCGATGAGAGCCTTCGTGAAGCGCCCCGGAGCGCTCCGCCGACTCGCCGCGGAGCGCCTCCGCGAGGTCGCGAACGGCAAGCCGCTCCCCGGCGCTCCCGACGCGCAGCAGACGCTCGCGGTCGTGCGCGGGCAGCGATGGCTGAGCGTGGGTGACGCCCAGGTGAGCGGAGACGAGGTCGTGTGGGTCGGTCCGCCGGGCGCGGTCGACCGGGTGCGCTGGGTGGCCGTCGACCTGCCCGGCCCCAGGCGAAGGGCGGAGCCGTGCACCTTCGGCTCGAGCGTCGTCGGCGCGGTCCTCTCGGACTCGCGGGTCGTCGTCGCCGACGCGCACACCGGCCACGTCGTCGAGGAGCGAACGTTCTCCGCGCGTCGTGGCGCGTGCCCTTCGACCTGGACGATCGACCAGCGCGATCCGCAGCCGATCGTCTTCGACGTCGACACCGACGAGATCACCAGCTGGGCGAAGGCGCGTGTCGCGCGGGAGCGGTGACCCGACCTCGACCTCGGCGGACGGGCTGCGCCGCCGCGTACGTCAGCCGTCCGCGTTGAAGCACCCGGCGCACGCGAGCTCCCCCTCCCGCGTGAAATACGTCGCCGACTGCGGCACTCTCTGCTTGCACCGCGCGCACGTCGCGTGGGGGGCTTCGCGCACCGCGGGGGGAGCATCGCGATAGGGGCTGGTCGCCCTCGGCGCCTCCGCGGACGCGGGGAGCCGCGCGTCGCAGTAGACGCAGGTTCTCCGCTTCGGATTCACGAAGTGGGAGCAGTGCGCGCACCGCGGCGAGTCGACGCGAATCGGCCCCCGTTTCACGTCCTCCACACCGTCGAGGAGATCGAGGCGCTGCATCATCACCTCGACCTCCGGTCCCTCGAACAGGCCCTTCATCTCGGCGAGCGACAGGATGGCGTCGCAGAGGAGCTCGAGCCTGTCGAGGCGCGCCATGGCGACCCCGAGCTCCCCGGAGAGGCGCACGACGGCATCGGCCGACGGCATGTTCGCGATCTCGCTGCGGAGCTCGTGTACGTCGAACTGCGTCGCCTCGGTGGAACGCAGCACCCAGTCCCGGAAGAACGTCATCCCGAGATCCTAGACTGTCGACCTACCCGTCACGACCACGACCTCCTCAGGCCGCCGCCGACAGCCGCGCCTCGCGACCGGCGCGCGCAGCCGCGAAGAGCTCGGGGAGGAAGCGCTCCCAGTTGCCGACCTCCTCGACGTTGTGGAGGAGCCACGCCCGCCCTCGCGCCTCCGGGAAGACCGCACGCACGAGCCGGTCGTTGAGCGGGCGGAACACCCGGCCTTCGAGGCCGAACGTGATCGCGTTGACGTAGCGAGTCCCGCCGCGCACACGCTCGAAGGCGTAGTCGGCGCGGGCGAGCCGCAGGCCGTGGAGCCTCGGAAGGTGCACGAAGCCGCCCTCGTCGAGCCGCTTCACGTGGAGGTCGACGTCGAGCAGGTAGGCCGGGTTCCGGCCGAACGCCTCGACGATGTGGTAGACGGAGCCCGGCCCGGCGCCACCGTCCGGTGCGCGGCGGACGTAGCGGAACGAGACGTGGTCGCGCGGATGCCAGAGCCGGTACTTCGCGACCGGCACGCCCTCGAACGCGACGTCGCCTTCGACGTTGTGGAACCACCACACGATCATCTCCGGTGTGACGCCGTGAACCACGTCGTGGCGGAGGGAGAGGTGCAGGCGGCCGTCGTCGAGCACGTCGACGCGAGCCTCCTCGGTGCTCGCCAGGTCCTTCATCGCCCAACCGACGGGAAGCGGAGCCGGCAGTCCTTGCTTCGTCATGAGGAGAGCATGCGGTGCCGGACGCGCCCCCGCGTTGACCGCGCCCGCCACTCGCTTGTCCTTGCACGCCACCCCCGTGCATGTTGAAGCTCGCGCGATGAGCGACCGGACCGTGCTCGCCGCCCTCACATCGGCCGTCGTCGACGCCGCCGTGTCGGTCGGGCTGGCCGCGGCTCCCCTCCTCCGCGCCGCGGGGCTCGCGCGCAGCGACCTCGTCGACCCCGACGGCCGCGTGCCGCTCGAGGCGCACGCGCGGCTCTGGGAGGAGATCGCGAAGGAGCCGGGCGACGTCGGGCTCGCGATCGGGCCGCGCCTCGCGCGGAACGCCCTCGGCGTGGTCGGGCTCGCGATGCGCGCGAGCGGTACGGTCGGCGAAGCGCTCACAGTGTTCGGACGGTTCCGCTCGCTCGTGCAGGTCGACGCCGTCCCGCAGGTCGCGGTCGAGGGCTCGCTCGTGGTGCTGCGCCAGGCGCTCCCCGAGCGCTTCGCGCGACTCCGCCATCCGGCCGAGGCGCAAGCGTCCGCTACGACGAGCCTCCTCCGCTTCCTCGCGCGCGAGGAGATCGCGCCGGCGCACGTCGCGTTCCCGCACGCACGCCCCGCTCGCACGAAGCCGCACGCAGCGTTCTTCGGGCGCGAGCCGTCGTGGGGAGCACCGTGCGTCGAGCTCGCGTTCGACGCCGCGCTGCTCGCGCGACCGCTCGCGCACGCGGACCCGGCGCTCTTCGCGTACCTCGCGCGACGCGCCGAGGTCCTCCTCGGCGGCGTTCGCGACGAGGTGCCTCTCGCGGAGCGGGCGCGCGCCGTCGTCGTCGAGCTCCTCCCGCACGGCGAGCCCCGCCTCGACGACGTCGCGCGACGCCTCGCGGTCTCGCCGCGCACCCTGCACCGGCGACTGAAGGACGACGGAGCGAGCTTCGCGGCGCTCCTCGACGCGGCGCGGAAGACGCGCGCGGAGGCACTCCTCGCCGATCCGGCTCTCGGGGCGTACGAGGTCGGCTTCCTCCTCGGCTACTCGGACGCCGCCGCGTTCACGCGCGCCTTCCGGCGCTGGACGGGGACGACACCGGCGGCCTACCGTGCGGCGCGCAGGCGGTGAGGCTCGGTCGCGCGTCCGCGCGCGGCGCGAACCCGGACCTGCGACCCGGTGCCTGATTCCTTGCAGCTCCGACGTGGCTACCTTGTCGAGGGCGCAGGGTCCGCGCAGGGAGAGTGACACATGAAACGACGCTCGACCGCAGTCCTCGTCGCGGCCCTGGCCGCGGGGTGCAGCCGCTCGGAGGAGCGATCGACCGCCACGACCACCGCCGCCGCGACGAACGCGCCCGACGCGAGCTCGAGCGTTCACCGCGGCGTCCTCCGTCACGTCGCGGACGCGACCACCTTCCAGGACTGCGTGACCGGCGTCACGTGGCCCGTCGCGCCCGAAGGCGCCGCGCGGCTCGCCGAGCGTGAGGCGCTCGAGGCCGGCGGTGGCCTCGTCGTGGTCGAGGTGCTCGGGCGCGTCGCCGAGCGCCCGGAGCCCGATCACGTCGACGGCCGGGCGCGCATGCTCGTCATCGACCGCCTCGTGTCGTCGAGCCGCGACGTCAGCGCCTGCGCCGTCGCCGCCGCCTCGTCGATGCGGCTCGCGGGGACCCAGTGGGACCTCGTGGAGCTCGACGGGAAGGCTCCCTCGGGGACGTCCCGCGTCCCCCACCTCTACCTCGCCGACGACGGACGCCGTGTCCGCGGCTACGGCGGCTGCAACAACTTGAGCGGCACCTGGGCGACGGACGTGGTCGGGCCGGCGGGCGGTCTCCGCTTCGACGACGTCGCGAACACCCGCCGCGCATGTCCGGGCGGGGCGGTGGAGCCCGACCTCCTCCGCGCCCTCGCTGCCACGCGCCGCTTCGAGATCGCAGGCCGCACCCTCACGCTGTTCGACGGCGACGGTCCTCGCGCCCGCTTCGCGGCGTCGCCGCGCTGACGGTCCGACGGCGAGGCCGTGCCTTGCCGCGACGCAGGTGCTCCCGACGATGACGCGAGCTGCGACGCGGAGTAGCGTCGTCTCGCCATGGAAGCGTCCGTCCACGAAGCCGAGCCTGCGAGGCCGCCCGAGGCCTGGCGCGGCTTCTTCGCGAGCGCGGTCGTCGTCCCGCTCGCGACGGCCGCCGCCTTCGCGCTCCTCGGTCGGCAGTACCTCGCCGACGTCGTCATGGTCTACCTCGTCGGCACCGTCCTCGTGTCGATGCGCTACGGGTACGGTCCGTCCGTCGCCGCGGCCGTCCTCAGCGTCGTCGCCTTCAACTTCTTCTTCATCCCGCCCTACTACACGCTCGCGGTCTCCGACCTCCGTCACGTCGTCACGTTCGCGGTCATGTTCCTCGTCGCGGTCCTCATCAGCGGCCTCACCAAGCGCGTGCGCGATCAGGCGAGCGCGGCGCGCCGGCTCGGCGAGGAGGCCCAGCGCGCGGAGCTCCGCGCCGAGTCCGAGCGGCTCCGGAGCGCGCTCCTGAGCTCGGTCTCCCACGATCTCCGCACGCCGCTCGCGGTCGTCACGGGCGCGGCCGGCACGCTCCTCCAGGAGGGCCTGGACCGCGACGTTCGACGGGAGCTGACCGAGACCATCCTCCAGGAGGCCGAGCGCCTCGATCGGCTCGTGCGGAACCTCCTCGACATGACCCGCGTCGAGGCGGGCCGGATCCAGGTGAAGAGCGAGTGGCACTCCCTCGAGGAGGTCGTCGGCTCGGCGCTCGCCCGCGTCGAGGGCGTGCTCGAGGGCCGCGCGATCGAGACCAGACTCCCGTCCGAGCCGACGCTCGTCTCTCTCGACCCCATCCTCGTCGAGCAGGTGCTCGTGAACCTGCTCGAGAACGCGGGGAAGTACACGCCGGCCGGGACGCCGATCGCGATCTCGGCCGCGATGCTCGAGGGCGCCGTCGAGATCGCGGTCGCCGACCGCGGGCCCGGCGTGCGCCCCGGCGACGAGCGGCAGGTGTTCGAGAAGTTTCATCGCGGACGGCAAGACCGCGGCGGCGCCGGGCTCGGCCTCGCGATCTGCGAGGGCATCGTCCGCGCGCACGGAGGGCGGATCCGCGCCGAGGCGAGAAGCGGAGGCGGAGCCGTCTTCACGTTCACGTTGCCGACGTCCGGCGTCGCGCCGGTCGTCCCCGGCGAGGTCGCGGAGCCGATCGTGACGGAGCCCTGATGGGATCGCCCGGTCAACGCGTCCTCCTGATCGAGGACGAGGCGCAGATGCGGCGCTTCCTCCGGGCCGCCCTGACGGCCCACGGATACCGCCTCGTCGAGAGCGAGACCGCCGAGGAGGGGCTCCGCCAGGCGACCGCCTACAACCCCGAGCTCGTCCTGCTCGATCTCGGGCTCCCCGATCTCGACGGCCTCGAGGTGATTCGGCGCCTCCGGGAGTGGACGGCGGCGCCGATCCTCGTCCTCTCGGCCCGTGACCAGGAGGAGCAGAAGATCCAGGCGCTCGACAGCGGCGCCGACGACTACCTGACGAAGCCGTTCAGCACCGGTGAGCTCCTCGCGCGGATCCGCGTCGCGCTGCGGAACGCCGAGCGCGTCGGCGGCGAGGGCCCGGCCGAGGCGACCGTCACCGTCGGCGATCTGCGGCTCGACCTCGCGCGACGCCAGGTCTTCGCGCGCGGCCGCGAGGTCCACCTGACGCCGATCGAGTACAAGCTCTTCGCCGTCCTGATGAAGCACGCCGGCCGGGTGCTCACGCATCGGCATCTCCTCAAGGAGGTGTGGGGACCGTCTCACCTGGACGAGACGCAATACCTCCGCGTCTACATGGTGCAGCTCCGCCACAAGCTCGAGCTCGAGCCGGCGCGGCCAAGGTATCTCGTCACGGAGCCGGGCGTCGGCTATCGCCTCCGTACGCCGTCCTGAGCTCGCTCTCGAGCCTCGTAAAGGAGAGATTAAGAATCATGCGGAGCCCGGCCGCCGACTCCCGGACGGCGGATCGTGGTCGTAGTGTCTGCGTCGTCGGCGGAGTGACCGTCCCGAATGTCCGCATCCGACTCCACGCCTGTCGTTCCACACGCCCCCGGCGCGAAGGCGGCCCCTGGCCCGCATGGGTCGCACGGCGGTGCGTCCAAGGCGGGGCTCATGCTCGGCGCGCTCGGCGTCGTCTACGGGGACATCGGGACGAGCCCGCTCTATGCGCTGAAGGAGTGCTTCAGCCCCGAGAACCCGCACGCCGTCGCGGTGACGACCGGGAACGTGCTCGGCGTCCTCTCCCTCGTCTTCTGGTCTCTGGGCATGGTCATCGTGCTCAAGTATCTGACGTTCATCATGCGCGCCGACAACGAGGGCGCCGGCGGCATCCTCGCGCTCCTCGCGCTCGTCCCGCGCGCCCTCCGCCAGGGCCGGAGCGTCGTCTTGCTGCTCGCCCTCTTCGGCACGGCCCTGCTCTACGGCGACGGCGTGATCACGCCGGCGATCTCCGTCCTGAGCGCCATCGAGGGGCTCGAGGTCGCGACGAAGGCCCTGGAGCCTGCGGTCGTTCCCCTGACGATCGCGGTCCTCGTCGGCCTCTTCGCGATCCAGAAGCGGGGGACGGCCGGGATCGGCCGGGTCTTCGGTCCGCTCACGCTCGTGTGGTTCCTGACGATCGCCTCGCTCGGGCTGAAGCAGCTGGTGGCGCGGCCCGACGTGCTCCTCGCGCTCGATCCGCGCCGCGCCGTCGCCTTCTTCGCGGCGAACGGGAAGCACGGCTTCCTCGTCCTCGGCTCGGTCTTCCTCGTCGTGACCGGTGGAGAGGCGCTCTACGCCGACATGGGCCACTTCGGTCGATCGCCGATCCGTCGGGCGTGGTTCGCGATCGTGTTCCCGGCCCTCCTCCTCAACTACTTCGGGCAGGGCGCGATGCTCCTCGAGCGCCCGGAGGCGGCGTCGAACCCGTTCTATGCGCTCGTGCCGAGCTGGGCGCTGTACCCGGTCGTCGTGATCGCGACGTGCGCGACCGTGGTGGCGTCCCAGGCGCTCATCTCGGGCGCGTTCTCCCTCACCCAGCAGGCGGTCCAGCTCGGCTACTTCCCGCGCGTCACGATCGTGCACACGTCGCGCGAGACGGAGGGTCAGATCTTCGTCCCCGAGATCAACTCACTCCTGCTCGTCGCGTGTGTCGCGTGCGTGCTCCTCTTCCGCTCGTCGAGCGCCCTCGCGGCGGCCTACGGCATCGCCGTCACGGGCACGATGGGGATCACGACGGTCATCTACTACGTGGTGACGACGCGGACCTGGGGCTGGAGCCCCCTTCGCGCGGCGCCGCTCCTCGTCCTCTTCCTGACGTTCGACCTGGCGTTCTTCGGCGCCAACGCCGCCAAGTTCGTCCACGGCGGGTGGTTCCCCGTCACGATGGCGATCGTCGTCTTCCTCGTGATGACCACCTGGCACCGCGGGCGGCAGCTCCTCTGGGAGGCGATCGAGCCGACGCTCCTGCCGCTCGACACCTTCCTCGACGACGTCGCGCAGACGACGCCGCATCGCGTGAAGGGCACCGCCGTCTTCATGGCATCGAATCCGAAGGGGACGCCGCCGGCGCTCCTCCACAACTTCAAGCACAACCAGGTGCTCCACGGGCAGGTCGTGCTGCTCTCCGTGCAGAGCCTGCCGGTGCCGGAGGTCTCGGCCCACGATCGGCTCACGGTCGAGGACCTCGGCCAAGGCTTCTTCCGCGTCTCTCTGCGCTACGGCTTCGTCGAGACGCCGGACGTGCCCGCCGCCCTCGAGGAGTGCCGGACGAAGGGGCTCGCGATCGAGCCTGCGCGCGCGAGCTACTACCTCGGACGCGAGACGCTGGTCCTCTCGGGGACGTCGGCGATGGCCGGCTGGCGGAAGGTCCTCTTCGCCTTCGTGTCACGCAACGCGCGGCCGGCGACGGCCTACTTCGGGCTCCCCCCGAACCGCGTCGTCGAGCTCGGCGCCCAGATCCAGCTCTGAGGGGTCAGATCCCGCTGCAGCCGTTCGCCGACGACTCGGCGCGTCCGAGGACGCCGCCGGACCAGACGTCGGTGTCGTAGCGGTAGCCGACACAGACGCCCTTCGCGGGATCGAAGCTGCCCGAGACGTTCGACGTCCAGCGCGTGCACCGCGTGCACGTCTTCGACTGCGACTGCGACTCGCCGAACGAACCGTTCTCGGACACGACGCTCGCCGCGTTGATGCGGCGGGCCTGGGCCACCGAGCACGGGCTCGTCCCCGCGCCGCTCGGGTCGCCGCAGATCTCCGCCGTGATCCCGCAGCTCGCGCGGACGACGCCGGGGTTTCTCCCGGTGAGCTTGCAGGCGACCTGACCGTGCGTGTTACGCGTGCGCCCGCGGAGCGAGCCGGGCCCGCTCACGGCGAACGACTTCTGGATCGCGACGTCGCCGGCGGGGAGGCTCGCCCCGTAGCGGAGCACCTTCACGTCGAGCTCGACGGCCTGCTCGACGGTCGCCTCGCCGTCGGCGAGCCGCACGCGCACGACGCGCTTGCCTTCGTCGGAGACGGCGGGCGTCCACCGGAGCACGTTCCCTTCGAGGCGAGCGCCGGCCGGAGGGTCGACGAGCGTCATCGTCACGGGATCGAGATCGGCGTCCGTCGCGACGACGGGCACCGCGGCCTCCTCCGTCGCGTAGATCGTGGCCGCCGTCGGGGACGTGAGCGCCGGGCTCCCGTTCGGGACCGTCTTCACGGTCCGCGTGACCGTGTAGAACCGATCGGGGTCGGCGGCGACGAAGGCCCCCTGCACCCGGTCGTACGCGAACGCCTTCGGCCCCCAGACGCGATCACCGGCCTCGAGCACGCCGACGTGCATCGCGGCGCCGTCCCACTCGACGATCCGCGCGCCACGCCCGGGCGTCATGCAGATCCCGACGATGCGCTGGAGGGTCGGATCGTAGGTCGCGACCGCGCATGCGCCCGCAGCGCCGCCGGTCGAGCCTGCGGGCCTCGGCGGCGACACCGACGCCGGCGTGTTCGACACCCAGGCGCCGGCGCCGGAGGCCGTGCTCGCGCGCTCGAGCGGCGCCCCGCCCGACAAGAGGACGAGCACACCGCGCCTCTCGTCGAAGGCGGCGGAGCCCGTGGACCAGGAGTCCCCGGGTCCAGGGCCGTCGGACAGCCACCGGCCTCTGCCGAACGTCGTCCCGCTCTCGTCGAAGCGCTCGACCGCCGGCTTCGAGACGCGCACGAGCACCTTGCGCGTGGCGTCGAAGGCGAGCGTCGCGAACGCGCCGGCGAAGCGACCGGAGTAGAGCTGACGCCACCCCGAGGCGTCGTAGCGGAACAGCGACTCGTACTGGACCGGGCTACCGCTGTACTGGAGGAAATACGTGACGCCCCCCGCCGCGTCGTAGGCGAAGGACCCCGTCGTGTAGAACGGCCCGGCGGCGATAGGCGTGAGCGCCGCGCCGTTCCAGAGGTTCGGCGTCGTCACGTTGCGGCCAGGCGCGTAGGTCTCGGCGAGCAGCATCGCGCCGTCGCGTGAGGGACCGAGGGCGAGGCCCTGCAGGTACCCGAGCGACGCCGCGGTCGTCAGCGAGTACGTCACGACCGAGCGCGTGAGCTCGGCGTCGGCCGTGGCCGTGTCGTCGGCGGCATCGGGCGCCGCACAGCCGGGAGCGAGGGCAGCGAGCGTCGAGAGCACCGTGAGGGCGAGAAGCCGCGAGGGAAGGGGCGCCATGCGTCCCGTCGTACGTGTGCGGATGTGGGAACCTTCCCGCGGCGCGATGGCGTGTCGCCCGAGGGGGTGACATCCTTTTGCGTGACGTCACGTGAAGCTCTCACGTCCGTCCTACGGTGCACCCATGAAGCTCTCCTCGATCGCCCTCGCCCTGTCGCTCCTCGCCGTGGTCGGCTGTGACACGAAGACCGACGCGGTCCCGGGTCTCACGAACGAGCTCCGCGCGCCGAGCGCCGGGCGGACCGGCGTCCCCGACGACAGCATCAAGCCCGTCGCGAAGACCGGCATCCCCGACGACAGCATCAAGCCCGTCGCGAGGACCGGCATCCCCGACGACAGCATCAAGCCGCGCCCGATCGCGCCGAAGCCCGTCACGCTACCCGCGCCGGCTCCCCTCCCGACACCTGCGCGCTGACCCGCGAAGCACGCGGCGCGTCAGCGGAGCTTCGTCACCTCGACCTTCGTCGCTTCGCTCCGGAACGGCAGCGAGGCGACGACGAGCACGAGGCCCACCGCGGCGACGACGAGCGACGACGTGAAGGCGATCGACGCCGCGGAGTCGCCGTCGGCGTTCTTCGTCGCGCCGGAGAACCCGAGCGCGGCCGCCGTGCTGCCACCGAGCGCGAGGAGTCCTCCGCCGGCGAGGACGAACCCGGTGCCCCAGCCGGCGGTGCGGGACGAGCCCGGCGTCGCCGTGATTCGGAATGGGCCGGGATCGCCGGCGGGCAGTCGGAACGACGCCGGCTCCACCCACGTCCCGCCGATCTGATACGTCGCGAGCGGATCGAGCAGGACGTCGTCGCCCGCCATCGCGACGACGGTCCCGCCCTCCGAATCCACGTCTCCCCCCTTCCGTCGTTCGGGGCGTCGCTCGAGCACGACGTGCGGCGCGCGCGGCTCGAAGATCGCGCGCACCCGTCCCGGCGGAACCACCTCCTCCTCGTCGGCTCGAGCGTACGGCGCCGACGACAGGACGACCATGACGGGCACGAGCAGGCAAACGAGGCGCATCGCGATCCGGTAGCACGCCCCCGCGCCGAGGCTACGTCGAGGCCACGCTCTACCGGGCGAAGCGGACCCGAGGGCGTCGTCGAGGCGCCGACCGTCGAGCCTTGCGAAGTCGAAGCCGCGGTCGTCGGCTTCGTCTGGACGTCGTCGTCACTTCGTCCAGTCGAACCAGTGGAAGCCCTTCGTGCCGGGGACCGGCTGCGCGTTGCCTCCGTCGATGTCGGCGACCCAAAGATCCTGGTAGCCGTCCTCGGCGACGTAGTCGTGGACGAACATGACGTGGGCGCCGTCCGGCGAGATCGTGGGGAGCCAAAAGAAGTGACGTCCGCACGCGTCGTGGGGCACGAGCACGCGCTCCTCCCCCGTCGCGACGTCGACCTCGACGATCCCCCACTTGTTCGCCTCGGGGTTCCCCAGCCGATCCTCGAAGTCGTCCCAGTCGCCCTTCCCGTAGAAGCGCTCGAAGAGGATCTTCCGGTCGTCCTTCGAGAACACCGGGTCGTGGTCGGAGAAGCCACGTGTGAGCTGCTTCACCTGGCTGCCCTTCGTCCCGTCGAAGTCCATCACGTAGACGGCCGGTCGGTTCCCGCCCCGCTCGTCGGCCTTGAACGTCAGCTTCTTCCCGTCGTGGGCGACGCCAGGGTCGACGACGAGCCCGCGATCGAACCCCGTGATCGCCACGTCCGTCGTCGTCGCCGTCCTCGTGTCGAAGACGTGGAGGCCGTCGGCGAGGAAGATGAATCGCTCGGCGTTCGGCGGGAGCCAGGTCGGGATGCCGGTGTGACCCGCGCGGTCGACGACCTTCTTCGCGTTGCTCCCGTCGGCGTCGGCGACCCAGATGCCGAGGCCGTCCTCGAAGGCATCCAGCCGCTTTCGGACGGCGTAGACGACCTTCGTTCCGTCCTCGGACACGTCGAGCTCCGCCTCGTGGAGGACGTCGTTCGTCCAGCGGCGGACGCCCGCGCCGGGGTTCTCGAGGTCGAACGAGGCGAGCTCCTGCGGGTCACCGAGCCGCTCGGGCGGCGGATCCGCGACGGGGCACCAGAATGTCCCGCTCACCTCGGCGCACGCCTCGGACTCGCGCGACGCGGAGCGGCACCAGTAGGAGCGCGCGGCCTCGTCCCACTCGCACATGTTGTCCAGCGTCGGCTCGACGTACGTGACGACGAGCTTTCCGCGGAGCGGGATCGGCCGCGGGCGATGCGCGGCGAGATCGATGCACCCGTTCGCGTCGAGAGGGAGCTTCCCCTGGGCAGTGGGAGCGGAGGAGGAGGGACCGGTCGCCGCGTCCGAGCGGGACTCGCCGGGGTCGGCCGCTCCAGCCCCGCAGGCGGCGAGGACGAAGGCAGCGCCGGTGAAGGCGATCGATGAAGCGCGTCGGGTCGTCACGGGTTTCCTCCTCGGAAGGTGCGACGAGGGCGTTGCGAGCGACGTGCCTGCCGTAATCGACGAAGATCGCGGCCCTTTCCTCCCTCGCTCGTGGATCGGAGCGGGGTGCGATCGCGATCGCGAGTGCGATCGCGCCGATCCGACGGCGCCTCAGAGGCACTCGACGCGGAAGATCTTGCGACCCGCAGCGTCGAGATCGTACGGCGGATCGCACCGGCGCGCGCTCCCGGCGGGAGCGGAGGCGCGCGGCGCCGCCTTCGGCCTCCCGGCGGGCGACGCCGTGCGCGACGCCGCGACGGACGGCG
>JALHPN010000087.1 GCA_022842465.1 Polyangiaceae bacterium | reverse complement strand
CCACACCCGATCCCATCCCGAACTCGGAAGTTAAGCTCTTCGGAGCCGATGGTACTGCACGGGAAGCCGTGTGGGAGAGTAGGACGCCGCCGGGATTTTTCCCGGAACGCCCGTGAGGTACCACCTCACGGGCGTTTTGCTTTTTGTCCTCCAAGCGCGCGCCCGGGGCGGGCGCGGCGCTCGCGTCGTGCGGCCGTCCCTCGGGCTTCCGCTCGAGCTCGTGGCGTGGTCTCTGGCCTGGAATGTGCTCGAAGAGGAGGTCATGCCTCCTCATCGGCGCGCGCTGCTCCTCGACGTCGACGGAACGCTCGTCGACAGCAACGATGCTCATGCTCGGGCCTGGGTCGACGCGCTCGGGGAAGCGGGGCATGACGTCTCGTTCGGGCGGGTGCGCTCGCTGATCGGCATGGGCGGGGACAAGCTCCTGCCCGCGGTCGCCGCCATCGACGACGAGTCCTCCGAGGGCAGGGCGATCTCCGATCGCCGTGCCGCCATCTTCCAGGAGCGCTACCTCCCTGGAGTGCAAGCGTTCCCTGGTGTGCGCGAGCTCCTCCTCGCCGTGCGCGACCGCGGCTGGCGCCTCGTCGTCGCGACCTCCGCCAAGGAGGACGAGGTCGGCGCGCTCCTCGAGAAGGCGGACGTGAAGGATCTCGTCGAGGCGATCACCTCGTCCGACGACGCCGAGGAGTCCAAGCCCGACGGCGACATCGTCCGCGCGGCGCTCGCCCGCGCCGGGTGCGAGCCCGAGGCTGCGGTCATGCTCGGCGATACGCCGTACGACGTCGAGGCCGCGCGAAGGGCCGGTGTCCGGACGATCGCGCTCCGATCCGGTGGGTGGGACGAGGGTGCGCTCCGCGGGGCCGTCGCCCTCTACGCCGATGCTGCGGCGCTGCTCGAGCAGCTCGTGACGTCACCGCTCGGCCAGAGCGGTTCATCCAGCGTGGGTCACGAATCGGAGCTGCCCTCGGGCCGATAGTCGTCCAGGTCGATCTCATGGTCCCTCAGCCACCGGTGGAGCTGGGCGCGGTCCTTCCCGAGCTCGCGCGCGACGGCGGAGACGTTGCCTCGGTGGCGGACGAGGAGCGAGCGGACCTCCGCTTCTGCGAGGGGGCCGGGGCGACGAGCCTCCGGCGTCGTGCTCGTCGCCGGCGAGGGGGCGGCTTGCGCGGCCTGCAGGATGCTCTCGGGGAGGGCCGCGAGCGTGCGACCGTTCCACGTGGCGATGCACCACTGCGCGACGTTCTCGAGCTCGCGCACGTTGAACGGCCACGCGTAGGCGAGGAGCCCCTTCATGAAGTCGAACGCGACGGCGTCGGCCGCGGGGAACGCGACGCCACGTGCGGCGAAGGCGTGCCTGAAAAGAGCGTAGACGTCCTCCTTGCGCTCCCGCAGGGGCGGGAGACGGAGCTCGCAACCGCCGAGGCGCGCGTAGAGATCGCCCCGAAAGTGTCCGGCCTTCACTTGCTCGCGTAGGTCGTGGTGGGTCGCCGAGACCACGCGATGATGCCCCGCCGCGCCGGTCACGCGCCCCTCGCGGGTCGCCAGCAGCCGGAGCAAGGTCGTCTGGGACTCCGCGGGCAGGTCGCCTACCTGGTCGAGCAGCAGCGTGCCCGGAGCCGACGCGCCTCCGGTGAGTCCGACGAGCTCCGCCTCCAGTCGAGCGCCCGACAGCTCGGCGCAGTTGAGGACGTGGAGGGGCCCCGGGCGGCCGCTCAGCCGATGCACGGCGCGCGCGACGAGCTCCTTGCCCGTACCCGTCTCGCCGCTGACGAGGACCGAGAGATCGGAAGGCGCCACCCTCTGCGCCTGCTCGACGACGCGGCGCATCTGGAGCCCGCCGACGACCTCCGGGCACGGCGACGCTCCTGTCTGTCCGGAGACGACGCCGTCGATCCGGAACGGCTCGTAGGCTTTGATCTCCGCGGCGATGAACTTGAACAGCGCGTCGCCGATCTGGACCTCGTCGTTCGGCGCGAGGCGCGTCTCCGCGATGCGACGGCCCCCGACATGGGTTCCGTTGCGACTGTTGAGGTCGGCCACGAACCAGGCGTCGCCGCGACGCGTGAAGCGGGCGTGGAGCCTCGAGATCGCCTCCTGGGGGAGCGAGATGCCTCCGCCGGGCGGTGAGCGGCCCACGAGGGTGTGGCCCTCCCCGAACGCAACCGTCGCGGGGAAGCTCTCGTACTCCGCGGCGTACAGGAGGACGAGGCCCGCCGTCTCGGGCGAGGGCGTCGCGGGGTCCTTACGTCTTCCGTCTCGCGTGACGGTTGGGCCAGCCTCGACGTACTTCGCCATCAGACACCCCTCGACTGGCGGGCGAGAGTATCACGGCGCTCCCATCCAAGAAACGGGCGGGAGAGGGGCCCAGGCCTCAGGCGGCCCTCGGTGGAGGCCTCTTCTTCGTGTAGACTGAAGGCTCGACTTCGATGACGGGAGGGGCTCCTCGACGATGAGCGGAGGCGTGACAGTCGGCCGCTACGCGCTCTTCGACGAGATCGGGACGGGGGGCATGGCTTCGGTCCACCTCGGACGCTTCCTCGGGCCGGCCGGGTTCTCGAAGACCGTCGCGATCAAGCGCTTGCACGCCCACCTCGCGAAGGATCCCGAGTGCACGGCGATGTTCCTCGACGAGGCTCGCCTCGCGTCGCGGATCCGGCACCCCAACGTCGTTCCGATCCTCGACGTGGTGCCGCTGCAGGGAGAGCTCCTCCTCGTGATGGAGTACGTCCTCGGGGACTCGCTCTCCGGTCTCCTCCGGCGCCTCGAGGCAAGCATTCCGCTGCCGGTGGTGAGCGCGATCATGATCGGTGCGCTCCATGGGCTTCACGCAGCCCATGAAGCGACCGACGGCGCCGTCTCGCTCGATCTGGTGCACCGAGACGTCTCGCCGCAGAACATCCTCGTGGGCGTCGACGGCGTGCCCCGCGTGCTCGACTTCGGCATCGCCAAGGCCGTCGGCCGCACGGCGACGACCGAGACCGGGCAGGTGAAGGGAAAGGCTCCGTACATGTCCCCGGAGCAGCTGCAGGGCGCGCGCCTCGATCGTCGCGCGGACGTCTACGCCGCGTCCGTCGTCCTGTGGGAGACCTTGACGGGCACGCGCCTCTTCGTGGGCACGATGGAGTCCATCATGCTCAGGGTGCTCGAGGGGAACGTGCCTCCGCCGAGCTCCGTGAATCCTGCGGTCTCGCCCGAGCTCGACGCGCTCGTGCTCCGTGGTCTGTCGCGTGACCGTGACAAGCGTTTCCCGTCGGCGCGCGAGATGGCGATCGAGCTCGAGAAGCTCGTCCCGCCGGCGACGCCGCGCGCCGTCGGCGAGTGGGTCGAGAGCGTGCTGGGCGAAGCTCTCCGTGAGCGCTCGCGGCGTTACGCGGAGGTCGACGGCGGTGAGGCGCCGAAGAGCGACCTCGTCTGGGAGACGGTCACGGGCCCGGGAGCTGCCGTGCGGTCGACGCCGGTCGAGCCGCCGGCCGCCGAGGCGCCGACGATCGCCGAGCCGCGCACGGCGAGGACGCGGCGCAGACGGCTCACGATGGTGGGCGTCGTGGCGTTGGGCGGAGCCACGGCCCTTCTCGCGTTGCTGGCCTCCTCCGGAGGCTCCGCCGCGCGATCGCAAGGCGGAGAGCACGCCGCGAGCGTCCTGCCCTCCGCGCGAACGGGCGAGCGTGAGGTCGCGTCGCCGGCGCCCTCGGCATCGACGTCTGCGCCGGCCTCCCCGGCGAGCGCCCAGGCGCCCGAGCCCAGCTCTCGCGTCATGGCCCCGACCGCCAGCGCGGCCCCAAGCAAGCCGACGGCCCGCCCCGCCCACCCCGCGCGCGCGCCCCAGAGTGAGGACCGATCCTGCGCGCCCCCCTTCACCGTCGACGTCCGCGGCGTCAAGGTGCCGAAGCCATGGTGCATGTGAAGCGCGCCGTCCGTGTCGCGTCGGCAGCGCTGACATTGCTCTCCGCTCTTCCCGCCCATGCGCAACGGTCCAAGGCTCAGTGCGCCGAGGCGTATACCGGCGCGCAGGAGCTCCGGCTCGTTCATCGCCCCCGCGCATCGCTGGAGAAGGCGTACCAGTGCGCGGCGGAGACGTGCCCGGAGTGGATGCGCCAGGAGTGCGGTCAGTGGATTCGCGACGCCGAGGCGGCGATCCCGTCCATCGTCGTGGCCATTCAGGACGCCAGCGGCCGCCCGTACACGTCGGCTGGCCGGCTCGTCGTGGACGACGTCGAGGTGGACATGGCGACGGCCGAGCGCCCGACGGACCTCGATCCGGGCGAGCACACCGTCCGGCTCGAGCTCGTCGGTCGAGCTCCCGTCGAGGCGCGAATCCTCCTGCGTGAAGGCGAGAAGAGTCGAAGGGTCGTCCTCACCGTCCCGGAGCCGATCGCCCCGACGACCACGGACGAGACGCCTCCCGTCGTCGGAGCGGACCGCACGGCGGCGACTCTGCGACCGATCCCGTGGACGGTCTTCGCGACGGGCGGCGCCGCCCTCGTCGGGGGCGCCGTCTTCGCGGTCTTCGGCGCGTCGGGGGTCTCGGCGCGCGAGGACCTCTACGCGTGCCGGCCCAATTGCCCCCAAGACCGTATCGACGACGTGTCGGGAACCTTCACGGTGGCGACCGTCGCGCTCGGATTCACTGTGACCGCGCTCGCGGCCACCGCGATCCTCTACGTCACGCGTCCGAGCCGTGCCGTCTCGGCGGGCGGGTTCGGGGTCCGCTTCTGACGGACCACGACGAGAGAGACTCGCGCGGTCGGAGGGCCGCGCTCGGCGGTCATGTGACCGCGATCGAGACCTCGTCACGGCCCTCGTGATCCACGTCGGGACGACGGAGGGATCCGATCGTCGCGTCGGGTGATCAACGAGGCCTCGTCGGGTGGAGGTCGACACCGGCCGTAGCAGGCTTCGCTGAGGGCGACGGACGGGCGGCTCGCCCGTTGCAGGAGAGCGGCCCATGGGTCTGCTCGCTGTCTCGTCGCGCCGACGTCCTCTGCGCGCCGTCGTCGCCGTCTCTCTCCTCGCCTCCGCGTCGGCTTGCGCCGCGCCCGTCGAACGGGAGCTCGAGACGGTCGGAAGTGCGATGAAGGAAGGGGACGCAGAGGACATGGCGGCGTGCCTCGGCGCACCCGCTACGTCCGTCGACGCGCGCCAGGTGTTCCGTCGTCGTGCCGCCGAGCAGGTCGTCTACGTCGATCTCGGGCCGCTGACCGCAGCGGAGCTCGCGGTCCCGCCGGGGGAGTCGGTCGCGATCGCTCCGGTCGGCATGCCGAACAAGACGAGGTCGCTCGCCTCCGCCCCCCAGAAGGGCCCCCTGACCCTCGCCAACGACGGCACGCGTACGGTGCGCTACCGCGTCACCTTCGCGCCGAACGAACGCTGGACGGGGAGCGCCGGGTTCGTGCATGTCACCTGTCGAACGCTTCGATACGGCACGGGACGGAGCGACGGGTCAGAGGAGGTATGCCTCGCCGGCGAGCCGTGCACGACGATGGCCGGCGTGCCGAGCACGTGTCAGGCCCGCGGCATCGACGCGAGCGAGCCCGACGCCGACGGGGTCGCCATCGGCCTCTGCCTCTGATCGGATGCGAGCCCTAACGTCGCTCGTCGCGCCCGTCGGCGTGCTTCGCGAAGCGAGGTTCGTCCTTCGGGTGGGTCGGGGCGTTGCTCGGGAAGGGCCAGCCGCCGAAGCGCGTCCGCTCGTAGTCCGCGAATGCCTTCTGGATCTCCGCGCGGCTGCTCATCACGAAGGGGCCGTACTGCATCACGGGCTGCGCGATGGGCCTCCCCTGGAGGACGAGGATCTCGGTCGGGTCCTCCCCGGCGACGAGCTCGATCGGCACATCGCTCCGCACGCGGACGGCCGAATGCTCGCGGAACGTCCGCGTGCCGACGCGGAGCGACGCGCCCCGGAAGAAGTAGAGGGTGCGGTTGAGCGCCCGCTCCGCGGCCGGCAAGGTCCACGTCGCCTCCGGCTCCATCTCGATCGTCCAGATCGCGACGTGGGTGTCGGCGCGCGAGGCCCACGAACGCGGCGGGGGAGGGGGCGGCGTCTCGCCGGCGAGCGTCCCGGCGACGACACGCGCGGCGACGCTGCGTCCGCCGCGGTCTTTCGTCGTCACCCGCGGGAGCTCCTCGTTCCAGAGCATCGTGAAGTGTGGCGCGACGAGCTTGTCCTCCGCTGGCAGATTCAGCCAGATCTGGAAGAGCTCGAGCGGGTTCGGCTCCTCGTCGTGGACGAGCGGGAACATCTCGCAGTGGACGATCCCTTCGCCGGCCGTCAGCCACTGCACGTCGCCGCCGCCGAAGCGTGCCGTCGCGCCGAGGGAGTCGCTGTGGTCGACGAGGCCCTGGCGGACGATGGTGACCGTCTCGAACCCGCGGTGCGGATGCTGAGGGAATCCCGGCACCGACTCGCCGTGGTACATGCTCCAGCCGTCCTTGCCCTCGAAGTCCTGACCGAGCCGACGACCGGCGAGCGACGCCGCGGGACCGAGTGAGCCGTTGCCCTTCGGGTAGGCGTCCCGGTGGTGGACGCAGAAGAGGAACGGGTCGTCCGTCTGCCAGGGGAACCCGAGAGGCCGCACGTCGAGGATGGGCTCATCGCTCATGCGCTCCCGCTTAGCACTTCGGAGCGGGCCCTGCGACGCCCCGCGCCATCGAGGACACCCCGCGGCTCGGTTCGCGCCTTGCAGCGCGAGCCGGCATGAGCGCGAACGGCTCACCGCGTCTTCGCTACGCCACGGCGCCGACGGCGTCGCGGCACGACGCCAAGGTCGCTCGCGTCGCGCGGCAGCTTCGTGCGCACGACGGCTCGCGGCCGATCTCCCTCCGAAAGAAGGCGGTGTCGCATCAGGTCCCGAAGCGGAACGACCGGCGCCACTTCGATCCGAAGATCGACATCTCGGATCTCGACGAGATCCTCGCGATCGATCCCGTCGCGCGGACGTGCACCGCCGAGCCGGGCGTCACGTTCACCCGCCTCGTGGACGCGACGATGAGGTGCGGCCTCGTACCGATCGTCGTCCCCGAGCTCGAGACGATCACGATCGGCGGCGCGGTCGCGGGCTGCTCGATCGAGTCGATGTCCTTCCGCCGTGGCGGCTTTCACGACACGTGCCTCGCGTACGAGGTACTGACCGCCGACGGAGAGCTCGTACGCTGCAGCCCCGACGGCGAGGAGGACCTCGTGTTCCAGATGATGCACGGGGCGTTCGGGACGCTCGGCATCCTCACGAAGCTCACGTTCGAGCTCGTCCCGGCGAAGCCATTCGTTCACGTCACCTACGAGACGTACGGGACGCTGACGGAGTACCGGGACGCGGTCCTTCGCCGCTTCCGTGCGCAGGATGTCGATTTCATGGACGGCATCCTTCACGCGCCCGACAAGCTCGTCCTCTCGCTCGGTCGCTTCGCCGACTCCGCGCCCTACACGAATCGTTACGACTGGCTGAAGGTCTACTGGGAGAGCACGGGCGAGCGTCGCGAGGACTACCTGCGAACCCGCGACTACTTCTTTCGGTACGATCGCGGTGTCACCAACGTGCACCCGAAATCGCCGTTCGCGCGCCTCCTCTTCGGCAAGCTCGTCGGGTCGGATCGGCTGCTCCGCCTGGCGCGGAGCTTCCGGCACCTCCTCCTCTCCGACGATCGGCCGACGGTGACGCTCGACACCATCATCCCCGTCTCCCAGGTCGAGCGATTCATGGCGTGGTACGACGCCGCGATCGGGCACTACCCGCTCTGGTGCGTCCCGTACCGCCGCGTACGCGACTATCCGTGGGTCTCGAAGAGCGTGTTCGGGCATCTGCCCGACGAGCTCTTCTTCGACATCGCGATCTACGGGCTCGAGCAGCCGCCGGGCCGGAACCTCTACGCCGAGATCGAAGACGCGCTCGAGCGCGTCCACGGGATGAAGACGCTCATCGCCTACAACTACTACGACGAAGCGCGCTTCTGGCGCATCTTCGACAAGGACAACTACGACAGGGTGAAGAGGCGCATGGACCCGAGGAACGTCTTTCGCGACGTCTACACGAAGACGTGCCGCGCGGCGCAGGGCCTCGACTGAGCGAGGCGGCCTGCACCGTACGGGGCGGGGTCACGTGAGCTGCGGAGTCATGTCCGGCTCGGGCAGCGCCCGGGCGCCGTCCTTCCGACCGTCCTTCCACCCGCCTCGATCGGCGTGGGGCCCCGTCGGCGTGGCGAAATTGCCGGTCGTGTCGGGCGCGCGCTCCTTGCCGAGGTGACTCGACGCGACCATCTTCGGCTGGAGGCGCTCCCAGATCCAAGGGACGAGGAGCCCCATGAGCGACATCACGCGCGGCGCCATCCCGACGAGCACCTCGCGCCGCGGGTGCTCGGCGCAGCGGACGATCGCCGCCGCGACCCGTTCGGGGCGGTAGATCGGCGGCATCGCCTTGATCGTCCGGCCGGAGTAGTTCGACGCGTGGTCGAAGAGCGGCGTGTCCACCGTGGCGGGCGCGACCACGCATGCGTCGATGCGCGTCCCGACGAGCTCCTGCCTCAGCGCGGACGTGAGGGCGTGGACCGCATGCTTGCTCGCGCAGTAGGCGGCGGCCTGCGCGTAGGGCGACTTTCCCGCGACGGAGCCCACGTTGATGAGCGTGCCGCGATCGCCCTGGAGGCGAAACTGTTCGATGGCCGCCTTCGCGCCGTGGACGACCCCCATCACGTTCGTGTCGAGCAGAGCCCGGACTTGCTCGCTCGGCGTGCGCTCGAGAGGGCCCATCATGTAGACCGCGGCGTCGTTGACCCAGACGTCGATGCGGCCGAAGCGTGCGACCACGGCGTCGCGAAGCGCGACCACCTGCGCCTCCTCGCGTACGTCGGTCGGGATCGCCACCGCTTCCGCGCCGAGCTTGCGACACAGCTCGGCGACGTGCTCGAGCGCGATCCCGTCGCGTGCGGCGAGCGCGACCGTCGCGCCCTTCCGCGCGAACATCTGCGCCGCGACGCGGCCGATGCCGCTCGACGCCCCCGTCAGCACGACCACCTTCCCGCGAACCGATCCGTTCATCACGACCTCCTCGTCTGCACCTCACGCGGTGCGAGCGGAGGGCTCGCGTGTGCAAGGCGCGATCCGGAGACGGGGAGCGGCAGCGGGCTCAGCGCGAGAGCAAGTCGGCGCACTCGGCGCGCGCGCGACCGTGCCCGTGCTCCGCGCACTCGGTGTACGCCGCGCGCGCTTCTGCGGTCCTCCCCGCCATCTCGTGCGCCGCACCGAGGACGAGCCAAGCGTCGCCTCGATGGGGGTCGGTCGCGAGCGCGTCCTTCGCCAGCGCGACGGCGCGAGAGGTGTCGCCACGCTCGAGCGCGAGCCGGGCATCGCCGATGCGCGACCCCGTGCTCTTCGGCGGTGCGGGGGCGGCGGACGCCGGAGCAGAGGCGAGCGCGGGGGGCGCCACGGGGAGGGCAGCGCTCGGTGCGACCGGTGGCTCGGTGGTCGCAGCCGGCTTCGTCGTCTCGGTCGCGGCAGGCGCCTCCGGCGAGGTCGGCCACGCCGTCATGCTCGTCGCCGCTTCCGTCACCGACGCTCCGCGCCGTCGCGCGATGAGATCGCGCGCGCCGAGGAGGACGAGCAAGAGGCCGAGGCTGACCGCGACGACGAGGAGGGGCGCCCTCCCGACGAGCGGCTCGACGACCGACATCCGCTCGCCGACGTCCGCCTCCGTCTCCAGCGGTGCAGCCGCGGGTACGCGATGCTCGTCGGGAACGTCGCCTCGGGGCGGCACGCCCTCCACCGGCAAGGCGCGCCGCTCGCGCGGCCCTCGCGTCGACCGGCGGCGGAGAGGGGGACGACGGCTCGATGCTCCCGCCTCGCCGACCTCGATCTCCGAGGCCTCGGCGGTCGGGCTCCGGCGCACCTCTGCACGCGGCACGCGGTCCGCGACGCCGAGCTCGTGGGCCAGCGCATCGAGCCTCGTGTAGACCTCCCCTGCCGAGCCTGGACGGTCGTCCTTTCGCGACGCGAGCATCTCGTTCACGAGCCTGGAGAGCGGAGCGGGCACCGACGGCGCGGGCAGCAGGCGGGCAGCGCCCTTCAGCACGATGTGGACGATGGTCTGCTCGTACGGGAGGAGCGGCACGGGCGGGACGCCGACGAGCATCTCGTACACGACGGCGCCGAGCGCGTAGACGTCCGCCCGGGCATCCACGATCATGACCTGCGCCTGCTCCGGCGACATGTACTGAGGCGTGCCGACGGCCATCCCGCTGCGCGTGATCGCGCCGCGTGACGACCGCCGCGTGTCCCGGGCGAGCTTCGCGATGCCGAAGTCGACCACCTTCACGGCGAGCTTCCCGTCGGGGCGCGCGCAGAGGAAGACGTTCTGCGGCTTGAGGTCCCGGTGGATGACGCCCTGGTGGTGAGCCGCGTCGAGGGCGAGCGCGATCTGCGAGGCGATCACGATCACCTCCTCGGCGCCGAGCTTCCCGCTGCGCGCGATACGGGCGCCGAGGTCCTCGCCGTCGAGGAGCTCCATCACGACGTAGAGGCCGACCTCGGCGTCCTCGCCGATGTCGAAGACCTCCACGATGTGCTCGCTCGCGATGGCCGCCGCGGCGCGCGCCTCGCGCACGAACCGGGCGATCGCGCTGGGCTCGCGGACCGCGACCTCGGTGAGGACCTTCACGGCGACGCGCCTCCCGAGCTCGAGGTCCTCGGCCTCGAAGACTGCGCCCATGCCGCCTTCGCCGAGCAGCGAGCTCAGGCGGAAGCGGCCTGCCACGACGTGTCCGACGAGCGTCTGGGAGAGCGCGTCCTCGGGCACGCTCGCGCGCGCGCTCGGGACGTCGTCCTCGTGTGACGAGACGCCCTCTTCCGGAGGGACGCTCGTCAGGGCTCCACCGGGCGTCCTCTCCCGCATCACCCTGACGGTCTCATCTCGTCCGGTCGACGGTCAAGGTCAGCCGTTCCGCGCACTTCGTGCCACACAGTGGCGCATCGAGCGGAGCCGCCTTAGCTTGGCACCCATGAACTACGCATCCCGAACCCCCGTCACGCGACCCCAGGCCACCGGCCTGGTCTCGGACGCGCTCTGGGTGACCTACCGCTGGATGACGGTCGGGCTCGCGCTCACCGGCGTCGTCGCGATGCTCGTCGCGAGCTCGGGCTTGGTCCTGACGATCGCCCAGAACCCGATCCTCTTCTACGGCATGTTCTTCGCTCAGCTCGGCCTCGTCGTGGCCTTCAGCGCGAGCGCACACCGGGTGAGCTCGGCCGCCGCGGCGATGATGTTCCTCGCCTACGCGGGGCTCACGGGCGTGACGTTCTCGACGCTGTTCCTCATCTACACCAAGGCCTCCATCGCCTCGACGTTCTTCATCACCGCGGGCGCGTTCGGCGGTCTCTCCGCCGTCGGCCTGGTGACGAAGCGCGATCTGAGCGGCGTCGGGCGCTTCGCGATCTTCGCCCTCTTCGGGATCATCATCGCGAGCGTCGTCAACTTCTTCGTCCTGAGCTCGGGTCTCCACTTCCTCCTCTCCATCGCGGGCGTCCTCGTGTTCGGCGCGTTGACGGCGTACGACACCCAGAAGCTCCGGAACCTCTTCGCCAGCGGTGAGGTCCACGGGAACATGGCGCTCGTCGGGGCGCTCACGCTCTACCTCGATTTCGTCAACATGTTCCTGTTCTTGCTCCGCCTCTTCGGCTCGCGCCGGGAGTAGCGCGTAGCCCAGGCCACAGGGCCCCCTGATCGAGTCGATCAGGGGGCTTCTTGCGTGCAGAGGTCGCCTTGCCATCGGGCGCGGGCGCAAGTACACCCCGCTCGGCATGAGCAGCTCTCCTCGCGTCGTCATCTCGGGCACCGGCCTCTACGCGCCGCCGGAGGTGATCTCGAACGACGAGCTCGTCGCGGCCTTCAATGCCTGGGTCGACGCGGAGAACGACGCGCACGCGGAGGCCATCGCCCGCGGCGAGCGGATGGCGCTCGAGCGCTCGAGCGCGGAGTTCGTGGAGAGCGCGTCGGGCATCCGCCGTCGTCACGTCGTCGACCGGAAGGGCATCCTCGACCCGGCGGTCCTCGCGCCGCGCATCGCGGAGCGGCCGGTCGACGCGCCGTCGCTCCAGTGCGAGATGGCGGTGACGGCGGCCCGTGACGCGCTCGCCTCGGCGAAGGTGGAGGCGGAAAGCCTCGACGCGGTCATCGTCGCGTGCTCGAACCTCCAGCGCGCCTACCCGGCGATCGCGATCGAGGTCCAGAGCGCGCTCGGCGCGAGCGGATTCGCGTTCGACATGAACGTGGCGTGCTCGTCGGCGACCTTCGGCATCTCGATGGCGAAGGACCTCGTCGCGCAGGGGACCGCGAAGCGGGTGCTCGTGGTGAGCCCCGAGATCTGCTCGGGCCACCTCAACTTCCGCGATCGCGAGAGCCACTTCATCTTCGGCGACGCGTGCACCGCGGTCGTCGTCGAACGCTACGACGGGTGCCGGAGCGAGGAGCCCTTCGAGATCGTGTCGACGAAGCTCGGCACGCATTTCTCGAACGCCATCCGCAACAACGCCGGCTTCTTGAACCGCGCCGCGCCCGAGCACCGTGACGACGCGGACAAGCTCTTCGTCCAGCAGGGCCGGAAGGTCTTCAAGGAGGTCTCTCCGATGGTGGCGGAGCTCGTCTCCACTCACCTCGACGAGGCCGGCGTCGGGCGCGCCGACGTGCGGCGCATGTGGCTCCACCAGGCCAACGGCACGATGAACCAGTGGATCGCGCGCAAGGTCCTCGGCCGCGACGCGAGCGTGCTCGAGGCGCCGTCCGAGCTCGCGGAGTACGCGAACACGAGCTCGTCCGGCTCGGTCATCGTCTTCCACCTGCACCGGAGCGGGCTCGAGGCGGGGGACCTCGGCGTCCTCTGCTCCTTCGGAGCGGGCTACTCGATCGGGAGTGTCCTCCTCCGCAAGCTCCCCGCCCAGGGTTGAGCGCCGCGCCCCGTCAGGGCTTGTGCGCGAGCCGCTTCTTCGTCGCGTCGGGGAGATCGACCTCGATCCACGTCTCGCCGACGCTCGTGACGACGACCTCGCCGAACTTCTTGTGGGTGAGGCGCTGGCCGAGCTCGAAGTGGCCGTCGGCGTTGTAGGGGACCGGCGGCCCGTCGCTCTTCGCCGCGGGCGTGGGCGCGGCGGTCGCCTCCGGCGGGACGAGCACGCGCCGGATCGCATCGACCACGGAGCGCCGCATCTCGGGTCCGCGGTGGTACTCGGAGAGCAGCGCGATGCGGGAGAGGAGCTCGTGCTCGACGAGCGCGAACGCCTCGAAGATGTGCGTGGCGTCCTTGTCGCCCGCGGCCCACGCGACCGCACGGGCCGCCTCCGCCACGCGGTGATCGGTGCCGAAGGTCTCGTTCTTGGCCGCCGTGCAGTCCTTCGCGGCCTTCTTCGCCATCGCGAGGGCCTCGGGGTCCTTCGCCAGGTAGGCCTCGGCGGATTCGAGCGCCGCCTGCGGTCGCTTGTCCGTCTTTCGTTTGTCGGCCCAGTCCTGGATGACGAGCGAACGCACCGCTTCGATCGCGGCGCGGAGCAGGTCGTCCTGCGGTACGCCGTCGAGGTTCTCGGCCCATGCGGTCACGGGGAGGCCCTTGGCGGGGTCCCCGCGGAGCGTGACGAGCCGATCGAGCTTGGCGGAGAGTTCAGCGCGGTCCACGCCCCCAGCTTAACCTCATTCTCGGGGCCGCGTGCTAGGAACGGCGCGCGTTTTCCATGTCCGTGCGTCACTCTTGCCTACTGGTCCTCTCGTCCCTCGCCGCCGCGGCGTGCGAGGACGGCCGTGCGCGGGGGCCGGCCGACAGCGGGGCGACGGTGACCGTGTCGAGCAGCATGCGCGGGATGACGACCGCGCGCGACGCGTCTGCCTTCGCGCGCGGCGCGACGCACGAGGGATGTGCTCGCGGAGGGACGTTCGAGGCCATCGCAGCGGACCCGGCGTGCCTCCTCGACCAGGTGCGGGACGACGTGATGCGGGACGCCTCGAGCCGCCTCGCGCTCGCGCTCGTCGCCGAGCCTCCCGAGACGACCGGCGGCGCCACGTCGCTCCTCCGCCTCTCGCTCACCAACACGGCGACGACGGACACGCTCGTCGTGCTGGAGGCCGTGCCGTCGAGCTCCGCGCCCAAGGCGGATTGGACGAGGATCGCCGGGATGCCGGAGGTGCGTCCGGGTTCGACGACGGGCCTCCTCGTGCCGCTCGCCGTGACGACCCTCTTGCGGGACCGTGTCGTCGACGCGACGCCGATGACGCCCGGGACGGGGACCACGGCGCCGCGTCACCTCGGCGTGCGCCTCCGGCCGGGCGCGAAGCTCACGCACGTGCAGTCGTGGTGGGCGCTGCGCATCCCTGCTCCGTATCCGCAGTTCAAGGACGATGCCGGACACGTCATCACGCCGAAGACGCTGCCGATCCCGCTCGAGCGCGGAGACTACGTGGTGCGCATGGAGGTGCCGCTCTTCGGCGTGCCGACTGCGGAGCGCACCGTGACGACCCGCGTGCACGTCGAGGCGGCGCCGCCGGCGCCGAAGCGGCACCACTGAGGGCTCAGGGAGCGAGGTCGCTGCAGTCGGCGCCGCGATCGAAGCCTTCGGCCGGGGAGATCTTGAGCTTCGCCTCGACCTTCTTGTCGTAGGTGTCGTCGAGCGCGAGCTGGTCCTTCGCGACGGGATTGTTCCGGTTCCACAGCCGCTTGAAGGCGACCACGCTCAGTCGCCCGAGCTCGTCCGTGTCTTCCGCGGGCGCGCCCTCGAAGTCGAAGTGGACCGGGTCGTGAGCGCCCAGCCACGCGAAGCCGTTCGCGGTGAGCGACGCGCGGAGCTTCGTGTTCTCCGCCCTCGTGAGGAGCCGGATGTCGATCGCGAGGCCCGGTTCGTGGTTGCTCTCGCCGACCGGGGCGGCGACGCGCACGCCGCAGCGGTTCCTCGCGTCCCAGCGGCGGAGGAGGTACTGCTGGGGCAACGTCCGGAGCGCGGACGTCAGCGTGATCGGCTTCCCGTAGGCGGTGACCCCGGCCTCGAGGCTCCGCGCCGCGGCCGCCTGGAGGTACGGGAACACCTCGGGCTCGAGCTGGATGGTGTCGTTTCTGCGGATCTCCGCGAGGAGGCCCGGCTTCATGCACATGACCTCCTGCACGAGCTGCTCGGCGAGGCCGCGGACGTTGATCGTGTTGCAGGTCCGGAGGGCGGCGCCTTCGACCGTGAGCGCGCCCGTCCGGGTCGTCTGCGCGGCGTCGGCCTCGTCGACGTCCACGCCGTCCCCCTCCGCGTCGGACGAGCCGCAGCCCGCGAGGGCCGCCGCGACGAGGGCCGCGACGGCGGCGACACGGTGACGAAGCATCGCCATGCGGCGTGGCGGTGCATGTCGTATGCCCGGCCTCCCGCGCAATGATTCCCGTCGGTTTCGCTCCTGTCCCCGCCGGAATGGCTCTTCTCCGATCTACCCGCGGCGACCGGTCCGCAAGGGGACCGGCCCTCACGGATCCGCTCGCGAGCCGCGGCGTGGATCGTGCTCTCCCCACGCCCAGGGAGGTGAACATGGGCGTCCTTCATGGAATCGCGCGCGCGGCGGGACGGGCCGCCAAGAGCCTACACGCGGGGGAGGACGCGCTCGCGTGGCGCAAGGTCGCGAACGAGATCCCGAGGACGCTCGAGGTGACGTCGCCGCTCTTCACCGACGGCGCAGAGCTGCCCCGTAGGGCGACGGTCGACGGGGCGGGCGAGCCCGTGCCCATCGCGTGGACCGCCGAGCCCCCCGACACACGCAGCTTCGTCCTCGTCGTCGAGGATCCGGACGCGCCCCTCGCGGAGCCCTTCGTGCACTGGCTCGTCTACGACATCCCGAGGACGACCCACGCGGTGACGGACGGCGCTCCCCTCGTCGAAGGGAAGAGCTCGCGGATGCAGGTCGGCTTCACGCCCGCGGCACCCCCGCCGGGACACGGCGTCCACCACTACCACTTCCAGGTGTTCGCCCTCGACGCGCCTCTCGGGCTCGCGATGGGCGCCGGGCGGACCGAGGTCCTCGAGGCGATGGAGGGGCATGTCCTCGCGTGGGGCGATCTCGTCGGCACCTACCAGCGATCGTGACGGGTTTCCTCGCGGCCGCTTTCCGCGTTGACGTCGACCGGCGAGGACGAATCTTCGAGACAAGCCCCATGCTCGCGTCGACCAAGACCCTCGCGGTTCGTGCTCTCTCGCTCGGTGTCGCCTGCGCGGCGCTCGCCTTCGCCCCCGCGGCCTCTGCGCAGGAGGAGCGCGACACGCCGGCGTTCCGCGCGAACCGAGGCCTCAACATCGGCCTCGGCCCGGTGATCCTCTTCCCGACCGACAGCGGTCCGGCGGGCGGAGGTCTCCTCGTCGACGGCCGCTACGGCATCCCGCTCGGCCCGACGATCCTCGGTCCGGGCGGCCGCCTCTCCGGCTACCTGCTCTCGCAGCGCTTCATCGGGACCGCGATGCCGACGCTCCGGATCACGCTGCCGGCGGGACCGTTCGCGCCGTACGTGCTCGGGGGCCTCGGCGGAGGTTGGGTCTCGAACCCGTCGGAGGGCGGCGCGGCGCTGATGGGCGGCGGCGGCCTCATGATCCACTTCGGTCGCATCGTCGCCGTCGGCGCCGAGCTCACCTACCAGACCATCACGGGCACCGAGTACAGGTCGCTCGCCGTCGGCCCGGCGATCACGTTCGGCGGGTAGCGCTCGGGAGGTGCGGAGTCCGCAGCGAGAACGCTCGCAGCCGACCATGGCAGCGCTATGCTGCGCCGCCATGGACCGCACGCTCTTCGACGAGGAACACGAGCTCTACCGAAAGTCCTTCCGCACCTTCGTGGAGCGCGAGGTCCTGCCCCACCAGATGCGGTGGATCGAGAGCGGCATCGTCGATCGCGAGACCTGGCGGAAGGCCGGCGAGGGCGGCTTCCTCTGCCCGCAGGTCTCGCCGGAGTACGGCGGGGCGGGCGGAGACTTTCGCTACTCGGTGATCATCGGCGAGGAGCTCGCCCGCGTCTACGAGTCGGGGCTCAACCTGATGCTCCACTCGGACGTCGTCGTCCCGTACATCGAGGCGTACGCGAACGACGAGCAGAAGAGGCGCTTCCTCCCCGGCTGCGTCTCGGGGGACATCGTCACGGCGATCGGCATGACGGAGCCCGGCGCGGGGAGCGATCTCGCGTCGCTCGCGACGACGGCGCGGCGAGACGGGGACGAGTACGTCCTCGACGGGGCGAAGACGTTCATCTCGAACGGCATCCTCTGCGACCTGTGTCTCGTCGCGGCGCGGACCGAGAACGCGTCCGACTCGAAGCACGGTCAGATCAGCCTCTTCCTCGTCGAGGCATCGCGCCCTGGCTTCGTGAAGGGCAAGAAGCTGAAGAAGGTGGGCATGCTCGCGCAGGACACCGCCGAGCTCGCGTTCGACAGCTGCCGAATCCCCGCGTCGAACCTCCTCGGGCGCGAGGGGGCGGGCTTCAAGATGATGATGGAGAAGCTCGCGCAGGAGCGCCTCACCGTGGCCATCTTCTGCCAGGCGATCGCCGAGCAGGTCGTGAAGGACACGGTCGCGTACGTGAAGGAGCGGAAGGCGTTCGGGAAGCCGATCTCCCAGTTCCAGAACACCCAGTTCTCGCTCGTCGATCAGCAGACGAAGGTCGAGGTGGGGCGCGCGTTCCTCGATCGCGTCCTCGTCGAGCACACGGCAGGCAAGAACCTCGTCAAGGAGTGCTCCATGGCGAAGATGTGGGGCTCCGACATGCTCGGCGAGGTCGTCGACGCGTGCGTCCAGCTCTTCGGCGGCTACGGCTACATGCTGGAGTACCCCGTCGCGCGCGCCTACGTCGACGCGCGCGTCCAGCGCATCTACGCGGGGACGAACGAGATCATGAAGCTCATCATCGCCAAGCACATGGGGCTGTGACGGCGGATCACTGGTACACGACGAGGCGCGCGCTCGTGGGCGGGAGGTCGACGTCCCAGAGCTCCGCCGCGGGGACGACGCGCGGCGCGAGGGCGCCCGTCGCCGCCGACTCCGTGAGCGTCTCGCCGTTGATCGTGAAGGTGGTGCCGCCGAGGCCCGGGCCGGTGAGGGTGTAGTCGCCCGCGCGGGTCACCGGGCAGACGCCCTTGGCGGCGACGCGGACGCGCTTCGGGCTCGTCGTCTTGTTCACGAGCATGACCGTGAGCGCGCCGTCGTGACGGAGCGCCGCGTGGGCGGCGACGTCCGTGAGGGCGGTCGTCTCGGTCTTCACGAAGCGGTTCCCGAAGTGGCGCGCGTAGAGCCAGATCGCACCGTAGGTCGGGCGCGGCTCGTTCGCCGGCGTCATGAGCCCGTACATGTGGGACGACACGGTCTTGTAGATCCAGCGGACCACCGCGCCCGGCCCGTACTCGGCGTAGCGACCGTAGACGTCCGCGGTCCAGAGCGCCGCGGCGATCGTCTCGGAGATGCCCCGACCGGCGAGCGGCCCGGGGTCCTCCGCGATCTCGGTGATCCACACCTTCGCGCCCGGCGCGTGCGCCGCCCGCATCGCGTCGAGCTTCGGCATCACGGTCCCCGCGAACCCGAGCGCGGCGGGCGGCCAGTCCTGTGCCGACTCCTGGAACATGTGCTCGAACGAGATGATCGCGCTCGACGACGGATTCTGCTGCCCGGAGTCGAGGGGGTAGTAGTGCCAGGACAGCCCGGTGAGCCGGGCGCCGACGCGCTCGAGGATCGGCGTCATCCAGTCGACCGTGCCGTTGATGCCGCCGACGTGGGCGCCGGTGAGGAGCTCGGGGCCGACGAACTCTACCGACGGATCCACGGCGGACATCGCATCCGTGAACGCGATGACGTCGTCCGCGTACTCTCCTGGGCCCGACGTGACGCCGTCGGTGAGATCCGGCTCGTTCCCCAGCTGGAAGTACTTCACCGCGTAGCCCTTCTCGACGTTCAAGTAACGCACGAGGTCGGCCGCGGCGGCCGGGGTCCCGCGCTTCACGTTGACGCCGATGAGCGGGTCGGCCTTCACCGTCTTCGCGAGCGCGATGAACGCGTCGACGAGCGCGGGCGTCAGCGTCCAGTCGCCCGACTGTCCCGGGCCTCCGCGCGCCCAGACGTACTCCTGCGAGCGGTGACCGGCCGGCCAACGGAGCACGCCGGGCTCGAGGGCGGTGAGGTACGCGAGGAAGGTCGGCTGCGGTAGAGGCGTGTAGTCCTGGGGCATCCAGTCGGCGACGTTCATGCCGTAGAGCTTGCGGTCGACGACGGCCGGCGACGCGGATCCGTGGGGCCCCGTCGCTCCGTCGATCGAGACCGTCACGTCCGCCGCGGGCCCACCCGGGGGCGGCGCGGCGGGCGCCGTCACGAGCGCGCAAGGGGGGGAAGGGCTCGCGTCGTTCTCCGCCGCGCCTCCGCCGTCGACGACGAGCGGCGCGCCGCTCTCCGGCCTCGGCGTCTGCCCGGGCGACGTCCCGTCGACGCGCGGCGTCGGGTCTCCGGCCGGGGTCGGGGTCGTGCTGCACCCGACGATCGTGGCGATCGCGGCGAGGGTCGTGCGGAAGGCGGCGCGCATGCCGGCGCCAGAGGCAGCTGCCGTGCCTCGACCACACGCACGACGAACGCCGCCTTATCCGGGATCGTCGCCGTCGCGCCGCGCGGCGATCCGCGCCGACGGCCCACGAACGTCACAGGCTCGGTGCGGGCGAGCGAGGCGCGCGGTGCGGCGACGCGCCGGACGAAGGTGTCGTCCGACGCGCGCGGTGATCAGTTCAGGGCGATGTCGACGCGGCGATCCGTCTTCCAGGTCTCCTCGTCGCTGCCCTCGGCGTCGAGCTCGCCGCGGGAGGTGAGCACCATCTTGTCCTCGCCGACGCCGAGCTTGGCGAGATAGACGCGGACGCTGTCGGCGCGGTGCTCGCCGAGCGCGAGGTTGTACATCGTCTCGCCACGCGGATCGGCGCGACCGACGAGCGCGAGCTTGCGGCCCTTCATCGGGCCCTCCGTCACGCACTTCGCGACCTGCTCGAGCACGGCGCGGTCCTCCGGGAGGAGGGCGGCCTCGTCGAAGTCGAACTTCGGCGCCTTGTCGGTGTTCTCGAACTGGATCTTGCAGACGCGGGCGAGCTCGTCGGACACCTTCACGCCGCGACGGACCTTCGCGCCCGTGAGAGACGTGTCGTTGGGGTCCTTCGCGACGGGCTTCTTGGCGCAACCGGTGGCCGCCACGGCGAGCGCGGCGGCGAGGACGATGAGGGACGTTCGCAGCATGGTGGGCTCCTCGGATCAGGGGTGTCTCTCGGCGGGTAACGGACCTGGACGCGAACGGACAACTTCTCGGCGAGGCGCGCATCGCGGCGCGGTCGGGCGCCCGCAGGTCGTGCGGCGGGGCACGCCCTCCCTGCGGCGCAGGGACCTCGAAAGCGTGGGTCCGTGGTCTTGTTGCGGCCGGATGGAAGGGCTAGAGACGCGGCGGTTCGCCGATGCACGTCGCCACGATCCCTGCCCCGCAGAAGCCGCTCCTTCGCGGGGTCTCGCATCAGGTCGCATTCTTCGTCTCGATCGTCGCGACGGTGCTGCTCGTCATGCGTGCGCCCGCCGGTCGGCCCTCGCTCGCGGCCGGTGTGTTCGGCGCGGGGCTCGTGACGCTCTTCGGCACGAGCGCGCTCTACCACCGCGTGGACTGGTCGTCGGTCGCGCGCCAGCGGATGCGTCGCGCCGACCACTCGGCGATCTTCGTCCTCATCGCCGCGGGGTACACGCCGCTCTTGGCGCTCGTCGAGAAGTCGACCGGCGGGCACGCCGCGCTCGGGGTCGTCTGGGCGGGAGCGCTCGTCGGGATCACGAAGTCCTTCGCGTGGCCGTCCGCGCCGAAGTGGGTGACCGCCGCGCTATGTGTCGGGCTCGGCTGGCTCGCCGTCGGTGAGGTCGTCGATCGCGCGTCACGGATCGCCTGGCCGGGGGTGCCGCTCCTCGTCGCGAGCGGTCTCGTGTACAGCCTGGGCGCGCTCGTCTACGCCGTGAAGCGGCCGGATCCGTTCCCGCGCGTCTTCGGCTACCACGAGGTCTTCCACGCGCTCGTCGTCCTCGCGAGCGCCTGCCTCTACGCGCACGTGACGCTGCTCGTCGCGACGCTCTGACGTGACGGCCGAGGCCTCGTCAGGAGGCCTTCGCCGCGAAGAGCTTGCGCTTCAGAGCGGCGACGGCGTCCCGCGCGAGCGGGTCGGTGGAGCCGAGCTTCGCGACGAGCGCGGGGAACATCCGCGCGGCAGCGATTGGTCGCGCGCTCGCCGAGCTCGCGCGCGGCCCGACGAGGACGAGCACGCGTGTCCCGTCGCCGAGCGGAGCCACGTCGCGCGGCGCGGTCCCGTCTGCGAGGCTCGCGTCGCTCTCCGGCGTATCGCGACCGGCGACGGCCCACCGCGCGGACGAGCGCGCGGGGAGGCCAGTCGCGGGGTCGAGCGACTGCCAGGGGTAGAAGCGGAGGTTCGCGGTGTAGGAGGCCTCGAGCTGCTGCGGTCCGGCCCCGGCGAGGACGTCCAGCACGTCGCGCGCCGGCGCCTCCGCGCCGAGGCGCTCGAAGACGCTCGGCACCGCGCCGCCGAAGAGGACGAGGAGCTGTCCTAGCTCTGCGACGCCGGTCACGGTGAGCGCGTAGGCCTCGTCGAGCTCGGGAACGAGGATGACGAAGGGCGCGTCGACGGGGACGCGGAGGAGCCGCGCGAGCCACTCCGCGCCTTCGGACCGGCCCTCGAGCTCCGCGACGGACGCTGCGATGGCCGGATCGGACTGCGCGGCCGCGAGCGAGCGCGTGTGCCGTGTCCACGCGGAGAGGACGGGGTGGTGCCACGTGTCGAGCGCGAAGAACGACGCGACGGCGTCGTCGTCCTCGTCGGCGATCGCGGCGAGGCTCGCGCCCGAGAGGGTGCGCTGCCCGACCTCGACGGCGTCGTCGTCGTCCTTCATCGCGTCCGGCTCGTCGGGATACGTCTCGGCGAGCGCGACGAAGCGTCCGGCCGAGGCGACGGCGCGCGCGACGGGAGCGAGGAGCGCCTCGGCGAGCTCGCGCGGGTCGAGCCCTCCTTCGACGAGCGCCCCGGCGGCGAGCGCGAAGTGCGCGCCGAGGGCAGGCTGGTCGTGATCGATTCGCGCGGTCAGCTCGGCGAGGAGCCGCGCGCGGTCGGCCTCGCTCCGACCGGCGACCTCCGCGACGAGCTCCCCGAGCTCCCCGAGCGCACCGTGCGGATCGCCGCCTTCGAACTGCTCCTCGATTCGACCGAGCGTGGCGGCCACATCCATCTCGCCTCCGTGGTTACCGCGACCCGGCGGCGCGCACTAGGGGGTGCCTCTCGAAAGAGACCGAGCGGTAGAGACTGGGCGCCCTCATTCGGCTGAGCCGAGATCCTCCCAGCATCCCGCAGATCAGGGGGCTCGGGTGAAGGAGTACGCGTACTTGCGGGCTCGAGGGAAGGAGCCGTCCACGGCACGAGACGTGATACCGCGACCGTCGCATGTCCACCCGCTTGAACCGTCGTGACGTCGTCCGCGCGTTTCCGATCGTGCTCATGGGCTCGGCGCTCGGCGGTCTCGGGCGATTCCTCGCCGGGTGCTCGGAGGAGGATCCCGGCGGCCCGATCCGAGGCTCGGGGACGACGCCGTACGCGCCGGTTCCGCCGACGGACCAGGACGAGTACGTCGCCCCGAACGGTGCGCCCCCGACGAACGCCGGCGACGCGCCTCCGACCCTCCCGGTCCAGACCTGGGAGGCACGCGCGCGGCAGCTCGAAGAGGAGCAGGCCCGGCTCTACGGTCCGGTCTTCACGCGCGCGGCGCCGGGCTCGATGGCCGGCAAGGAGAACAGCCACGAGCCGCAGGTCACGAAGCTCGAGGAGGGCGGCTACAAGAAGGTCGTCATCCTCGTCGCGCACGTGATGGGCAAGAACGGGCTCGACGCGGGCGCCTACGACGCCGGCGCCGACTCCGGGGTCCGCGACGCGTCCGCGGATGCGGATGCGGCTCGCTCCGACGCAGGCATGGACGCGGCGCCTCCGGCGGTCGACGCGGGCTCGCTCCCCGTCCACTACATCACCACGATGTACCTGCGCGCGATGGTCGGCGGGAAGGACACCGTCGTCGGCCTCTGGGAGTTCGCGTCGACGGACCCTGCGCCCCCGAGCGTGAAGTTCACGCTCCCGCCCGGGATCACCGAGGTCGTCGCGTACGAATGGTGCACTCTACACGGGCTCTGGAAGGCGAACCCGCTCGCGATCTGACAGCTCGAGCGGGGAAGGCTCGCGTCTTGCTTGCCTCCGCGAGCATGCGCGCCCTCCACCCTCTGCCGTACGCCTTGCTCCGCGGGACCCTCGCGGGGCTCGCGGCCACGGTCACGATGTCGGCCTCGATGTTCGCGCTCCAGAGGCTCGGCGTGCTCGGTCGCATGCCGCCGCAGATCATCACGGACGACGCGCTCGCGGCGGCGGGGGTCCGCGGCAAGGCGCCGAGGTCGGCGGAGAAGGCGCTCGGGGCGCTCGCGCACTTCGGGTTCGGCGCCGTGGCTGCGTCCGTCTTCGAGCTCGTCCGGACGGGCCGCGCGCGCCGACGCTCGTTCGTCGCCCGCCTCGTCGGGGCGCCCGCGAAGGCTCCGCCCCTCGCGCTCGGCGTGGCGTACGGAGGCCTGGTCTGGACGGTCAGCTACCTGGGGTGGGTCCCTGCGCTCGGCATCCTGCCGCCGGCGAAAGACGATCGCCCCGGACGTCCGTTCGCGATGATCCTCGCA
This sequence comes from Polyangiaceae bacterium, assembly GCA_022842465.1. Lineage (GTDB taxonomy): Bacteria > Myxococcota_A > Polyangia > Polyangiales > Polyangiaceae > Labilithrix. Next base: position 10,553 of record JALHPN010000087.1, on the reverse strand, counting down.
CACGCCGTCTGGGGGGCGACGCTCGCCTCGGCGCTCCGCTGAGCTCGTCCACGCGGACGCTCGTGCTAGGGTCCGGCGCGTGTCCGGCGACGTCCTCTCCTCGCTTCCGCCCGCCGTGCTCTCGGCGCTCCGCGCCCGCCACGTCGCCTATCTCGCCGAGCGGCTCGTCGACGAGCGTGCGAAGGCAGACTTCGTTCGTTCGTTCGTGAGCGCGTACGGGCACGTGCTCGGCAAGCGCGTGCGTGAGCTCGTCGACGCCGACGCCCTCCTCGTCGGCCTCACGAAGATCGCGACCGAGCCGCAGGTGCGATTGCTCGCCGCGCCGGTCGCGCGCGAGGTGCACGCGCGCCTCGCCGCGTCGCTCGCGACGGACGACGTCGAGCTCGGGGCGTACGTTCCGGCCGCGGCGCGCGAGGCGATCGACGAGCTCGTCGGTCGGGCCGATCTCGTGCCCGAAGCGCTCGTCCGCCGGGTGCTCGAGCAAGAGGCCATCGAGGAGATCCTCCGCGACGTCCTCTACGACGCGCTCGTCGAGTTCAACGACACGGTCAACCCGTTCTTCGCCGACTGGGGCCTGCCTGCGCTCATCAAGCGCTTCGTGCCGATCGGTTCCGGCGCGGTGCTGAAGTCGATCTCGGCCGTTCGCACGGAGTTCGACAAGCGGCTCGAGCCGGAGATCCGGAAGTTTCTCCTCGCGTTCTCGCGACGCGCGAAGGGGAAGATGGCGGACTTCGTCGTGCTGAAGGGCGGCGATCCGGCCTTCGTCGCGCTGAGGAAGAGCGTCGTCGCGTTCTTCTACGAGCAGACGGTCTCCGAGATCGCCTCTGGCTTCGATCCGGAGGCGCGAGCGAGCGCGGACCGCGCGGCGGAGGAGATCGCGGTCGCCGTCGTCCGCCACGCGCGGCCGCGCGAGCGTCTCCGCCGAGAGCTCGACGCGATGCTCGTCGAGCAGGGCGACAAGACGCTCGGCGATCTGCTCGCCGAGGTGGGCGTCAGCGCGGAGCCCGAGCTCGAGGCGATCGCGGAGCTCGTCTGGCCGACGGTGAAGATGCTCCTCGAGAGCCCTCCCGCGAAGGCGTTCTACGAGCGCATCACATGGGAGTTCTACGACGGGCTGAGAGCGGAGGGCGGATGAGACGCGTCTGCGTGTATTGCGGCTCGAGCGCGGGACGCTCTCCGGCCTACGCCGCGGCCGCGGCGGCGCTGGGGGAGCTCCTCGCTGCGCGCGGGATCGGCGTGGTGTACGGCGGCGGGCGGGTCGGCCTCATGGGCGTCGTCGCGGACGCCGCGCTCGCAGGGGGAGGGGAGGTCGTCGGCGTCATCCCGGGCTTCCTGAAGGAGCGCGAGGTCGACCACCGCGGGCTGACCGAGCTCCTCGTCGTCGACACGATGCACACGCGAAAGGCGAAGATGGCGGAGCTCGCCGACGCGTTCATCGCCCTCCCGGGCGGGATCGGAACGATGGAGGAGCTCTTCGAGGCCTGGACCTGGACGCAGCTCGGCGGCCAGGACAAGCCCGTCGGCCTCCTCGACGTCGACGGCTTCTACGGGCCGCTCGTCGGCTTCCTCGACCACCTCGTCGCGACCGAGTTCGTCCGACCCGAGCACCGCGCGATCCTGCAGGTCGCCGAGACGCCCGAGGCGCTCCTCGCGAAGCTGGCCGCCTGGCGGCCGCTCCCCACGCCGAAGTGGATGGCGCCATCCCAGACGTGACCCTAGGCTCGGCACCATGATCGCCTTCCTCGGAACGGGGCTCCTCGGCTCGGGATTCGTTCGCGCGCTCCGTCGGCGCGGAGAGGACGTGCAGGTCTGGAATCGCTCGCCCGAGAAGGCGCGCGTCCTCGCCGCCGCGGGCGCGCGTCCGTTCGAGGACCCCGCCGACGCCGTCCGCGGCGCGGAGCGCGTGCACCTCGCGCTCTCGGACGACGCGGCGGTCGACGACGTGCTCGAGAGGGTTCGTGCGTCGCTCGGCCCGGGCGCCCTCGTCGTCGACCACACGACGACGACCGCGACGGGCGTGCGCGAGCGCGTGGCGCGCTGGGACCCGCGCGGAGTCCGCTACCTCCACGCCCCCGTGTTCATGGGTCCGCAGAACGCCCTCGAGTCGACGGGGCTCATGCTCGTCGCGGGCGCCCGGGCGCGCGTGGGCGAGGCGCGCCCCCACCTCGAGCGGATGACCGGCAAGCTCGTCGACCTCGGCGAGCGCGCCGACAAGGCGGCCGGCTTCAAGCTGCTCGGCAACCTCTTTCTCATGTTCCTCACCGGGGGTCTCGCTGAGATGTTCACGCTCGCTCGCGCGCTCGACATCGAGCCGGCGGAGGCGGCCAGCCTCTTCGCTCAGTTCAACCCGGGCGCCACCATCGGCGCGCGCGCGGAGCGAATGCTCGGCGCCGACTTCGGCAAGGCGTCCTGGGAGCTCGGGATGGCGCGCAAGGACGCGCGGCTGATGGAGGAAGAGGCGAGGGCAGGCGGAGAGGCGCTGACGATGCTCCCGGCGATCGCAGCGCGCATGGACGCGATGATCGCGCGCGGCCACGCCCATGACGACTGGACCGTCATCGGCCTCGACGCGCTCGCGAAGACGTCGTGAGCGCGCACGTCGTCGTCGTCGCGGGAACGGGCACGGACGTCGGCAAGACGCACGTCTCGTCGGCGGTGCTCGCCGCGGCGCGTGCGCGCGGTCTCGTCGCGGCGGGCTACAAGCCGATCGCCACCGGCTGCGCGCCGGCCGAGATCTGCGACGACGCCTTGCGGCACGCCGAGGCGCTCGCGGCCGAGTACGTCCCCCCGACCTACGCGTACGCGCGGCCGGTCTCGCCCCACCTCGCGGCCCGGGAGGAGGGCCGACCGATCGAGCTCGAGCGGATCACGCGGCGCGCGCGCGAGCTCGCGGAGGGCAAGGAGCTCCTCGTCGTGGAGACGGCCGGGGGCCTCTTCTCCCCGCTCGGGCCGGACCTCACGAACGTCGATCTCGTCCGAGCCCTCACGGGCGCGTCGCTCCTGCTCGTCGCGTCCGATCGCCTCGGCGTCCTCCACGACGTGGGCGCCGTCCTCGCCGGGACGCGGGGGGTGCTCGCGCGTCCGCTCGTGGTCCTCTCCGCGCCCGAGCGCGACGACGCATCGACCGGCGGGAACGGCGTCGAGCTCGACGCGCTCGGCCACGGGCCGGTGGTCGCGCGGTTCCCGCGCGCCGCCCGCGATGCGGCCGCCTCACGCGTCGCGGCGGCGGCCGTGCTCGACGCGCTCGACCTCAGAAGACGGCCTTCGTGACGGTCGCGTTCGCCGTGAAGGCGACCTCGCGGAAGGCGGCGAGGGCGTCCTCGCAGGCATTCCGCGCCCGCGCCGTTCCTCGCGCCGTGAGCTCGCGCGCTTGCTCGAGGCGAGGCAAGAGCTCGTCGTGGTAGCGGCTCCGCGTCGCGACGCTCGCCCGCTCGATCTTCAGGACGATCGCGTCGTTGAGGCGCTCGAGCTCCTCGAGCATCTCTTCGGCCGTCCGTCGCGCCTCGTGGCCCGCCACGACCTAGGCGCTCCCGCGCGTGGTCGTGACGAACGCGGCGGGGACGCTCCCGAGGACGCGCGCATAGCCGAGCTCCCAGAGCTTGTCGCGGTGCGTGTCGAAGAGGAGCTCCGCGTCGGCGGCCGCCGGGAGCCAGGTCCCTCCCGCGAGCTCGCGCGCGAGCTGCCCCGGGCCCCAGCCGGCGTAGCCCACGAGGAGGTGGAAGTCCGCGGGGCCCTTGCCCGCGACGAGCATCTCGAGCGCCGCGGCCGTGGCCGTCACGGCGATCTCGGCGCCGACCTCGATCGATCCGGGGAGGACCGCGTCGTCGCCTTGGCGGCGGTACAGGATCCACACCGACTCCGGCGAGACCGGGCCGCCGCGGACCGCCGGCCGATCGAAGACCGGGGGGAGCACGTCGCCCGCGGCCACGAGGCCGGTCGCACGAACGATCGTGGCCGCCGTGTCGACGAAGGGCCCGTTCACCGTCCACCCGAGGGAGCCGTCGTCCTCGTCGTGAAGCCCGAGGAGCACGACCGTACCCTCGAAGTTCGGATCGCCGAGCCCGGGGGCAGCGAGGAGGAGGCCGGGCTCGATCCCACGAATCGACACGGGCTCGACGATAAAGGCGCGGGCCCTCGGCGTCCACCGCGGTCGGGAGTCGGCATGCTGCAACCGGCCGCATGGACAGCCGCCGCGGCGGGGGTAAGGAACGTCGCTCGGATCTCGCGACGCGCCGCATGAGCTCACGCCACCGTCACCACGACCAGACACGCAGGGTCTCTTGACGACCCCCGATGCGCTCCGCGAGCTCGCGATGGGGAAGCTCTCCCGTGTCCTCGGCGAGGAGATGGCCGTCCGCATCTACGACGAGGCGCTCCGTGCCGCGGGCCTCCGTGCCATCACCACGGCCGACGACCTCCATGCGTTCGCCCATGCGCTCGTCGCCCGCGGCGGGATGGAGGCCGCGATCGGCGGCCTCCTCTCGGTGGCGGCGGTCGTCCGCGGCGCAGGCGCGCGAGCTTGATGGCGGTCAGAGGTAAGGCGTGAGCCACGCCATGTACGGTCGGTCGACGAGGCCGCCTCGCGTCCTCGTCGGCTCGATCGAGAACCCGTAGTCGCCCCACGCCGGGCCCGCTGCCCACCAGAGCCAGCCCGTCAGCACGTCGCCCTGCGCGTTCATGTACGCGAGCATGTCCTCGATCGCGGCCCGACAAGTCGCGTTGTTGCCGCCGGCGAGCTCGCCGACGAACCCCTTCTTGCCGTTGGCGCGGAGCCATCCGACGAAGGGGGCGAGGCGATCCCGCCCCGCGGTCGTGCTCACGCAGGTCTGCTCCGCTCCCCCCGCGTTCGCGTCGAGGTACTGATGCGCCTCGAACCAGACGTTGTCCTCGGGGTCCGTGATCGCGAGCATCGCGACGGCGTTCGAGGTGCCGTACCAGTTTTCGTACCAGCTGTGCGCGCCCGTCCACGCGTTTCCCGGCACGATGATCGTGCTGTGCGCCCCGACGCTCCGGATCGCGGCGATGGCGGCGTTGGCCGCCGACACCCACTGCTCGGTCGGCATGGTGTTCGGCTCGTTCACGAGGTTGAAGAGCACGTGGTCGTTCGCGGCGTAGCGCGAGGCGAGCCTCCTCCAGAAGTCGGCGAACGCGGCGTTCGGGACGGCGCTCGACCCGACGAGCTCGCCCCGGTACCGCGCGAAGTTGTGCGGGTTCAGGATCACGCTCGCACCCTTGGTCGTGGCGTGGGCGACGATCGCGTCGAGCCGCGAGGCATACGTCGACTCGAACGCGGCGTAGGTCGACCGCTGGAGGCGCTCCCACTTGAAGCCCACGCGGAACGTCGTCATCCCCTTCGCGACGAAGTAGTCGACCTCCTCCGCCGTCGGGAAGCGGTAGTCACGCCCTTCGGTGCCGGGGAGGGCGCTCCCGAACTCCGCGCCGGCGAGGTTCACGCCGCGATGCGGGACGGGGCGTGGGGAGGGGGGTGCGGGTGCGGGTGCGGGTGCGGGTGCGGTGGCCGTGGGCTCTCTGCGTGACGGGAAGGCGACGGGGCGGCGCGCCGTGTCGGTCTCCGGACCTTCCGGGACGGTCATCTCCGTGCTCAGCGTCTCCGCGCCGTCGTTCGGCGCCGGAGCCGCGGCGCCTTCGCATGCCGCGGACGCGATGGCCGCGAGACCTGCGGAGATGAGGGAGAGCGTTCGAACTCGATTCACGTCGTACTCCTCGGAGGGGAGGGGCGTCGTGCGGAGGACGAGCGTCACCCTTCGCGCGGACGTGCGCGTCCGCGCGAGACGGTCGGCGGCACACGCGGCGTGCCCCTCGGCTCCGCGCGCTCACGCCGATCGGACGGCGGCAGTGCGACCCGCGCGTCCCTGTCCTTCGCGGGGCGGGACGGTACGGGTCGCCGCGAGGCTCCACAAAGCGCGAGCAGGCAAATAGGAGAGAGCTTCACCCCGTCGTGAGCACATGCGCGCTCATCGTGGAGCTCCGCCCGCGCGCTCGAGCTTCGCGCGCATGCGAGGCCTGATTTCCAGGTTCGGCGTGTATCCTTCGCGTCGATGTCCGCCGCGGTCGTGCTCGTCGTGCTCGCGCTCGCGATCGCGTGCGTGCTCGCGGTGCGCGGCGGCGCGAGCGTCGTCGTCGGGGCGATCGCGGCGCTCACCGGCGTGGGGGCCGTCGTCGCGTTGGCTGGAGCTCCGCCGCCCGCGCCGCGGCGCCCGATCCTCACCGGCGACGCGCCTTCGTTCCTCGGCTCGCGGTCGTGTCTGCCGTGTCACCCGGGCGAGCACGCGAGCTTCGGGCGGACGTTCCACCGGACGATGACGCAGGAGCCGACCCTCGCGGCGGTCCGCGCGCCGCTCGACGGACGTCCCCTGGTGGGGGAGGGCGGGATCTTCCGCCTGCGGGCCGAGGGCGCGCGCGTCGTGGCGGATCTCGCCGGGCGCGACGCCTCCGTCGACGTCGCCCTCGTGACGGGCTCGCACCGCGAGCAGGCGTTCTGGGTCGCGGGGCCGCGGCCGGGTGAGCTCGTCCTCTTCCCCTTCGTGTGGATGGTCTCTGCGGGGCGGTTCGTCGCGCGGCGCGACGCGTTCCTCCTCCCGCCCGATGCGCCGATGCCGGTCGTGCGCTGGGGCTCGAGCTGCATCGCCTGCCATGCCGTCGCCGGCGAGCCGCGTCGCGACGTCCCGAACGACCGCTGGGACACCCGCGTCGCCGAGCTCGGCGTCGCCTGCGAGGCGTGCCATGGACCGGGTCGGCGGCACGCGGAGCGTCATCGCGATCCGATCGCGCGGTACGCGCAGCACGGCGCCGCTGACGCGACGATCACGAATCCCCGCCGGCTGTCGCCGGAGAAGAGCGCGGCGATCTGCGGCGGCTGCCACGCGTTCGCCTACCCGCGGGACGAGGCGGAGTGGTGGTCACGCGGCTACACGCGGAGCCACCGCCCCGGCGACGAGCTCGAGCGCTCTCGCTTCGTGCTCTCGCCGGCGACGTTCGGCGATCCGCTCGCGCCGACCGTCGACGCCGACGTGTCGGGGCTGTTCTGGCCCGATGGGAGCGTGCGCGTCGGCGGGCGCGAGTACAACGGCCTCGTCGCCTCCCCCTGCTTCGTCCGCGGCGCGGGCGATCGCAAGATGACGTGCACGTCCTGTCACGCGATGCACGATGGGGATCCGCGCGGGCAGATCGCGCCCGCGCGCGTCGGCGACGCGGGGTGCACCTCGTGCCACACGGACGAGCGGGCGCGGACGCACGGGCACCACGCGCCCGGGAGCGAGGGCAACGCGTGCGTCTCGTGCCACATGCCTCGGACGAGCTATGCGCTCCTCTCCGCCACGCGCTCGCATCGGATCGCGAGCCCGAGCGCCCTGCGCACGTCCGACACCGGCGAGCCCAACGCGTGCAACCTCTGTCACCTCGACAGGCCGCTCGCGTGGACGGCCTCGTGGCTCACGACGTGGTACGGCGGCCGCGAGACGGCGGCCTGGCCGGCCGGCGACGCGCGCGTGCGCGTGGCGGAGGGCCTGCGGGCCGCGCTCGTGTCGGACGCTGCGGCCCGTGCGATCGTCGCCGACGCGGTGGGCCGGAGCGCCTCCTCGTCGCCGGAGGTCGTCCTCGCTCGGCGCGTGCTGGAGCGTGATCCCTACGCCGCGGTCCGGTGGATGGCATCGCGCGGGGTGCCGGGTCCCGCCGGCGCCGTGGCGGACCTCCTCGACGACGACGCGCTCCGAGACCTCCTTGCGCGCCGCGACGTGCGCGCGGTATCGATCGCCGAGTGACCGCGGGCGCCTCCCTCGTCGATCGCCACCTGCGCGTCGGGCTCTGGGGACTCGCGCTCTCGGTGGCGCTCGGTCTCGTGCTCGAGGCGCTCCACGCCGCGAAGGTCGGGCTCTTCCTCGATGCCGGGCAGGAGACGGTGCGGCTCCTCCTCCGGCTCGCGCACGCGCACGGTACGGGCCTCTCGCTCGTGAACGTCGCCTACGCCGCGGCGGCGCACGCGAGGCCGGCGATCGGGACGCGACGCGCCTCGTCCTGCCTGCTCGGGGCGACGGCGCTCGTCCCGCTCGGCTTCCTCGCGGGGACCATCGGCGCTCGCGGCGGGGATCCGGGCATCGGCGTCGCGCTCGTTCCTCCGGGGGGCGTGCTCCTCCTCGTCGGGCTCGTCACCTCTGCGACGCGGGCCGCCACGTGTAGAAGTTGAGCTCCACACCCTTGCCGAAGCCGAACATGCCGGCGCCGACGCCGCCTGCGACCCTGCCTTCGAAGACGGCGCCGTCGGTCCCCACCGAGACGCTCGGCGTCACGGCGAGGTAGGGCCCCGCGACGCCGCCCACGGTCGTCCTGAGCTCGATGCGCGGGAGCGCGCAGCCGACGTTTGCGCCGATCTTCGGCGCGACGCCCATGCCGATCGCGACGCTTCCGTCCGCCTCCGGCTTCCACCGCCCCTCCGAGACCCAGTCCGCCGGCGTCTGGCTCGCGCGCGGCTGGACGCGGAGCGAGCCGCCGAGCTTCGCCGTGGCGGTGAGGTCGACGGACACGTCGAGCGGGCCCGAGACGGCCACGTTGCAGAACACGGTCGCGTTGGCGTGGAGGACGATCGGGAGCGGAAGGAAGCCGACCGGCACGACGACGTAGACGGACGGCGTCTCCACGGTCCTCGATCGGTAGAGCTCTCCCTGGACCCTCCCGCTGATCGTGAGCGTCGAGTGCCACTCGAGCTCGGCGCGGAAGCCGAGCTCGAGGCCGCGCTCGCGCGACCACTCGACGAGGGCCTCGGGGGTGAAGCGGCTCTTCGTGATCTTGTGGGTGAATCCGACGCCGGCCTGCATGTGCATCGCCATGCCGAGATCGAGGCCCGAGTCCAGATCGAAGCCGTCGAACGCGAAGCCCGAGAGCGCCTTCGGCTCGATGCGACCCGGCTCGAGCCAGTCGGCGACCGAGAGCGGTCTCACGTCGCCCGATCGCGATCGCAGCTTCCGCCCGTCGACGTACACGCGGACGATCTCGTCCTCGCGGAGCGCTGCCATCTCCGCGAGCGTCAGCGGCTTCGTCGTGACGACCCAGCGGTCGCCGTCGTCCTCGACCGCGAGGGCGCGCGCGACCACGCCGGTCTCGGCGCGCTGCGCGACCGGGTGCACGAGGAGGACCTTGTCGCGGAGCCCGGCCTCGTCGAACGGAAATTCCGCAGCCCCGACCTTCTTGAGGAGGACGACCTTCTCCGGCGAGGCCGAGATGACGAACTTGTCGCCGCTGTCGACCGTGAAGGCCTCCGCGCCGTGGTCGACGCCCTCGTCGGCGGGGGAAGCGCAGGCCGTCGCCGCTCCCGCGGCGGCGACGAGGAGTCCGACGAGACGTCCGACGCTTGCAGGTGGCGCCATCTGCGGCGGAGTGCATCAACGGCCGTGCCTGGCACGGGGGGCGCGCTCGGGTGCGTGATCCCCGGTGGAAGTTGCGGTCCGGCTGCGCCAGGCGGGGGATGATCTGGGTCGAGGGTGGGGGACGGTGTCTCCCTCACGCGTCGCGGCTGATCTCGCTCGCCGCGCGTAGCCCCTGCGAGCCCTAGCGACGTCGGCTCTGCGTGCCGAGGGTCACGTCACGCGGGCCGAGCACGTAGACGAGGGCGCTCGCCGCCAGGGCGACGACGGAGACTCCGAGGGCGACGTCGGCGACGAGGAAGCGAGTCTTCAGGTCGTCCGCTCGGCCCGGCTCGCAGCGTGAGCCGCACGTGTCCCGGAGCTCGCGATAGTCCGCGTCCGCCCCGAGCCCCACGATCGTGAAGGTCCCGAGCCCGACGACGGAGAGGCCGGCCAAGCCGATCGTGGCCAGGAGGGCGCCGGTCGTGAGACCTTCGGTCGGGCGACCACGAGGGACCGCGATCGTCGCGCTCGGGCTCGGGCGAGCCTCGACGGGGAGCTGGATCTCGACGATGCGCCCTTTCACCGTCTCCTCGGCGACGAAGCGCGTGCGAACCGGCGGTCGATTCGCAAGGACGACCTCGACATCGTGGGGTCCGGGATCGAACGCGCGGGCTCGCCCGTCGACGGAGACGGCCTTCGCCGCCCCGTCGACGCGGATCTCGGCGCCTTCGACGTCGCCGCGCTCGTCCCTCACACGGAAGACGACGGTCGGCGTCGCCTTCTCCACGTCCGCGAGATAGGCCTCGCAGTCCCTCCGGATGAGGGCCGGGCAGTCGGAGGCGAGGCAGCGCGAGAGCTCGATGCGCGCGGACTCGAGGCGACCGGCGGCGCGCTCGAGCTGCGCGGTCTCGGAAGCGGAGATGCAGGCGTCGACGGCCTCTGGTCTCCTCGCCTGCGCGCGGGCGTCTCCGATCGAAAGACCGACGAGGACGACCGCGGCGATCGCGAGGGGCGTCAGCGGCCGCGGGGGGCCCCGCCTGGAAAACATTCCCTCTTGTAACGCTTGATGCCGCCTTCGACCACGTACGGCGGATGGCAGTCGATCCTCGGGGTCGCGCGCGGCTTGCCGTGCGCGGCGCCTGCGCGCGCCTTCGCGAGCCCGGCGTCCTCGCGCGCCGGTGGCGGCGTCGGCTC